>JBEBHE010000189.1:0-9155 GCA_040081205.1 Burkholderiales bacterium | reverse complement strand
TACTTATATCATGCAAAACTGGAATGTACTGGATCAGCGCAACATCCCGCGCGCTCGACCGGCGTATAGACGAATTTTCAGGTTCAGGCGGAATCCGTCCTGGCATCCATAAGTTGCCGTTATTTTCACGCCATCCCTCTAGAACGGCATGCCAGTGGACGCAATGACCAGGAAGGGAAATAGCGGCTTGCGATGAATGCCATGCGGCATTCCATTTCGGTGCGGAAACATCCACACGCGAAATGTTCCGCTCATCAACCTCGTGAGCGGCTCATGCCCGAACGCTATGACTTACGCTAAGGGAAACCCGTATAACGTCGCGGGATTTTCCACCAGGATACGGTGACGCGTTTTCTGCTCCGGAACCCAATCCAGCAGCATATCCAGTTGCGCCGCATCGTCCGGTTTTGCTGTCGTAGCGGCAGGCAGCGGATGCGGCCAGTTGCTCGCCCACACCATGCGTTCCGGCGCGCGCTGGACCAATGCTTTTGCCAGCACGCCGATGTCGGAATAAAACGGCGGCCCGCTGCGCGACACCATGTACGCGCCGGAAAGCTTGACCCACACGCGCCCGTTATCGACGAGCCGCAGCAGTGATTGAAAGCCGGGATGCGATACCGGCACCGGCTCCAGAAACTTGCCGACGTGTTCAATCACCAAAGGGCAGGGCAGCGACATTAGCTGCGCTTCGCGCGATTCAAAATCACGTCCGTCCATCTGAAATTGAATGTGCCAGCCGACGCTGGCCAGCCGCGCCGCCATCGGCTCCAGCAACGCCCACGGCAGTTCCGGCGGCTCCAGCATGCGAAACCGCACGCCACGCATGCCGGCTTGGTGCAGGCGTTCAATTTCGGCGTCTGTCGTCGTTTCGTCGATGACGGCGACGCCGCGCGCTGTATCGCCCAACGCGCCTAACTGCGCTATCGCATCCAGCGTGCAACGATTGTCGCGTCCATACGCCGTCGGCTGCACCACCACCACGCGCGATAGCCCGAGCCGTTGTTGCACGCCGCGATATTGCGCAACAGTGGCGTCGGGCTCTTTGCGCCGGGCCTTGGCCGCAAGCGGAAAACGCGAATCGAAAATGTGCATGTGGCAATCGCACGCGCCGGGGGGCGCCTGCCATTGCGGCGTTGTCGCAACCGTCATGAAGACTTGTCAGGAAAGCGCGGCGGGCGCGTCAAATACCCAGCGCCTTCATCTGCTTTTCCGGGTAGCGCGTGCCGGCCGTGACATTAAGCGGAAACGCGTCGCTCAGGCGCCTGACTTCATCAGCGCTGAGTTTGATATCGAGTGCGGCGCAGTTTTGCTCAAGATAGGTACGGCGCTTGGTGCCGGGTATCGGCACAATGCCTGACCCTTGTGCCAGCAGCCATGCCAGCGCTATCTGTGCGGGCGTCGCGTGATGTGTTGTTGCGACATCTTCGATAGACTTAAGTAAGTTGCTGTTTTTATTAATATTTTCCACAGAGAATCGTGGGTGGTCACGCCGCCGGTCTGAGGGCAATAATGCATCCAGTGTCTTCATCGTTGCCGTCAAAAAGCCGCGCCCCAGTGGGGCATACGGCATGAAACCGATGCCCAGTTCGCGGCACACCGGCAGAATCTCGCGCTCTACATCGCGGCTCCACAGCGAATACTCCGTCTCAACCGCGGTAATCGGATGCACCTTGTTGGCGCGGCGTATCGTTTCCGGCCCCGCTTCCGACAATTGCAGATAACGCACTTTGCCTTGCTCAACCAGGCGCTTCATCGCGCCCACGGTATCTTCTATCGGCACCGTGGCATCGACGCGATGCAGGCCGTAAATGTCGATCACATCGACGCCCAGTTGCTTCAGGCTTTTTTCGCACGCCTGCGGCACGTAATCCGGATGCCCGCCGGTCAACGCCGGCGCACCGCTGTCGCCGCCGCGCGCGCCGAGGGCGAGGTTGCCAAACTTGGTGGCGATCAACACTTTGTCCAGTTTGCCCTTTACTGCGCGGCCCACCAGCGCCTCGTTGACGCCACTACCGTAAGCGTCCGACGTTACGATCAGATTGACGCCAAGATCAATCGCGCGATGAATGGTCGCAATCGATTCTTCGTCGTTGGGCTCGCCGTAACTGATCGACATGCCCATGCAGCCCAGCCCCATCGCCGAGACCTCCGGGCCATTTTTCCCGAGCTTGAGTGCGCGCATGTCGCCTCTCCTTTTTTTTATTTCGCGTAGCTAACCGTCAGGCTGCCGACGCCTTCGACAAATCCTTCGAGCTGGTCGCCGCGCTGCACCGGTCCGACGCCGGCCGGCGTGCCCGACATGATGAGATCGCCGGGACGCAGCGTAATCATTTTCGACAAATACGAAATCGTCTCCGGAATATTCCAGATCAATTCCGAGAGATCGCCTTTTTGTTTGACCACGCCGTTGATCTTGAGCCAGATCGCGCCTTTTGCGGGGTGGCCGACCATTGCCACGGTCTTAAGCGCGGTGCAGGGTGCGGAATCGTCAAACGCCTTGCCCATCTCCCACGGACGGCCCATTTTTTTGGCTTCGCCCTGCACATCACGGCGCGTCATATCGAGACCGACGCCGTAGCCGAACACATGATCCAGCGCTTTTTCAACCGGGATATCTTTGCCCCCTTTGCCGATAGCGACCGTCATCTCGATTTCGTGATGCAGGTCTTTGGTCATCACCGGGTACGCAATGGTTGCGCCGTTTTGCACAATCGCATCCGCCGGCTTCATGAAGAAGAATGGCGGCTCACGATCCGGGTCGTGACCCATTTCCTTAGCGTGTTCGGCGTAGTTGCGGCCCACGCAGTAAATGCGGCCCACCGGAAAAGTTTGCGTGCTTTCGGCGATCGGTAACGTTGTAATGCCGGGGAAATCGATTGCGTAGGTCATGGTTTTACTTTCTGCTTTCTGTAATGTCGGGGCTGAATAGGAATGAACGCGTGAGGCGATTACGCTCGGTAGGAACCTGTAATTATCATGGATTATCTCCGCCGTGGTCAATCACGCCGGTAACGGCACCATGCGACAATGCCCGCATCTTGCTATTGTCCCTTGCGCGCATACGATGAGCGAAACCACCGGTCTATGGACCCTGTTTGTCAGCAGCTTTCTCGCTGCGACGCTGCTGCCGGGCGGTTCCGAGGCCGTGTTGTTTGGCGTGCTGAAGCTGCATCCGCACCAACTGTGGGCGGCGCTCACCGTGGCAACGCTCGGCAACACGCTCGGTGGCATGTCGTCCTACCTAATCGGCCGCTTTATTCCGCAAAAGACCGCACAGAAAGGCCTGGCGCGCGTGCAAAAATATGGCGCATCCATTTTACTGCTGTCCTGGGTGCCCATTATTGGCGATCCGCTATGTGTCGCGGCGGGCTGGCTAAGGCTGAATCCGTGGCTATGCGCGTTGTGCATCGCCAGCGGCAAATTCGCACGCTACTGGGTAGTCGCGGCACTGACGTTATGATGGCATTTCTTTCAGCGGAAAAATAATATGACCTGTGAACTGTGCAGCACCGTTGGGGGGCGCCTCCTGTGGGAAGACAACCGCTGCCGCGCCGTATTGATTGACGAGCCGGGCTATACGGGTTATTGCCGCGTAATCTGGAAGGCTCACGTCGCAGAAATGACGGATCTTGCCGATGCGGATCGTACGCATTGCATGCGCGTCGTGCTCGCGACCGAGTCGGCGCTGCGTGAACTTCTTTTGCCGCACAAGGTCAATTTAGCGAGTTTGGGCAATTTCACGCCGCATCTGCACTGGCACGTGATTCCGCGCTTTCGTGACGACCCGCATTTTCCGCAGGCGATATGGGGATCGCACCAGCGTGAAGCGCCTTCACATACGACGACACCGGTTGATCTGCGCGATAAAATTGCACAGCAGTTGGCGGTACGATTGAGTAATGAGGGAAAATTCTGATGAAGGGTAAACCGTAAACTATTACCGCTTTTAACGATATTTACCGGCAGTACGTGACGTGGTTCACAGTCACATTGGCAGCTTATCATTAGGCTTGCGTTGACTGATTATGGCGGGAAACCGTAAACAGTCGGGAAAATTGCACGACCAGTACCAACCATACTATTCAAGGAGATGCCCATGAGCATCCAGGCACAATTATTGGCCAAAACCGCCACCGCCTTGCAGTTCCAGGATGCAGCCGGCTGCATGCGCTGGATTGCCAGCCTTCCTATCACCAACGTTCAGCTCGCACACCAGATGGTGTCCGAACAAGTGGGCGCGCTCACCCCGGCGGAATTGCCGGCGCTGGAACGGCTCAAGATACTTGAAGCACTGAAAGAAACCGTTAATTTCGCGCAAGCCGAAGTCGCTAAACGCTACCTGGGCAAACCACTGCCGCTGGACCAAGCCGATGCGCACGCCTGGAAAAGCGTCGTTGGCCTGTGGGGTTTGCTCGGCGAGAATTATCAGCGCTGCCTTGACGCGTATCGCGCCGGTGACCTTCCCATTTCACCGTTCGCGGCACTGGTCACCTTGCGCTGTTTGCGCGCCGCGGGACACAGCCTGTTCGAGCACTATCAGGTGTATCGCGAACCGGGTGCGGCGGCGTGGCGTGCGTTCCATCAGTTATTTGCGTTCGCCGAAGAACACGGCGTCTCGCGCATGCGCGTGCAGGACGTGTTCGCGCGGCACGAGGCGGACAGCAGTTGCGCTGAAGCTTATACACATGGCCTGCTGGCAAATCTCGCCAATCCGTACGCGCTATCGGTGCGGCAGATGGCTTTCCTGCGGCGCTGGCTCGACAAATGGTCGTCGCTGGTAAGTCTGTCGGCGCAACCGCTGCCGCCGGGGCCGATTCCGCCGATCGCTGTCGATTTCAACGGCGATGCGCCCGCCGGCCTTGCCGAACGCGTGGCACCGGGCGCGTCGGTGCGTTATGTCGATCTGGAGCAGATTGCCAAGACGCTGCGCCAGACCATCAACCTCCTCAAGCAAGGTCAAACCCCCGGCAAGCTCGGATTGGGGGAAGACGCGCGCCAACCCGGTTGCGAAAGCCTGATCATGTTGCTTTACGTGCAGTGGTGCCGCGCTGGCACGCTTCGCACTGAAGAGCGGCACAACACCACCGAGCCGGCGGAAGTATGTTTTGGCATTGCCGATTCACACAAACTGCTGGGTGGCGAACAGAAAGCGCCCGCCGCTGAAAGCTTTTCGTCGCGCGACAAATGGGAGGCCGACAATCTGGGATTTTCCATGCGCATGTCCACCACGGCCTCGCAACCGGTGATCCGGAAGTCCGAGAACTGGCAGATACTCAACCACAGCAACTCCGGCTTCATGTGTATGCTGCGCGATCCCAGTGGGCTGTTGCGCATGACCCACAATCAGCTCCTCGGCTTGCGTCGCGGCACGAATACCACAGACACCAAGCTCGGCACCATTCAGTGGATCAAAGTCAACGAGACGAATGAATGCCAGTGCGGCATCCGACTGTTCGCCGGCGCGCCGAAAAGCATTTCGGTGCGCCCGTCGAATTTCAATCTTCCTGGTACGCAAGGATTTGAGCACGCGCTGTTGCTGCCGGAAGTGGCGATGCCCGCCACGCCGCTGTCGGTGATCCTGCCAGCGGGCTGGTTCCAGGCCGGCCGCATGATCGAAATCCAGGGAGAAAAAAGGCAAGTCGCCAAGCTGTTGAATCTGGTCGAGCGCGGCGCGGATTTCGACCGCGGCAGCATTGCCATCGTGGACTCGCCCTCGTAACCGCCGGCACTGCACGTACCGTTCGCACCAGGGCGCTTTTCACCATCTAGCGGCTCGGTTATGATGCGCGTCCCGCTACTCACGGACGCGCACTATCATGGCCGCATCCAAAGACACGCCGCTGCCCACCGAAATCAAGCTACATCAAGTTTCGCGCTTGCTTGAGATTTCGTTCGGCGACGGCAAAACCTTCAACCTGCCGTGCGAGTTCCTGCGCGTGTATTCACCCTCCGCCGAAGTGCGCGGCCACGGGGCCGGGCAAGAAACGCTGCAAACCGGCAAAAAAAACGTTGAAATAAAAGCCGTTGAAGCCGTCGGCAATTACGCGGTGCAACTGGTATTTTCTGATGGCCACAACACCGGCATCTATTCGTGGGATTTGCTCTACGACTACGGCACAAATCAGGATGACCTGTGGACGCAGTATTTGCAGCGTCTCGAAGACGCCGGCCAGAGCCGGGATCCTGCGTGAGTAATACCGGCAACACCGACGACAGCACGCACTTCGGTTACCAGCAGGTCGCCGAAGACGAAAAGGCGCGCAAGGTCGAAGGCGTCTTCACGTCCGTCGCTGGCCGCTACGATCTGATGAACGACCTGATGTCGGCAGGTCTGCACCGATTGTGGAAAAAATTTACCATCGATCAAAGTTATGTCCGTGCCGGCGATCGCGTACTGGATGTTGCCGGCGGCACCGCCGATCTTTCCCGTGCGTTTGCCAGGCGTGTCGGCCCGACCGGCTCGGTAGTGCTCACGGATATTAACGCCGCCATGCTGGGCATCGGACGCGACCGGATGATCGACGACGGCGTGTTCGCGCCCGCGATTCAGTGCGACGCGGAAAAGCTGCCGTTCAAGTCAAACCACTTTGATTGCGTCAGCGTCGCCTTCGGTTTGCGCAACATGACGCACAAAGAGGCGGCACTGGCGGAAATGTTTCGCGTGCTGCGTCCCGGCGGCCGTTTACTGGTGCTCGAATTCAGCCGCGTATGGAAACCGTTGCAAGGCGCCTACGATGCGTATTCATTTAACGTGCTGCCGAAGATGGGCGAGATCATCACGAAAGACGCGGACAGCTATCGTTATCTAGCCGAATCCATACGCATGCACCCCGATCAGGAAACGCTGAAACAAATGATGCGGGATGCCGGCCTGGAGCGCGTCGAATATTTCAATCTGGCGACAGGCGTGGTGGCGTTGCATCGAGGCTATAAATTATAACGCAAGTATTTGTTTTTATTGATATTTTTATTCTCGCTTTACCCGGTACACAAGCACTCTATAATAGGCTCGCACTCACCCTTATAAAGATGGAGGAATCTATGAAAAAACTACTTGGGATACTTGCAATTACTTTCGGCTTCACAATGGTCGCGGTGGATATTTCCGAGGCCGCACGTGTCGGCGGCGGACGCAGTTCCGGACGCCAGAGCAGCAGCGCCACCAACTCATCGGCGCCCGCGCAAAAAACCGCGCCCGCACAACAAGCAGCGCCGACACCGGCACCAGCACCCTCGGGCATGAGCCGCTTTCTCGGGCCGTTGGCCGGACTCGCTGCCGGTATCGGTATCGCCTCGCTCCTGGGCAGCATGGGGATGGGCGGCGCCTTGGGCAGCATGGTGGGCGGTATTTTGATGATCGTGCTGCTGCTGGGCGTGGGTTATTTCATCTACCGCATGCTCACGCGCAACAAGTCCGCACCGCAGCAACCGTTGGGCTACGCAGGCGCCGGCAACACCAGCGCAGCGCCCGCACCGATCGCGTCTCAAGCACAACCGGCTCAGTTCACCGGCAATGCTGCCGCGCCCGGCTCACTGGCCGCAACCTTAGGTGGTGCATCTTCAATGAACACCGCCTCAGCCAGCCGCTGGCCTGCGGACTTTGATGCAGCTGAATTCGAGCGCCAGGCAAAACTGAATTTCAATCGCCTGCAAGCTGCCAACGACGCCGGTGATGCGTCGACCCTGCGCGACTTCCTCACGCCGGAACTGTATCGCGAACTTGAAGGCGAAATGAAATCCGCCTGGGGTTCACAACAGAAAACCGAGGCAGTCGATCTCCACTCGGAAGTGCTGGAAGTCGTGACCGAAGTCAATCTGTACGTCGTCAGCGTGCGCTTCACCGGACAAATCCGCGAGAACGGCGCGTTGAGTAATCTGAACGAAATCTGGCATCTCGAAAAACCTGTCAACGGCGGCGGTGGCTGGAGAGTGTCGGGTATCCAGCAAGCGTCGTAATACCTTTTCACGCACGCACAACGCCCGGCAAGTCCGGGCGTTTTTTCTGCCTTGATTCCACCACTCTACATCCCCCCCATCAACCGGCTGCTGCGACAGAACGCGTGGGCGCAGGAGCGGCTGCGCGCCTTCGCCGGAAAAGCAGTTCGTGTCGATTGCTTTCCAGTAACCATGCTGCTCGGCATTGGCGAATCCGGCGAAGCGATCGCTGCGCCTCCTGAAATCGCACCCGATGTAACCATACGGCTGACACCCGGCATCATGCTGCGGTTGGCTGCGCGCGACGCTACTGCATGGAACGATATTGCGGTCGAAGGCGATCCGCAATTGGCCGCAGCGCTGAATCACATCGCGCGCAATATCCGGTGGGACGTGGAAGAAGATTTAAGCCGCGTGTTCGGCGACATTGCCGCGCATCGTATGGTCGAAAGCGGACGCAAGCTCGATAGCTGGGGGCGGCAAGGCGCAGATAATCTGGCGCGTTCGTTCGCGGAGTACTGGACGGAAGAGCAGCCGTTGATCGCCGGTCGCGCCGACGTCGAACAATTCAACCGTGAAGTCGATGCGTTGCGCGATGACGTAGCTCGTCTCGAAAAGCGTATCGAACAAATCACGGAGGCTGATCACAACGCTTCATAGAACACCGCACAGCGCATCTTCCTGCCTGCGGTTACAATCCGGTTATGTATCTGTTTCGATTGCTAAAAATCGTCGGCGTCGCACTGCGCTTCGGACTCGACGAATTTCTGCGCGGGCACGAGCGCGTGGGCGGGCTGCACACGGCCTTGCGCATCGCGCTGTTCTGGCGAAATCTTTCCGCGCCGCGCGCGGAGCGGTTGCGGTGCGCGCTGGAAACGCTGGGGCCGATTTTCGTCAAGTTCGGACAGATACTCTCCACGCGGCGCGATTTGCTGCCGGAAGACATCGCGGATGAACTCGCCAAATTGCAGGATCAGGTGCCGCCGTTTCCCGGCGACGATGCGGTAGCGGCAATCGAGCGAGCGCACGGCAAACCGCTCAATGACATTTTCCGAGCGTTCGACCGCACAGCGCACGCCAGCGCTTCGGTCGCACAAGTGCATCTGGCCGAATTGCATGACGGCCGCGAAGCCGCCGTCAAAATTCTGCGCCCCGGCATCGCCAGCATCATCCGCAACGATCTCGAATTGCTCGACGCGGGCGCGTCGCTGATGGAATGG
>JBEBHE010000188.1:0-9157 GCA_040081205.1 Burkholderiales bacterium | reverse complement strand
GTTTCGATGTCAGTGCCTACTAATTTAAATATCATTTAAAAACAAATACTTAAAAATATAGTCTTGTTTGACAAGCACTTAGCCGGTATCCGCCGCCTGACGCGACTGCCATTCCGCCAGCGCTTTTTCGTATTGCGCCATCGCCTCCCAGTAGCGGTCATATATACAGGGCGTACAACCGCTGTCGCAGCAACCGCTGTAATTGTCGGGGTCTGGCGCCACGGGTTTGGGGTCATCCGGCGGCATGCCGGTTAGTGATTCGCCCACCATATATAACTACCGGACCTACCGGACGCTCGCGGGATGATCCGGAAAGCGCCGGCGGAATTCCGCCAGCAGTTCGTCGGCATCGGCCTGACGGTTGTCGCGCTTGAACTCGGCTAACCGCTCCAGCCACTTTTCCGGCGGCTGGTCTTCCAAGCCACGCCACAGCGGCAGCCGTTGCTGCGCGATGGCGGATTTGGCGGGCGCCGCCGCCGGCCTGGTCATCATTCGCGCCGGCGGCGGAGGCGGTGTCGCCATGACACGGCCCTCGACCTGCGCCGGGGCGGATGACGTCACGCTGTCTTCGACCGGCGCCGCCCGGCCCGGCGCGGCAGACGCTTTGGCCGAGGACGCAGGTGCGGGAGGCGCGGACGGCGCCGCCGCGACTACGGGCGCTTCCTGCATTACCCCGCGCGTCGTATTGCGATCCGCGTCGCTGCGATTGCGCGTTTCCGCAGCATCGCGGCTAGGCTGCACGGGCGTTGGCGCTGGGGTCACGGGTGCGGATGAAGGTGCCGCAGCAGGCGCTTCGCGTTCGCTGGCCGCCGGGAACGGATCGGGCCGCCGTTCGCGGGCCGGCGCAGACTTGAGCGCTCCCATGCCGCTAGCCGGTCCCTGCTCGCGCATCAAGGTACCGTCTGCCTGATCCTTGCGCGCGCTTCCTGATCCACCCAGAACCACCACGCTGTCTACTGCAGCTTCGGCTTTTTCCTGGCGCTGTTTTTTGGCCAGTTCAGCATAGGCTTCCGGCGCGGGCGCGGCGTCGGCGGCTTTTGGCGGTTCCGCGCGCTTCTCTTCTGCGACTTTGGCTTTGGCGGACACTGCATCGCGCAGAGTCGTATCCGATTTTTCCGACGCAGCCGCCGGTGCTTCGGCAGCGGGCGCGGGTGCAGACGACCGTGGCGGCGCACTAGCGGTTTTCGGTGGCTGCGACAACTCGTCGCCTTTTTCGTGATGCATCGTCAGCACCAGGCTGACGCTCAACACCATCACGGCGGCTATCGACACCGGCACGTACCAGTTTCGCTTCGCGCGCACGACCGGCGTCGGCATTTCGCCGCCGCCACCGCCCGCCACGCTGACAACCTGCGGACGCGCGCCTACCTCGCGCCGCGCCGCCGCGAGGATAGCCGCATCCAGCGCTGCCGGCGGTTCTTCGCCCGACGCTGCCTGAACCAGGCGAACGAGATGCGGATCGCGTTCCTGATTGTCTTCGTTCACTGCCACGTTGCCAGCCCTTGTCTGATCTTCGCCATCGCGTAGCGCAATCGGCTTTTTGCCGTCTCTCGCGTCACCCCGGTGGCATCCGCGATTTCTTCCACGCTCATGCCGCCTTCGTATTGCATGACAAATGCCTCGCGCTGCGGTTCCGGCAGCATGCCGAGCAATTCCAGCAATTGCGCTGCCTGCTGCTTGATATCCAGATGCCGCTCCGGTTCGTCGCGCGGCGCGGCCACCGGCTCAGCAATTGTCGGCGCATCTTCATTGTCATCATCAAAAGACACCATCGCCGCGTGCCCGTGTTTGCGATAGTGATCGATCAACCGGTTGTGCGCGAGCTTGTAGATATAGGTGGTGAATTTCGCCTGCACCGTGTAGCTCTCGCGCGCACGGATCAGATTCATCCACACATCCTGAAACAACTCGTCGGCCACGCCCGCATCGCGGCACTGCCGCAGCATGTAGCGATACACCGGCCCCTTGTGGCGGCGATACAACGTATCAAACGCGCCCGCGTCGCCGTCCCGATAGGCAATCATGAGCTGTTCGTCGCTGGTGTCGGTGTCCCGTGGCATAACGGGCGCCAGTATGCAGAAGCCTGCGCATACCGGCAACCTGTTGCGACACGGCTCACAGCACTAGCGCGGATCCGGCACAAACTGTCCGGGAAACGGCGTGGGTGTAGGCCGCGCGTAAACCGGTGGTTGATAAATGACACCTTGTGCCAGCAGATTCTCGTAAGTGTCGTAGTGGATGGTGATGATTTCCGCCGGCGACGAACTAGCGCGCTCGAAGTTGGTATAGGTCACGTGCGATTCTTCACTGCGGCCGTGGCCGGTGCCCAGCCTGGCGGCTTGCCGCGGCGCGCGCGCGATGCTGCTGCGACCGGTGTCACGATCTTCCATCATGCCCGATGGCGCACCGGCCGACGATGGTGCTTCCGCAGGTGCGGCACGCGTGGACGATGTCGCTGGGGCTTCCTCCGCACGTGAGCTGTCCATCGGCGCGCCGCCGGCGGCACCATCACCCGACGAAGGCCACGGCGAATCGGAACGCGAATAAGGACGCGGCCACGGGCGCACCGGCGGATCGATCCGCACGGGAGGCTCGTACTTCTTGCGGAACACCGCGACGCCGATCACACCCACATTTTGCGGACGACCGGTGCGCGCCGCGTACGAATTCTGGTGCTCGGTAAAATAAAACGCCGCGATGCGATCCGCGCTCTTGCGCCAGCCGCGAATATCAAACGCCTGAGTGTTGCCCAACACATATCCGGTCTGCTCCCAGTTCGCCGTCTCGCCCGACACCGCGTTCACGCCATCGACCGACACCACCGACAGAATTTCCTGACGGCCGCGATTCGCCACGCGTATCTGATATTCGTTGCCCGGCTTGCCGACGACGTAATAGCGCCCGTTGTGCTGATGTATCGGCAGCGTGCGATTTTCCACACGGTCGTACACCGTCACGTCAGCGATGTTGCCCACCGCACCTGCCGCGCCGGAGAATCCAGCCAATATCGATAAATATATGATTTTGTTACGAAATTTCATGTTCCGCTCCTGTAGGTTTTCGCATCGCTGCGATGCTGGAGGTGTAAACGATGACAGGGTAGAAATGGGGTTAAATCGAGGTGGAAATACATAAGGCTGACTTGTTCCCTGGTCGCTTAAGTCGCGATAGATTTTGTTAAGCTGTTAATTCCAAAGGAGCGAAAATTGAAATCTGTGTTAGCGGTTATCTACCGGACAAAAATCGTGGCGTCGTCTACGACGCCCACTTTGAGTCAGCTTGCATGACCGCAGCCCTCGCCTATGGAACCGACGCGAAAGATTATCTTGCGCGAGCAGAGGATCGGCTCGCCGAAGGTTCGGCAGAAGCGTTGTTCTATAGCGCGTTAGAGATTAGATGTGGAATAGAGTCGCGAATAAAGCAGTATCTTGCTGCCCAAGCACACATCTCCAAAGCCAAAAAAAGTGGATGGAAAATTGCTAAGCTGGCCAAGGGGATAGAAGCAGCCTTCCGTACTGGGGATCAAATAGTCGAATTCTCAATCATGGACGGGCCCAAGGGCAAAGTCCTCGCGACATTCCTGTACACACCAGTGACAAGCCGATTGCAAAAGCTTGGACAACAACTGGGAAACTACCTTCATGTAACCACACTACCGACTAACCGAGACGAAGTCTGGTGGTCAGAACTTCGTGCCATGCTTGAAGAATCTATTCATTTACTTCGTATGGCAACTACGGGGGAGTTATTGGGTGCGCCCTTACTCCATAAAGAAACGAACCAAATTCAGATGTCGGGGGAGTTCAATAAAGATGACAGTCGACTTCACTTCGTACAAGGTCTCTACGATTCAAAGTCTCACGTGGTCGTTCGCGTTGGATACCACAAGGAGTGGAAGCTGATACCAGTTTCCGACCAGCATACTGAAACGCTCATAGGAGAACCTACATGACCCACACCGGCAGTTGCCACTGCGGCAATGTCAAATTTGAAGTCGAAGGCACGCTCGATAACGTGATGGAATGCAACTGCTCGATCTGCCTCAGGCAGGGTGCGCTGCGCTGGTTCACGCCACGCGAGAAACTGAAACTGCTGACGCCGGAAGCGAATCTTTCCACCTACACCTTCAACAAGCACGCGATCCAGCATCACTTCTGCGCGACCTGCGGCTGCGTGCCGTATGGCGAAGGCGTCAATCCGAAAACCGGCACGGCGATGGCGGCGATCAATGCGCGCTGCATTGAGGGCGTGGATATTGCCGCTTTAAAAATCACAAAATTCGACGGGCGCAATCTGTAGTCTGCACGCCTCAGCCAGCGTCAGAACTATTTGCTGGCGTTCTCCTGCTGCTCGGCGCGTTCTTTTATCGCCTGTGCTGCTTTATCGATTTTTTTATCCGCCATTTCCTTCATCTGCTTTCCTGCATCGGCTTCCTGCTTCTTGATGGCGGCGCCAGTAGCCGCGGTGGTGGCGACATCGGCACCGCAGCCTGTGAGCACAGCGATGCAAACGAAAACCAGTAGTCGTTTCATAAAGCCTCCCTATGAGACAAGACACTGCCAGTATGCCATGATCCACGCTCGCCATTCCCGTCAACCCAGGAGGACCTCATGGCCGAACCACATTGCGCGCAAAAAGCACCTTATGCCGTTGACCTCGCCCCCGGCGATTACTGGTGGTGCGCCTGCGGCCTGTCGAAAAAGCAGCCGTTCTGCGACGGTTCGCACAAGACAACAGAATTCACGCCAATGAAATTTACCGTGACGAAAGCAGAGAAAAAATGGCTGTGCGGCTGCAAGCGCACGAAGAACGCGCCGTTTTGCGACGGCACGCATAAATCCTTGTAGCTGCCGGTGCTCTGACGCTGCCGGCTGCGGCATTCCTAATCGCGGCGGGCAAGTTACAATCACGCACCCGTCGGAATGAACGCGCGGTCCTATCAGCGCGGCGGCAAGCTCGCTCGCACCGAACATCAGCACGCACAATAACTGTTTGTTTTTATTAACATTTTTATATACGGAGATTTCATGCTGACCCCCACCGAACAGCGCCAGCGTATGCGCGCCATCCTCAACGGCACCACGTGCCTGTCGCCCGCCAGCGTGTACGACGGCTTGTCGGCACGCATTGCGCAGGACGTGGGTTATACGCTGGGCATCCTCGCCGGCTCGGTGTCGTCGAACAGCACGCTGGCGTCGCCCGATTTGATTGTGCTCACGCTTACCGAATTCGCCGATCAAATTCGCCGCATCATGCGCGCGTCGGACATTTCACTGCTGGTGGATGCCGATCACGGCTACGGCAACGCACTCAATGTGATGCGCACGGTGATCGAATGCGAGCACGCCGGCGTGTCGGCGATGAGTATTGAAGACACGCTGCTGCCGCTGAGTTTCGGCCAGGAAAAAGACATGCTGATTTCCACGCCGGAAATGGTCGGCAAACTCAAAGCCGCTGTGGCTGCGAAGAAAGACCCGGCGACCGTGATCGCGGGCCGCACTGCTGCCCTGAAAGTTGAAGGACTTGAAGGCACGTGCGCGCGCGCCAAAGCCTACGCGGCGTGCGGCGTGGATTGCATCTTTGTGGTGGGCGTGGAAACCGTGTCACAAGTTAAAGCGGTGCAGGAAGCATCAAAGCTGCCGATCATCGTCGGCTCCGCGCCGGCATCGATCAAGCGCGAGGAATTCGAAGCGGTCGGCGCGCGCGTGCTGCTTCAAGGCCATCAGCCACTGGCAGCAGCAGTGAAAGTGTTGCGCGAAGTGTACTCGCACCTTTATAACGGCGGCGCGGCGGCCGACCTCAAGTCCAAAATCGCTTCGAATGAAGAGATGGACAAGATGACGCACAACGACGAATACAAACAATGGATCAAAGCGTTCATGCGCTAGCGTGCCGGCGCGCAATCGATTTCATCCATCAGGCCAATTGCTGTGGATGAAACCGTACTGCGCGCGATGACCAAGTGGCCGAATGTTCCCGCGGTCTATGGCTGGCTCGCGCTGGATCGCCGCGGCAACTGGCTGATCAAGCGCGAAACCATCGGCAACGACGCCTTGAACGCTTTCATCAGCCGTAATTATCTTCACGATGACGCGGGTTGCTGGTTTTTTCAGAACGGCCCGCAGCGCGTGTTTGCCGATCTGGATTACACGCCGTATATTTATCGCGTGACCAACGATGTGAATAAACCGCTTGCGCTGGCTACCCACATCGGTAATGGCGTAAACACGCTGCTCGGTGCGTGGATCGACGAACAAGGTACGGTAATCATCCATACCGACCAGGGCATCGGCATCGTGCATGATCAGGATCTCGATCCACTGCTGCTTGCCTCGATGGTCGACGCCAATGGCAATATCGTTGAGGAAAGTGTATTCGATGAACTGGTAGAAATCATCGAACATCAACACCCGATACCGCTGTGGCTCAAGTTTCGCGACAGCAACGTTCGGCTGGAACCCATCATGAGCAAAAACGTATCCAAAAAATTCGGCTTCCATCCGCACCCCGTTGAACCATCCTCACCACCGCTCATTGCTTAAGGACCCGCATGCCCTCTACCGAAGCCGCCCTGATGGAAAAATGCATGAAAGCGTGGCGCTTTCTTTATCGCCGCGGCTTTATCGAAGGCTTCGGCCATCTGAGCGTGCGCATTCCGGGCACGGATAACTATATGCTCACGCGCCACTCGCTGGGTCCGATCATCGTGCCCGATGACATGCTGGTGTACGACATGAGCGGCACGGTCCTTGCCGGTAAAGGCGTCACACCGGGCGAAGCGCCGATCCACCACGAAATTTATCGCGCGCGGCCGGACGTACACAGCATCATTCACTATCACGGCATGCATGCGACTTCGTTTAGCACCAGCGGAGCGCACCGGCTTCAGCCGATCCATCTGATGGGCACGTTGTTCGCAGATGGATTGCCGATTTACGACGACCCGCGGCTTATCAGCAACCCGCAGCGCGGGCAAGCGCTCGCCAAGGCGCTGGGACCGCATCGCGCGGCGCTGCTTTATGCGCACGGCGGCGTGGTTACCGGCGGCGATATCGAAGAATCGGTGACGGGCGCGTTCTTCCTCGAAGAAAATGCGCATCGTGCGTATCTTTCATGCACGCTCGGCCAGCCGAAATGGATCAACCCCGAATTGGCGGAATCCGCGCGGCAAGAGTTGCTTAAAAGTCGTGGCCCGTTCAAGCGTGTATGGGCAATGGTCGAAATCGAAGGCGTGGCGTAACGTGCTGCCGGCATGAAACCGCTGACCGAATTTACACTTGAAGCACGACGCAAAGTACGCGGCGTGTTGTGCGACATCGACGACACGCTGAGCACCGAAGGCCGTATTACCGCTGAAGCATACAGCGCGATGGAACGGTTGCAACACGCCGGACTGCTGGTGATTCCCGTCACCGGCCGACCCGCGGGCTGGTGCGACCACATCGCGCGCATGTGGCCGGTGGATGGTGTGGTCGGCGAAAACGGCGCGTTTTATTTTCGCTATGACAAAGCCGTGCACAAAATGCGCCGGCATTTTGTGCATGATGCCGCGACACGTGGGGCGCATCGCGCGCGCTTTGCACAAATCGCGCAAGAGATCACGCAGGCCGTTCCTGGAACCGCCATTGCCGCCGATCAGTCCTACCGAGAAACCGACCTTGCAGTTGATTTCCGCGAAGATGTGGCGCCGCTGCCGCCATCGGCGGTCGATGAAATCGTCATGCGCATGGAAAAGCATGGCCTCACCGCCAAGGTGAGCTCTATTCATGTGAACGGCTGGTTCGGTGGTTACGACAAACTCAGCATGAGCAAAACGCTGATGCGCGAAGCGTTTGCCGTTGATCTCGATGCCACGCGCGATCAGTATGTATTCGTCGGCGATTCGCCGAACGACGCGCCGATGTTTGGCTATTTTCCGCACGCCGTGGGTGTCGCCAACATTCTTGATTTTGGCGAGCGCGTTGAGCACTTGCCGGCGTACGTCAGCAGCCATCGATGCGGTGCGGGCTTTGCCGAAGTCGCGGAATGCCTGTTGGTAGCTCGCAAGTTATAACTATTTGTTTTTATAGGTATTTTATATGATCGATTTACGCAGCGACACCATCACCCGACCCACCGAAGCGATGCTCGAATCCATGCGTGAGGCGAGTTACGGCGACGATTCGCGCGACGGCGACGACACGGTGATGCAACTCGAAGCGCTAGCCGCGAATCGCACCGGCAAGGAAGCCGGTGCATTCATGCCGAGCGGCACCATGACCAATCTGGTGGCAGTGCTAACGCACGCACAGCGCGGCGGTGAGGTGCTGCTGGAATCAAGCGCGCATATTCTGGTTTCGGAGTTGGGTGGCGTTGCGGGACTGGCGGGCATGTTTCACAGGGGCGTGCAAGGCGTGCGCGGCGCAATGGATATCGAAGCACTGCGCGAAAAAATCCGCCCGATGACGCGCAACAATCTTGGTACTGCGCTGGTGTGTATGGAAACCACGCACAATCAGGCAGGTGGCGCGGTGTTGCCGCTGGCGCATATGCAGGCGGTGCATGCGCTCGCGCGCGAGCACGGCGTGCCGGTACATACCGACGGCGCGCGGCTTTTCAATGCGGCGGCAGCATTAGGTGTACCCGCAAGTGACATTGCACAGCACACGGATTCGATTTGCTTTTGCGTATCCAAAGGGCTTTCTGCGCCGGTGGGTTCGGTGCTGTGTGGCAGCAAAACCTACATCGAACGCGCCCGCACGTTTCGGCGCATGGTCGGCGGCAATATGCGGCAGGCGGGGCCACTCGCTGCCGCAGGCATCGTCGCCCTAGAGACAATGGTGGACCGCCTGAAAGAAGATCACGCCACCGCTAAACGGCTGGCTGAAGGATTGCATCGCATTGATGCAAGCCTGGTGGATCCGCACGACGTTGAAACCAATCTCGTGCGGATGGACGTGCGTGCCAGCGGACGTAGCGCCGCGCAATGGTCGGCAGATCTTGAGCGCAAAGGCGTGCGCGTGAGTCCTGCTTCCGCAACGACACTGCGCTTTGTGACGCAGCGGCATATCGGTAACGCAGATGTGGATGCAGCAGTGAATGCCGTAGCGTCGCTGTGGAAATAAGCCAAACGAGGGAATCATGAAATTATATTTAAAAACAAATAGTTACATAATAT
>JBEBHE010000187.1:0-9176 GCA_040081205.1 Burkholderiales bacterium | reverse complement strand
GTTGAAATGTTCTTCGAGCTGCTTCACCTGAAACGTCACCGCCGGCTGCGTCATGAACAACTGCTCGGCCGCCTTGGTAAACGAAAGCTGCTTCGCCACGCTGTGAAATACCTGCAATCGCCTGTCGGCCATGATGCGTTTACCGTAAAGCTATTTGAACGTGTCGGGCGAAATGCCCGGCGTTTTGAAAAATTTTTCCAGCAGGGCGATATCGCGCTCAACGGCGCCGCGATAATCGGCGGGCGAATTCGGCGGCGCCGCTTCGACGCCGTCGGCTTCAAGCCGCGCGCGGAATTCGCGCGCCGCGATCACGGCATTGGATTGTTTGTTGATCGCATCGACAATCGCCGCGGGCGTGCCCGCCGGCACAAAAAATCCATACGCATTGGTCAACGCATACCCCGGTGCGCCGGCCTCGGCCACGGTGGGAAGATCAGGCAGCAACGACGCGCGTTTGTGCCCCGTCACCGCCAGCGCCCGGAGTTTTCCGGCGCGCGCCTGCGGCATCACCGAAACCGACGAGCCAAACACCAGTTGAATTTGCCCGCTCATCAAATCGACCATTGCCGGGCCATTGCCTTTATACGGCACGTGCAGCATGGCCGCCCCCGTCATCAGCTTGAATTGCTCGATACCCAAATGTGCTGGCGACCCGGTGCCCGGCGTGCCGTAGCTTATCGCGTTGGGCTTCGATTTCGAATAAGCAATCAATTCTTTCATCGACTGCGCCGCCAACGACGGATTCACCGTAACCACATACATCTGCGTCGTCAACTGCACCACGTGGCTATAAACTTTACGGATGTCGAACGGCACTTTGCCGAGCAGCATATTGCTGGACATCTGGCTGTTCGACACCAGCAAGGTGTGCCCGTCAGGCGCGGCGCGCGCCGCCAGCTCCATAGCAATCACGCCGCTGCCGCCGGATCGATTGTCGATAATCACCGGCTGCCCCCACGCCTCGTTCAGTTTCTGCCCGACAAGACGCGCGATAAAGTCGTTGGCACCGCCCGGCGCGTTGCCGACGAGAATGCGTACGGGCTTCGCCGGATGTTTTTGCGCCAGAGCGATACCGGCGGTGAGCGGCAGGCACATGAGTGCTGCAAACTGCATCGAGACGGTCAGCATTTCACAGCGATTGGCTGGATGGCGTGCCGCCGAAGGTGGATAGTCGGTAGTCATCTTGTCTCAAGTATTCAACCACATTTCGACAACGGCGAGTAGCGCCATCGCGAACCCGCCCTCGACGGCTGATGAATCCAATCGTCACGCGGCGCACCGGCGCTTCGGCATGCATTCACGCTACCCTCACACAAATTATGGTATAAAGTCGCGACCGTTACGCGGCGCCAACATCGGCTACGTAAATATCCTGACAAATCAAATACATGCCCTTCGGTTTTTACATCATTATGGCGGCGCAATTCTTCTCGTCGCTGGCAGACAATGCACTGCTGATCGCCGCCATTGCACTGCTCACACAGTTGTTTGCGCCCGAGTGGATGACGCCGATGCTGAAGTTTGTATTCACGGTGTCGTACGTGTTGTTCGCGGCCGTGGTCGGCGCATTCGCCGACTCGATGCCCAAAGGCCGCGTGATGTTTTTCACCAACACCATCAAGGTCGTTGGCTGCCTGATGATATTCACCCACGACTGGTGGTCAATACCCGGCGTTGAAGACTACGTGACGATATTGCTGGGCTACGCGGTCGTCGGTCTTGGCGCCGCCGCTTATTCGCCCGCCAAGTACGGCATCCTCACCGAATACCTGCCTCACCACAAACTGGTCGTCGCCAACGGCTGGATTGAAGGCCTGACGGTCGGCTCCATCATTCTGGGTACGCTGCTGGGCGGCGCGCTCGTGAGTGAAGCAGTTTCCGACCGGTTGCTCGCCATAGAATTGCCGCACTTCCTGACGAACATCGACACGCCCGGCGAAGCGGCCATCGTCGTTATTGTCTTGCTCTATGTTGTCGCCGCAATTTTCAATCTCTACATCCCCAACACCGGCGTCGATCACAAAATGGTGAATCGCAACCCGCTGTACCTGATCCGTGAATTCGCGCATTGCATGAAACTGCTGTGGAGCGACAAGCTGGGCCAGATTTCACTGGCGACCACCACGCTGTTCTGGGGTGCCGGCGCGACGCTGCAATTTATCGTGCTCAAATGGGCCGAAACTGCCCTGGGCTATGATTTGTCGAAATCCACTTATCTGCAAGGCGTTTGCGCGGTCGGCATTGCTATCGGCGCCATTATCGCGGCCAGGATCGTGCCGCTCAATCGCTCGGTCAACGTCATCCCCATGGGTATACTTATGGGCGTGATCGTGATGGCCATGATCGTAGTGCGGTCCGTTTATGTCGCCGTGCCGCTGATCATCATGATCGGCGCACTGGCAGGATTTTTCGTGGTGCCGATGAATGCGCTGCTGCAACATCGCGGTCACATCCTGATGGGCGCCGGGCACTCCATCGCGGTACAGAATTTCAACGAAAACCTGTCCATCCTGATCATGATCGGTCTTTATGCGCTGTTAATCAGCATGGATTTTTCGATCTATATCGTGATCGCGCTGTTCGGCGGCTTTGTATCGCTCTCGATGTGGCTGGTGCGAAAGCGCCATCTCTACAATCTGGCCACCGGGCCGCTACCCGCGATACCGGCCGAAACCACTCACTAGACAAAAAAAAGACCGCATCAGCGGTCTTTTTTCATGGCGCGTTACATGCCGAACGTCACACCGGCACAAACTTCAACCGCTGCACCTTGGTCATATCGGTGCCTTCAATACGAATCAGTTTGGTCGAAGACGCACGGCTCGGCGAATGCAAATCCCCTTCGTTATACAAATGCGCCACGCCGGGCGTAAGTTTGTAAGTACGCACATGTTTTACCTTGCCCGGCACCTGAACCGATGCTTTTTCAACCAGCGCCCAGTCATTCATTGCTGTTTCGCCGCGCGCCTGGCCGTAAATCGCCCATGAATGGCCGTGGTCATGCGGGCCACTTTCCTTCGGGCCTTCGTAGTTGTGCGCAATGATGCAAAAACCGAATTCCGGATCCTCGTACAGAATGTTGCGCTCTTTGTCGTTGCTGTCCACGTACTTCGCCACAAATTGCTCGTCACTCAACACTTGAGACAACAAACCGCAGACTTTTTTACGTCCGGCCGGACCGGGTTCCGCCTTGATGAAATCGTGACATTGAGCCGCAAATGCTTCCAGCGTGTGTCCCACTTGCTCCATGTTGCCCATGACTGCCTCCTTTGAAATGACCTGATGAGTCATTGTGCGCCTAATTGCCCTCATTTGAAAAGGGGCTTCCACACAACGCCCCTGCCGTGCCAGAATGCCGCTGGCGTCGCAAGATGGGGGAATCCACATGCTGCAAAAAATCAAGGGATTGGCAGTCGCAGGAGTAATTGTCTTAACTTCTGCGGCACAGGCCCAACCCGCCGCAACCAGTACCGCTTCGACGGGCTCAGGACAGGCTTACCCGCAACGCCCGATACGCATGATCGCCGCTCAGTCGGCGGGCTCGTCGCTTGATACCATCCTGCGCATATTCGCCGCGAAAATGTCCGACCTGCTTGGTCAACAAATCGTTATCGATAATCGCGGCGGTGCCGGCGGCACCATCGGTGTGGAACTGGCGGCACGCTCTCCCACCGACGGCTACACGCTGCTCGCGGGCGCATCCAGTTCGATGATCGTCTCCAGCTTCACCTACAAAAAGCTGCCGTTCGACACGCTGAAAGACTTCGCGCCCATTTCGCTGTTCGCCAATGTCGAAGCCGTTTTCGTCGTAAACCCAAGTCTTCCCGTGAAAAGCGTAAGCGAGTTTCTGGCGCTGGTAAAAGCGCAGCCGGGCAAACTCAATATGGGGTCGGCGGGAATAGGCTCATCCAGTCATCTCGCGGGGCTTTTGTTCGTCGGAATTACCGGCATCAACACTATCCACGTACCCTATAAAGGCGGCGGACCGATGACTACTGCGGTGGTCGGTAATGAAGCGCAATGGGCGATCTCACCGGCAGCGGCATTGGTTGGACAAATACGCGCCGGGCGCCTGCGTGCCATTGCGATTTCGTCGAAGCAGCGCTCACCCATTCTGCCGGAGTTGCCCACCATCGCCGAAGCCGGCGTGCCCGGTTACGAATACGCCAGTTGGAACGGCGTGCTGGCGCCGGCAGGCACGCCTCGTGCCATCGTCAATCGCGTGCATGGCATCATGCACAAAGTTGCGTCCATGCCCGACGTCAAAGAACAATTCGCCACGCAAGGCCTCGCGCCCACTGCCAGCGCATCGCCTGAAGAGTTCGCGAAATTGATTCGCGACGACTACACCACCATCGGAAAAGTGGTCAAGGCTGCGGGCATCAAACCGGAATAGATGGTGCGCCGGCTGGTGATCGGGCTGGTTTGCATAGCGGCATGCGCCGGCGCCGCAACGGCAGACGACAGGATCACCGGTATGGTTGCGATTCCGGCTGGCATTTTCATCATGGGAAGCAACGACGGTCCGGAAGACGAACGGCCTGCGCATCCCGTCACGCTGCCTGCATTTCAGATTGATCGTCTCCCGGTAACCAACGCGCAGTTCGCCGAATTTCTCAACGTGCGTGGACACAGTACCGCGAAAGGCGAGCGGCTCTACGACTACGACGATAGCGATGCGCGCATTCATCAGGTCGCTGGCAAATATGTCGCTGATCGCGGTTACGAAAATCATCCTGCAGTAGAAGCGTCGTGGCTGGGCGCACGTGAATATTGCGCGTGGCGCAGCAAGCGTTTGCCCACGGAAGCCGAGTGGGAGAAAGCCGCGCGCGGCACGGACGCGCGAAAATATCCGTGGGGCAACGCCGCGCCCGAGCGCACTCGCACACCTCAGGCGCAGTTTGGCGCGCGTTTTAACGACACTGCGCCGGTTGAAAATTTCGCCGCTGGCGCAAGCCCGTATGGCGTGCTCGGCATGGCCGGCAATGCGTGGCATTGGGTATCGAGCGCGTACCGTCCCTATCCGTATCGTGCCGATGATGATCGCGAAGATTCATTGCCGGGCCCGGTACGCGCTACGCGCGGTGGCGGGCACGATTCGCCCGCCGACGAAATCACCACTACGCAACGTGGACGCACGCTGTCACGCAATCCGCGCGCAGGGCACCACAACATCGCTTTTCGCTGCGTCAAATAATCATTTAATAACAAATGCTTACGAGCGCCATCGCCAATGCACTACTGACCGCCTGGGATGAAGGCACGATCGTTTCTTCCCTCGTCGCGCGACACCCCGCATTCAACATAGACGACGCCTATGCCGTCTCTGCCGAACTGATAAATCTGCGCCGTGCGCGGGGCGAAAAGACCGTGGGACGCAAAATTGGCTTTACCAACCGCAACATCTGGCGGCAGTACGGCGCGACCTCGCCGATCTGGCATCACGTCTACGATAGCACCGCAGTCTATGCGAACGGCGGCAAGGCTACGCTGTCTCTCACGAATAGCGCGCAACCGCTGATCGAACCCGAAATCGCTTTCAAACTGCGGGCACCGATGCCGGTGAACTGCAACGATCCTGCTGAAATTTTGCGTGCCATTGAATGGGTTGCACCGAGCTTTGAAATCGTGTGCTGCCACTTCGCCGGTTGGAAATGCACACCGGCAGAATTCGTCGCCGATTCTTCATTGCACTGGCGGCTGGTCGTCGGCGCTCCCGTCGCGGTCACTGACGACAAACTATCTGTGCTCGCTGAACAACTACGCGACTGCAACATTACGCTGAATAAAAACGGCGACGTGATGGATCGCGGCACAGGCAGCAACGCACTCGATCATCCGGCGCTGGCGCTGGGGTTTCTCGCCAACGTGCTGGCCAGGCAACCGGCATTTGATCCGCTGGCCGCCGGGGAAATCATCACCACTGGCACACTGACCGCAGCGCTACCTGTCAAGGCGGGCGAGACGTGGCAATCGCGCTATGACCATTTGCCCGGCGTGCAGGGTCTGACGATCACATTCACTGACGGATAGTGCGGCGACGCACCGGGCTAATCGATGCGTATGCCCGCCGCTTTGATAGTCTTTGCCCAACGCGCGGATTCTTCGATCATATAGCGGCGCAATTCATCGGGTGTGCTCGGCGCCGGATCGCCGCCGTTGGCGACAAAACGCTGGTTAATCTCCGGTGCGTTAAGGCCCTTCACGATCTCGCTGTTGAGCCGCGTCACAATCGCCTGCGGCGTGCGCGAAGGAGCGAAAATGCCGTACCACGTGGTGTATTCGTAGCCTGGCACGCCGGCTTCGGCAATCGTCGGCACGTTCGGCAGTGCGGGCGAGCGCTTGGCGCTGCCCACGCCGAGCACATTCAGGCGCCCGGCCTTGATGTGCGGCAACACCGCTGGAATGCTGCTGAACGCCATTTGTATCTGCCCCCCGATGAGATCAGTCAATGCCTGTGCGCCGCCCTTGTATGGCACATGCACAATGTTCACACCGGCCAAACCCTTTAGCAATTCCGTGCCCAGATGATTAGGCGTGCCTACCCCGCTGGAACCGGCGTTGAGCGAACCGGGCTTTGCTTTCGCCAGCGCGATGAGGTCTTTAACTGTCTTCGCCGACAGTTGCGGGTTGGTCACCAGCAACTGTGGCACGATAATGACATTGCTCACCGGCGCAAAATCCTTCAGCGCATCGTACGGCAGTTTGCTCGACAGCAGCGGATTCACCACCATGCCCGCTGACGTTCCCAACATGATGGTGTAACCGTCCGGCGCGGCTTGCGCGGCGATCATCGTACCCATCACGCCGCCGGCGCCGCCGCGGTTATCCACCACAACCTGTTGCCCCATCAATTCCGTGAGTTTTGCCGCCATCGCGCGTCCGACCAGATCCGTGTTGCCGCCAGGCGGATAGGTAATGACCATGCGTATCGGCTTGGTTGGATAACTCTGTGCGAATGCATTGGCCGCACACAACACCACTGCTATCCCCGACAAATAAGACTTCAAATCAATCTTCTCCCGCGTAAATTTTCAGATAACTGGAACGGCCGCCATCCGCGGCAATCGTGGTGCCCGTAAGCATGCGTGAATCGTTCGACGCCAGAAACACGGCAATTGCCGCAATGTCCTCTGACGCGCCGGCTGAATACGGATATAGCTTATGCGCAATCTGGCGCGCACGGGCGGCGGGCGACGGCTTTTCCGCATTCATCCACTCCTTGTTTTCATATCGTTTGATCTGCCGCTCGGTACGTATGGAGCCGGGCGCAATGGCGTTGGCGCGTATGCCATGCTCCACGTATTGCGCTGCCAGTGTTTTGGTGAATGAAATGATGCCGCCCTTGGTTGCCGCATACGCCGGTTTCATCGAACCCATCAAGCCCAGATGCGACGTCACATTGATGATGACGCCGCCACCCGCCTTGATCAGGTGCGGTATGCCGTGACGGCAACTCAAAAACGGATGCAGCAAATTGAGGTTAATCGTCCGATGCCACACATCAAGGTCCATTTCATGCACCGGCACGTCCTCCTGATACGAACCGCCCGCGCAATTAAAAATAATATCCAGCCGTCCGAAACGGGCGATGGTCGCATCCATCGCGCGCTTCATGCTGTCGTCTTTGGTCACATCCGTTTCAATAAAAATGGCATCGCCACCCGCCGCGCGGATTTCACGCTCAGCCGCCTCGCCCGCGTCGCGGTTCATTTCGATGATCGCCACCTTCGCGCCCTCGGCAACGTACGCTTTAGCCGTTGCCTTCGCGATGCCCGCGCCCGCGCCGGTGAGAAACGCCACTTTCGCTTTCAGTTTTGCCACGCCCACGCTCCTTGTCAAGCCACTTTGAGGTTCAGCCGTTTGGATGATTTGTTGCTGCAGAGGTGTCGTTACCGCCGCCCTGCCCGCATAACGCCCTTCACCTCGCGAACCATCATCAGCACACGCTGCAACTGATCGAGATTCACAATTTCCATAGTGAAACGCATGCGCGCCAGCATGTCGCGTGTGAGCGTGTTCGTCGCAGTGACGTTCGCGCGCTCGCGCGTGAATACTTCGCTGATGTCGCGCAACAACCCGGTCCGATCCAGTGCTTCGATTTCGATCTCCGCCGGAAAAGTTGCACCGCTGGCCACGCCCCACTCGGCGGGAACAATACGCTCCCGATCCAGCCGCTTCACGTTTACGCAACTCGCCCGATGCACGGTAACGCCGCGCCCGCGCGAGACAAACCCGATAATGGGTTCCGGCGGCGCCGGTTTGCAGCATTTCGCCGGTACCGTCAGCAATTTATCAACACCAACTACCAGCACACCGCCGCCTTTGTTGCTCGCTCGCGGCTTGCGCGGCGCCGGTATTTCCGGCGGCGCTACGGCCGGCGCGGGACGTAATGCGTCCTGCAGACGCTTGGGCCCCACGTCGCCCCTTGCTATCTCCGCCAGAAAATCGTCGAGCCTGTCATAGCCCTGCTCTTCCGCCAGTTTGTCGAGGTTCAGCGCGGTGAGCCCATGGCGCTGCAATTCTTTTTCTAGCATCGCGCGGCCTTGCGCCACATCCGTGTCGTAGTTTTGCCGGTTGAACCACTGCCGCACTTTTGCGCGCGCGCCCTGGCTCTTGATAAAACCCAGTTGCAGGTTCAACCAGTCGCGGCTCGGCCCGCCTTGCGCCACAGTAGTGATTTCAACCTGTTGCCCGTTGCGCAGCACCGTGTTCAGCGGCGCCATCGCGCCATCCACTTTCGCGCCGCGGCAACGATGACCGAGCTCGGTATGCACGTGATACGCAAAATCAATCGGCGTAGCGCCTTTCGGCAAATCGACTACCCTGCCTTGCGGCGTGAACACGTAAATCGTGTCGTCGAATAATCCGGTCTTGAATTGTTCGGCCAGCTCGCCGGTGTCGCGCACCGTCTCCTTCCAATCGAGGATTTGCCGCAGCCACGAGATTTTTTCATCGTATCCTTTTGCCTGACGCCCGCCCTCCTTGTAACGCCAGTGCGCGGCCACGCCCAGTTCCGAACTCTGATGCATGTCGTGCGTGCGTATCTGAACCTCGACGGATTTACCTTCCGGGCCGATCACGGCCGTGTGCAACGAACGGTAGTTGTTGGTCTTGGGTTTGGCGATGTAATCGTCGAATTCCTTGGGTATCGGCGACCACAGGTTATGCGTGAG
>JBEBHE010000009.1:0-32024 GCA_040081205.1 Burkholderiales bacterium | reverse complement strand
GAGCAATCCGATGGTCATGCTCGCCTCGCCAAACTTTGCCGCCAAATCCGCGCAGGACGTGGTACAACTCGCAAAGAACGACCCCGGAAAAATCAACTACGGCACCGGCGGCGTCGGCAGCGGCATGCATCTCGCCGCCGTGTTGTTTCAGGCGCGCGCCGGACTAAAGTTGAATCATGTGCCGTACAAAGGCGGCAATGCCGGGCCGCTGGCGTTGATCCAGGGCGAGATTCCATTGTTGTTCACCACGCCGGGCGGCGCATCAAACTTTGTCGAAAGTGGCCGCATACGCGCGCTGGCGGTAACCACCAAAAAACGCTTTTCACTGTGGCCTAATGTGCCGACGCTGGCGGAAACCGTACTGCCAGATTTTGACGTGCTGGCGTGGTACGCCGTCGCCGCACCCAAAAATCTGCCTGCGCTTGTTACACAACGGCTGAACGACACCGTGCGCGCGATTTTACAGCGACCCGACATCAAGGAAAAATTCGCCGCGTTCGGCGCGGAGCCATTCAGCACCAGCCCGCGCGAAGCGCAGCAATTCATGGCCACCGAAGTCGCGCGCTGGACGAAGGTCATCCGCGACGAAAAAATCGCGCCGCAGGATTAGCTGCGCGCCTTAGTTAGCAGAGAGTCCAGCGGTTTTTATCACCTTCGCCCACTTGTCGAATTCCGACTTGATATAAGCGCCGAATTCTTCAGGCGAACTGACGCGCAGATCAAGGCCCTGATTGGTCAACGCTTGCCGCACGTCAGCGGTCTGTAGCGCCTTGGTCAGTTCGGCATGCAAACGGTCGAGAATCGGCTTCGGCGTCTTTGCAACCGTTACGAAACCGTACCAGTTGTCCGCTTCGTAGCCGGGCAATCCGGATTCGGCCATCGTCGGTAAATCAGGCAACACGGTAAAGCGGCGCGCGGTGGTCACGGCCAGTGCGCGGATTTTGCCCGCCTTGACCTGCGGCACCGCGGTGGCCGACGACGAAAACACCACCTGCACCTGCCCTGCTATCAAATCCACCATCACCGGCGCACCGCCCTTGTATGGCACATGCACCATCTTGCCGCCGATCATATTCAGGTACAACTCGGTCGCCAGATGCCCTGCATTGCCTGCACCCGATGAACCATAGGTCAATTTGGTGGGGTTGGCTTTGATGTGCGCGGTGAGGTCCTGCAACGTCTTGACCGGCACGGAGGGATTGACCACCACCAGATTACCCTGTGAGCTGGCAAATGTGAGCGGCGCAAAATCACGCAACGGATTGTAGTTAAGTCCCTTGTACAAATTAGTATTTACCGCCAGTCCACCCACCGAACTGCACAGCACGGTGTAGCCGTCCGGCGCGGATTTCGAAACAATCTCCGATGCGACGCTGCCGGCAGCCCCCGCACGATTATCCACCACCACTTGCTGGCCAAACGCAGCGCTGAGCTTAGGACTCACCGCGCGGGATACCAGGTCAAGACCGCCGCCGGCGGAGTTCGCGGCGATAAGACGGATCGGGCGTGACGGAAACTCGGCACCCGCAGCACTGGTAACCACGAACAACGCACAAAACGCCGGAGCAACTGCTTTCAATCCTGATGACACGAAAATCTCCTCATTTTTATATTGGTAGCAAGCGCTTTCTCAGATGACCGCAAGCGTACACGCCTGCGCGCATCGGCGCAATATCCCGCGAGACATCACCGGCGATTTTCATTCGCCGCACAAAACCGCATAATGCACACTTCGTCCATGTCAGCCACATAGGGAATCTCCATGCAGGAAATCATTGAACGCAGCCTGACCGCCGAACAGCGCATGATGCGCGACACCATCCGCTCCTTTGTGGACAAGGAAGTCACGCCTTTCGTTCGCGCCAACTGGAAAAAAGAATGGGACATGGTGCCGGAGAACCGGCCGACGCTGCAACTGCTGCAAGGCGCGCACAACATTGGCGTGCGTGCGCTCGGCATTCCTGAAGAATTCGGCGGCACACCGGTTGATCCCGCCACCGAAGTGCAGACCTTTGCCATGGTGGCGGAAGAAATTTCACGCGGCGATTCCGGACTCGCGGACAAGCTGGTGCAAATCTGGAAAGTCTCCAAGCTGCTGCAGAACATTGCCCCGCGTCATTTGCAGGAAAAGTGGTTTCCGCGCATTGCTGAAGACCCCTCCTTCCTGCTCTCGCACGCGCTGACCGAACCACGCGGTGCCTCCGACCGCTGGTTGCCGTACGACGTGCCCGAAGCGATGATGCATACGCGCGCCGCGAAACAAGGCGATAAGTGGGTCATCAACGGCCGCAAGCATTTCATCACCAATGGCTACGATGCCAAACTGTACGTAGTGTACGCCACCACCACGCCCGGCGCCGGTATTACCAAAGGCACGTCAAGCTTTCTGGTGCCGCGCGATACCCCTGGCCTCACCGTCATGCGCTGCAATGAAACCCTGGGCGGGCGCTTTATGAACAACGGTGAAATCGTATTCGAGGATTGCGCCGTGCCGGCGGATCACTGCCTGGTGGAAGATATCGCGATGACGCGCGCGGGCGTTTATTTTCGTCCCGGAAAAATTATCGTCGCTGCCAAGAACCTGGGCGTCGGCATGGCCGCGTTTGAAGCCACCGCGCAGTACGTGCAAAACTATGTGCAGGGCGGCCGTATCCTGATCAAGCATCAGGCGGTCGCCGTGCGCGTCGGCGAAATGATCACCAAACTTAACGCCGTGCGCGCGTTGCTCAACGAAGCCATTCGCGCAGTGAATGCCAAAGGGCACGATGCTGAAGGGCTGTGCAATCAGGCAAAGCTGTTCGCATCCGAGGAAATTTTCAAAGTATGCATGCACGCGGTCGAGTTGCACGGCGGCAATGGCATCATGCTCGACTTCGGCGTGGAAAAATTCATGCGCGATGCGTCGCTGTTTTTGCATCGCGATGCGACAGTGGATATTTCGAAATTCAAGATTGTGAAAAGCGAATTTCCGCATACGGCAGGCAAATACGCCGGGCCTGAAAATTGATTTAAAAACAAATACTTAGCATAAATACTCTAAAGGAACCTCATGCCGTTCACTTGCAAGCCCTCATCTGCCGCCGCCAGCAAAGCCGCCAGCCGCAAAACCATCAAAGTTAAGGGCAAATCAAAAGCCATCTCCATCGATCTGCACTGCCACATACACACCGATGCCGCCGACGCCATCGCCAAACAATCAACGACCAATGCCTCGCCCACCGCGCGTTATGGCAACCCGCGCACCGAAGCACAGCAAAAAAAGCTGCATCAGGATTTGCACAAGAAGCTCACCGATATCGATCAGCGTATCGCGGACATGGACAAAATGGATATCGACGTGCAGGCGATCTCCACGTCGCCGTTGCAGTATTACTACGCCGTCGAACCCGAGTTGGGCCGCCAGGTGGCGCGCACCATCAACGAACGGCTGGCGGAGGTAACCGCCACGCATCCTGATCGCTTCGCGCCGCTGGGCACACTGCCGATGCAATCACCGGAACATGCCGTATCGGAACTGACCTACTGCATGAAAAAACTCGGTTTCAAAGGCATCGAAATCGGCACCAACGTCGCCGGCGCGGAAATCGCAGACCCGCAATACGAAAAAATGTGGGCGAAGGCCGAGGAACTCGGCGCGGTGGTGTTCCTGCACCCCATCGGATTCACCTCACCGCAGCGGCTGACCAAACACTTTCTCACCAATGTGATCGGCAACCCGCTCGACACCACGGTGGCGCTGGCACATATCGTATTCGGCGGCGTGCTGGAGCGTTATCCGAAACTGAAAATCGTCACCGCCCACGGCGGCGGCTTTTTGGGCCATTACCCCGCGCGCATGGATCACGCCTACCGCGTGCGCCCGGAATGCCACGACCACATCACACGTCCACCGTCGTTTTACATGAAGAAAATTTACTACGACACCATGGTCTTCGGCGAACCGCAACTGGATCACCTTGTTAACCTGTACGGAGCCGATCACGTCGTCATCGGCACGGACTATCCCTATGACATGGGCTACTACAAGCCGGTGGATTTTGTGGAAAAAGCAAAGAATCTCACGCGCAAACAGAAAGATCAGATTATTAGCGGCACTGCGGCAAAGTTGCTGGGATTGAAACGTCGCTAATTTTTTTGAGCCAGCGCAATGCCCGTCAAACTGGCTTCGCAATAATTGGAACCGGAACGGAGTAGCCAGATGAAAAAATCGATACGGATCATTGCGGTATTTACGCTTTGCTGGCTGCTTGCGCCCGCCTCTGTCATTCACGCACAAGCGCCTGCCGCACCAGGCGCTTTGCTCGCCACGGTAGCCCGCACCGACGTGGATCCGGCGCCTTATCTCGTCAGCGAAAAATATGACGGCGTGCGCGGGCTGTGGGACGGTCAGACGCTGCGTTCCCGCGCAGGCAACGTTATTGCCGCGCCGGCGTGGTTTATTGCCAAGCTGCCGAAGCAAGCGCTTGATGGCGAGTTGTGGATGGCGCGCGGCCAGTTTGAAAAACTGTCGGGGGCTGTGCGTAAAACGACGCCGCAGGACGACGAATGGCGGCAAATAAAATACATGGTATTTGAATTGCCCAACGCGCCGGGGACGTTTGCGGAACGTTACGAACAGATCAAACGTATCACCGCTCAGACCGGCTTTGCGCAGTTGGTCGCCGTAGAGCAATTCCGCATCAAAGATAATGCGGCACTCAAACGCAAACTCGCGGAAATCGTTAGCGCAGGTGGCGAAGGATTGATGCTTCATCGCGCCGACGCGCTTTACATCACAGGGCGCAACGATGCACTGCTTAAATTAAAACCACTGGATGACGCCGAAGCGACCGTGATCGGCTACGTGGCGGGTCAGGGCAAAAACGAAGGAAAAATGGGGGCGCTGCGTGTCGAAACAACGGATGGCAAACGCTTTCAGATCGGCACCGGTTTTACGGATGCGGTTCGCGCCAATCCGCCTGATATCGGAACAGTGATAACGTATACTTATCGCGGCCTGACCAACAGTGGGCTACCGCGTTTTGCCAGTTATTTGCGTGTGCGCGAAAAAATTTAAAAATATCCCAGCCACGCCCCAACGCCATTGAACAACGCTTACGACTACATCATCATCGGCGCAGGCTCCGCCGGTTGCGTGCTCGCCAATCGCCTCAGCGCCGACCCAGCGGTTTCGGTGCTACTGATCGAAGCGGGTGGCAAAGACAATTGGCACTGGATACACATCCCCGTCGGCTATTTATATTGCATCGGCAACCCGCGCACCGACTGGTGCTACAAAACCGTTGCCGAAGCAGGTCTCAACGGCCGCTCGATCAATTACCCCCGCGGCAAAGTGCTCGGCGGCAGTTCATCGATCAACGCCATGCTCTATCTGCGCGGACAGGCGCGCGACTACAACGAGTGGGCGCAATTGACCGGCGATTCAGGCTGGTCGTGGCAAAACGTGCTGCCCACCTTCATGCAAGTCGAAGACAGTTGGCGCGGTCCTGACGAAAAGCATGGCGAAGGCGGCGAGCTTCATGTCGATACGCCGCGCACCAGTTGGGAAATTCTCGATGCGTTCCGCGATGCCGCTGTCGAACACGGCGTGCCGCTCACCGATGATTTTAATCGCGGCGATAATGAAGGCGTGTCGCGCTTTGAAGTCACGCAAAAAGACGGCAGGCGCTGGAGCACGGCGAAAGCGTTTTTGCGCCCGGCGATGGAACGCCCGAATCTCACGGTGATTACCGGTGCGCTGGTGCACAAGCTGCGCCTCAAAGACCGGCGCGTGCTGGGGGTTGAATACAGTCGTGGCAAAAGCGGCCGCGAAGTAACATTCGCCGAAGCGCGGCGCGAAACCATTTTGTCCGCAGGTGCCATCGGCAGTCCGCAAATACTGCAACTGTCGGGCATCGGCCCTGCCGCACTGCTGCAAAAGCACGGTATTCCGCTGGTGCATGACTTGCCCGTCGGTGAAAATCTGCAAGACCATCTGCAATTGCGGCTCTCCTTCAAAATTCAAGGCGCGCCCACCCTCAACGTCATGCTCGATTCATGGTGGGAAAAAATAAAAATCGGCCTTGAATATGCACTGCATCGCACCGGGCCCATGACCATGCCCCCGTCGCAGACAGGGGCGTTCATCAAATCCGATCCGTCGCAACGAACGGCGAATCTCGAGTATCACGTGCAGCCGATTTCGCTGGATCGTTTTGGCGTGCCGCCGCACAAGTTTCCCGCGTTTACCGCCAGCGTGTGCAACCTGCGTCCCACATCGCGCGGGCATGTCAGCATCACGTCCGCCGACCCGCGCGCATATCCGGCAATTGCGCCCAATTATCTTTCCACCGATGAGGATCGCAAAATCGCCATCGACGCCATCCGAGTCACACGGCGTATCGTTACCGAAAGCCATGCACTGAAAAAATACCAACCCGAAGAATTCATGCCCGGCCCGGCATTTCAGACGGATGACGAACTGGTGAAAGCCGCCGGTGATATCGGCACCACGATTTTTCACCCGGTCGGCACCTGCAAAATGGGACGCACCAACGACCCCAGCGCTGTGGTTGATACCGATTTCAGAGTACGCGGCATTGAGCGTTTGCGCGTGATCGACGCGTCGATCATGCCAACGATTACCTCCGGCAATACCAACGCACCAACCATCATGATCGCTGAGCGCGCCAGCGAAATCGTCAAACGCAACAACCACTAATTATTTGTTTTTATTAGGTAATTTATATGACTGTCAATACACAAAACCGCTACCGCTTCCTGCTGATCGAAGCGTTCCATCTCAAAGCCAGCGCTAAACACACCACGCGCAACTTCTTCGGTCCCAAGGAAGAAGTGCTGATGAATTACAAAACCCTGAAACCGCTGCTCGACACCATCGAATGGGACCGCGATCCGGGGCCTGAGGCGTCGTACGGCGAATGGCCGGTGGAAACGCGCGAGGAATTCGATATTGTCTCGGCGGCACGCCTGCCTATCGTGCGCAAAGCGTGCGAGAGCGGCAAATATAACGGTATCGTGCTGCTGGGCGGTGGCGAACCAGGGTTTCTGGCGTCGCGCGAAATCGGCCATCATTTCGGCGTTCCGGTCACCTCGTGCGCCTACTCGCAAATGCATATCGCCTCCACGCTCGGCAACAAATTCAGCGTGGTTGATCTCGCCGAAAATCACAACATGTACTACTACGATCTGGTGCTGCGCCATCGCTTTCAGGATCGCTGCGCATCGATACGCAACATTAATTTTCCGCTGCCGCGCCCGCCGTATGTCGGCGAAACCACGCGCGCCGAGCAAATAGCGAAAATGGCACGCGGTGAAAAATCCGAAATGGTCGAAGCGGCGGTAATTGAAGCGGTGGCCGCCATCGAAGAAGACGGCGCCGATGTGATTACACTGGGCTGCTCCGGCACATTTTGGTTACAGCCGTATTTGCAGCAGCGCCTGAATGACATCGGCTGGGATGTGCCGGTGCTCGAAGGCTACCGCTGCGCCATTACGCTGTGCAAACTGCTGGTCGATCTGGGGGTTACCGCCAGCGGCAACGTTTATCCGGCGGATCGGCCGAAAAAGTGGCGTCGTAAAAAATATTTCTAATCAATACTTAAATCACATGACTTCTGAACACTTACCACGGCGCACAGCACTGGTTACCGGCGCATCGTACGGCATCGGCAGCGCCATTGCGGCAGCACTCGCGCGCGATGGCTACGATGTCGCTGTTACCGAACTCAAAGCGGATGCGCTGGGCGATACCCTCGCACAAATAAAATCTCATGGAACGCAGGGCCTGCCCATTGCGCTGGATACACGCTCGCAAGACAGCGTCGAAGCGTGCATGCACGCTGTGCTGAAATCATTCGGCAAACTCGATCTGCTGGTCAATAACGCCGGCGTGTTATTGCGCAAACCCGTGGTGGACATGACGCGCGACGAATGGAATGCGGTGATGGATGTCAATCTCACCGGCACGTTTTTCATGAGCCAGCAAATGGGCCGCCAGCTCATCGCCGCCAAGCGCAAGGGAAGCATCATCAGCATTGCTTCCACGCACGGCATCGTGGGGATTGCCAACATCTCGGCCTATGGCATCAGCAAAGCGGGCATTTCGCAAATGACACGTATGCTCGCCATCGAATGGGCGGAGCACGGCATACGTGTCAACGCCATCGCGCCCGGCACTACTGAAACGCCCACGCGCAAAAAATCCCTCGGCGCCGATCCTGCGCGTCGGCAACTGATGATCGACCGCATTCCGTTCAAACGCTTTTGCACTGAAGCCGATGTGGCCGGACTGGCGAGTTATCTGGCGAGCCCCGCAGCGGAATATGTAACCGGCCAAACGATGTTGGTGGATGGCGGCCTGACATCGTATTGACGACAGTGCCGGTTGTTGTGTCGTGCTCAGTCTGGCGCGAGGCCGAATACCTGCGCGAATGAACAGGCGAGTTCCATAATACCGATCAGCGCCACGATTTCCACCACCTCGTTTTCCGCGAAGTGTGCCGTCAATTTCCCAAACACGGCATCGTCAATGGGCGCATTCACACCCGACATCGCCTCTGCAAACCGAAGCGCGGCCTGTTCGCGTTCAGGCAGCCCGGCGTAATCGCCGCGATCAATCGCCTCCAGTTCTTCTGCGGACACGCCATGCTTCAGCGCATAACTTTTATGCGAGCCCGTGCAATACGGCGTTTCACGCAGACGCGCGACCTTGAACGCGATTTTTTCCTTGAACGGGCGCGGCAGCACGCCGGTATCCAGCGCGGCGTGAAAGTAGGCTCGATGTGCCGCCAGCACTGCGGGTTGATGCGCCAGCGTACGATACATACCCGGCACACGACCGCGTGTGGCACGCAACTGGTCAAACACCGGCTTTAGTGCAGCGGGTTCATTTTGTGGTTCTACCATTGCCAGACGGGCCATCACTACCCCTTCACACTAGCTCTGCAGCATGTGCAGCGCGTCCAGTTGCAACATCAGCGCCAGTTCATCGCCGAAGTACCAGCCCGATTTCCATTTGCCGTCCTGAAACTTCATGATGCCGATTTCCTCGGCCTCAATGCGCCTGCCGGTGGGCGCAACCCCGTACAGGTTTACCGTCTGCGTGCCTGCAATTTTGAAATGCATCCACACCGATTCGCCTTCGGCGATCAGGCCGTCGATAAGATCGCGGCGGTCAGGCAGTGCGCGCGTCGGCGTTTCCGTCGCTACACCCTTGGCAACACCGTAATTGCGCATATGCTGGAAACCCTGCCGGCCTTGCTTGTAATCCGCCGCGCGGTCGCCTGCCGGCGGCGCAGATCCTTTTGAGCGCGCGACCATCAGGCGATTGCGATCTTCGCGCGTGGCATTCGGCCCTGACTCGAGTCGCTTCAACACGATGTTGGGATCTTCGCCGGCACCGGTAACCGGCGGCACAACGCGTTTGCCATCCTTGCGTTCCGGCAAGGTGGCGCCGAGCTGCTTGAGCAGCCCCGCTTCATCAGCCATGAACCAGCCTTCGACGATTTGGTCGTTGGCTATACGCAGAATCGCGGCTTCATACACGTCCAGCTTTTTGCCGGTGGGCGCAATGCCAAACAGATTGCCCTGATGCGTGCCCGTCAGCCGGAACAACAACCCAACGCGGTCGCCTTCAGCTATCACTTCCTCGATCACATCCACACGATCAGGAATTGCTGTGCGCAAAAAATTGCCCGCCCCCGGAAAACCCTGTCCGGCGGCGTTGGCCGCCAGATGATGCATGCCGCCGCGCACGCGTTTGTAGTGGGGCGAGAGCACTTCCTTCATCACTGCAGCCTCATCTGCCGTGCCCTGCGCTTTTTTGAAGCGCAAGGCCAGCGCTTTGTTGCGTTCGAGTGCGGGAGTGCTTTGCGCCGAGGCCCAACGGCCTTGCGCGGCCTGCAACACAAAACCGGCGCTCACCGCGCTCTTGACGAATCCCCGACGTGTCATAGTCATAATTCCTCCATTGAAAATCATAAAACGCCGAAGCGTTCAGCCCGCCAAATTGGGCAATGGCGTTCCAGCGCCCTGCACCAGCGCTTTTTCGTAGGCCCGCACCGCCAACGCCACATCTTCCATCGCCACACCGAGTGATTTGAAAATCGTGATGTCGTCGCGCGACGTGCGGCCAGGCAACTGCCCCGACACGACTTCCGACAATCCGCGCACACGATCCCAGCTAAAAGCGCCTGCTTTCACCGGCTCTGCCAAATCGGTCGATTCATAGCGCACCTGCTCGACATCATCCGCGCAAATAAATGCCGCCGCCAGCACAGCGTCACGATCCAGCTCGCGGCGATGTTCGAGGTTTGCGCCGATGGCGTTGATATGCACACCGGGTTTCAGCCAACGACCCAACACGATCGGCTGTTCGGACGTGGTGGCACTCACAATCACATCCGCACCGCGCACGGCGTCTTCTGCAGTGCTCATGGATAAGTATTTGTTATTATTGAATTTTTTCATATCCCGGCAAAACGAATCGCGATGCTCTGTATTCGGGCTATACACGCGCACTTCGCGTATCGGGCGCACCTTGCACACCGCTTCGACTTGCGTGCGCGCCTGCCGGCCCGAGCCCAGCACACCGAGCACGGCGGCATCGGCGTTAGCCAGATATTTCGTCGCGATACCGCTCGCTGCGCCCGTGCGCATCGCGCCCATCGCGAACACCTGCACGATAGCGGCCAGTTCACCACTGGTTTCGCTATACAGACAAAACATCCTTCCAGCGTCGCGCCCGAATACCGCCGTGCTGGAAATCTTCACACCGTAATAGCCGCGATACGACAACACCGCTGCGGTGATACGCAAAGTGCCGCCCTTTACCGGCACGCGCACGCGCGGCACGTTGCTCACACTGGCGATGCCGCCTTTACCCTGCTCGCGGAAAACTTCTTCCACGGCGGCTAAAGCATCATCCATTGTCACCAACTGCTTGATGCAGCTTTCGTCGATCAATAACGCCATGAACGTGAATCTCTATTGAAAGGAGTCACCTTAGTTTATCATTCGCCGCAGCCTGCCTCAGAAAGGAATGCAATGCGATTGACTCTTTTGCTGCGCGTACTGGTCAGTGTCACTATGCTGCTGACTTGCCACGCAGCGCACGCACAACCCGCAAACGTGGCATATCCAGCCAAAACCGTGCGCATCGTGATTCCATTCGGTACAGGCGGCTCCAATCTGATTTCACGCTGGCTTGCACCCAAATTCTCCGATGCGTTCGGACAAACTTTCGTCGTCGATCCGCGTCTCGGCGCCGGCGGCAACATCGGCATAGAACTGGTCGCAAAATCGCCGGCGGACGGCTACACCTTGCTGATTTCTCCGCCAGGATTGGTGTTCAGTCCATTTCTCTACAAGAAAGTCGGCTACGATCCCCTGCGCGACTTCACCCCCATTGCGCTGCTCGGCAGTGTACCCAACGTGATGGCAATTCATCCCTCCGTTCCGGCGCAATCGTTGCAGCGGGTGATTGATCTTGCAAAAATGCAGCCAAAAAAATTGGCGTATGGTTCCGGTGGCATTGGTTCCACCAATCATCTGGCGATGGAAGCGTTGAAATCGATAACCAAAACCGACATCGTGCATGTGCCGTACAAAGGCGCGACTATCGCACTCGTCGATCTGATCAGCGGGCAAGTGGATATCGTTGTCGTTGCGGTGTCCAGCGTCGCGCAGTATGTGCAGCAGGGAAAACTGCGCGGTATCGTCACGTTAAGTCCCCGGCGGTCACACGCGCTGCCCAGCCTGCCCACATCGGCTGAAGCGGGGTATCCGCAATTCGTGATGGAAAACTGGTACGGCTTCTACGGCCCGGCAGGCTTGCCGAACGCGATTGTCGAACGCTTGAACGCCGAAGCGGTTAAGGCGATGAAAATGCCCGACACACGCGAGCGCCTTGGCAGCCAAGGCTTCGATCTGTTTCCCAGCAGCCCGCAGGAACTCGCGGCGCTGGTGAAAGCCGAATACGCGCGCTTCGGAAAAATCGTGAAGGACGCGGGTATTACGCCCGAGTAATCTGGAGTGCGGGAGTAAGCTCCCGCACTCCATATCCCTCTTACGCCTCTGCCGCCTTCGCCTCCGCCACCACCCGCAGGTTGGGACGCACGTTCGCCGGACGCAACGACTGATCCAGAAATTTCAGATACTGCGGCCCAAGCTGCGACAAATCAGTCACGCCGAGCAACGCGATATTGCGATGAATCTCGTCGCGGAAAATCTGCAATGCGCGCGCCGCACCCGCCTCACCACCTGCCGCCACGCCATACAGCGTCGCGCGGCCCACCATCACAGCCTTGGCGCCAAGGCACAACGCTTTCACCACATCACTGCCGCGACGGAAACCGCTGTCACAAAACACTGTGGTGCGACTGCCCACTGCATCGACAATTTCCGGCAACGCTTCGATCGGCGAAATAATGCCGTCGAGATTACGTCCACCGTGATTCGATACATCGATACCGTCGGCGCCATGATTGACCGCTTCCGCGGCGTCTTCCGCATTGAGGATGCCTTTGACAATCAGCTTGTGCGGCCAGATCTTACGCAGCGCGTCGAGATCGTCCCACTTGATCGCGTCGGTGCGCAAACTTGAACGTCCCATCGGCCCCGCCGTCATCTTGGCTTTGGCGCGCTCTGGGTAATTTTGATACATCGGCATGCCGGTAGTGGCGAGATATTTAAACAGCACACCAAACAACCAGCGCGGATGCATGATCATGTCCGCCAGCGCCACCGGCGAATAAGTGAATGGCAGCGTAAAGCCGTTGCGGATGTTGTATTCGCGATTGCCCGCGGATACGCCATCCACTGTTACCACCAGCGCCTTGTAGCCTGCCGCTTTGGCACGCTCGACCAACTCGTGCGACATGGTGCGATCCGGCCACAGATACAGCTGGAACCACAACTCGCCGCCGGCCTCATCGGCCACGCGCTCCATCGCCGTCATTGAGCCCGTCGCCAGCGTGAACGGAATGCCCGCCGCGCGCGCGGCTTTGGCCAACGCAATTTCACCTTCGTACCACATCAACCCGGCAGTGCCCGTGGGTGCGATCACCAGCGGCATCTTGTGTTTGACGCCGAAAATTTCCGTTTCCTGCGTGCGTTTGGAAACATCGACAAAGGTGCGTGTCTTAAAGCGAATGCGGTCAAATACTTCGCGGTTGTTACGCAGCGAGACTTCTTCTTCCGTGCCGCGATCCACGAATTCAAACGGGCCGCGCGGCACACGCTTCTTCGCCAATTCGCGCAGGTCGAAAATGCTGTAGCTGTTCAGTGATTTGTCCATGCGTTTGCCTCTCACATAATGGAAAGAAACGGGCTACGAGCCCGGACAATACATTGTAATGCCATTAAGCATTGCGGTGATAGCGCACGCGACTCATCCCGTACCGGCGCGATAGTCCTGCTCACACAGTGCGTGGCCCAATTCGCGCGTCAAATGGCCCATATTATGGCCATGTTCCCGGATACGCGCCTGGCTGATGAGTCGCGTCAGATGATTATTAGTGCGTGCCAGCGCCTGTAGCAGCTCCTGATTGATGGCCTGCTGGAATTTCAGCGCCCCGTGCGCCGTGCCGTTGTAATACCGCTCAAACACCGTTCGGGGGATTTCCATCAGCGTCACGTTTTCACGCGCGCTCGCCGACATGCTGTGCGCGGCATTTTCGATCAACGCGAGTATGCCGCACAGCCGCCCCGGACCGAGGATACCGATGCGCCGGTGTTCGCCATTCTGCTCGCGGCTGATTTCCAGCGCGCCGCGTATCACCACATAACACGCATCGCTTGGTTCGCCTGCGCTAAACAGCATAGCGCCGCGCGGCAACTCAAAAACGTTTGCAGCGCCATCCAGAACATTGATTTCTTCAGTACTGAAATGCCTGAACGCAGGCAGCAATGCCAGAAACGCGCGATGATCGAATGCACAGCGTTGCCGTTCCCCAGGCTGTTGCACTCCCGCCGGCGCGAGGTGTTCCGGTGTGCTGTGAGACAGAATTTTTCCGTTCAATTCACGCAGCCGCTGGCATAAACCCAGCATGATGCGGTGATTGATCGCGAGCACCGCGCGATTGCCCTGCGCGATCAGCATGCGAAATACGTCGCGCTCCATACTCAAACAGGCGGTGGGTTCGCGTGCCACCACATTGGCAGAACGCACGCCGCTGTCGAGCAAAGCCATTTCGCCCAGAACGCTGCCCGGGCCCAGCTCCGACATCACCACTTCGCCGCCACCCGGCAGCACGCTGACCACGCTGGCGCTGCCCGACTCCATCACCAGTGCGCTATCGGCCATCTGGCCTTGCCGTACCAGCATTGCGCCTTTGGCGAATTCGAGCCGCCGCGCCACACGCAACACAAATTGCAGATCCGCCGGATCGAGACCGGCGAACAGCGGAACACGGCTTGAGAATTTTTGGATATCCATGATGGCAATTTGCCTCGTCGCCAAGGCATTCTACGTGGTTCAACGCGGTTGACAACCTGCGATGATTCATAGACAGTGCGCGGCACTTATCGGAGGAAAAATGAAAATCAGTTTGCCTTGTAAATGGTTGTTGATCTGCGTCAGCGCAGTTCCGTCCATGGCAGCAGCGCAGCCGTACCCCGCCAAATCGATACGCATGATCGTGCCGTTTCCCGCCGGCGGCGGCGTGGATTTCATGGCGCGCATCATTGCGCAGAAATTATCGGAACGGCTCGGCCAGCAAGTGGTCATCGACAACCGCGCCGGCTCGAACGGCATTATCGGCTTGCAGGCGCTGATGGCGGCCGCGCCCGACGGCTACACCATCGCCAGCGCATCGGCCGGCCCACTGGCGGTGAACCCGCATGTGTACACGAAACTGCCTTACGACACGCTGCGCGACTTTACGATCATCGCACGCGGGGTGGATTTTCCGCTGTTGCTGCTGACGCATCCGTCACTGCCGGTGAAAAACGTGAAAGAACTCGTTGCACTCGCCAAGTCTCGTCCCGGGCAGCTTACTTATGCGTCATCGGGTGCCGGCAATTCGGATCATCTCGCTTCCGAGTTATTCAAGTCGATGGCCAAAATAGACATGCTTCACATCCCGTACAAAGGCAGCGGCCCCTCGGCGATTGCCCTGTTGTCGGGCGAGGTGCAACTGATGTTCGCCAGCATTCCACCGACGCTAGCGCACATACGCGCCGGCAAAATGCGCGCACTCGGCGTCGGTAACGCGAAGCGTATTCCGTCGCAACCGGAGTTTCCGACGATCGCCGAATCCGGCCTGCCGGGTTACGAAGCCTATTCGTGGGGCGGCGTGATCGGCCCGGCAAAATTGCCCGCCGACGTGGTGCGCAAACTGAATCAGGAAATCAACGAGGTATTAAAAACCAAAGATACCGCCGACCGCCTGCTCGCCGGCGGCACGGTGCCCGTACCCGCTACGCCGGAAGAATTCACCGCGCTGATTGCCGCCGAGACCAAAAAGTGGGGTGCAGTGGCACGTGCGGCGAATATCCGGGCAGATTAAAGTTGTTTTAAAAAAAATACTTACGATTCATTAACCAAACTGCCACCCGCTAGATACCGCGCGAGATTCCGCAGAAACAATGCCACGCCGCGTTCGATGTAACCGTCGGACGCCGCCGCGTTGTGCGGTGACATCAGCACGTTCGGCAAATCCCAGAACCGCGACGCCGATGGCAACGGCTCCGTCGCGAACACGTCGAGGTAAGCACCGCGCAGATGGCCGCTGCGCAATGCGTCAATCAGCGCCACTTCATCGACAATTTCGCCTCGCGATACATTGACGAACCCTGCGCCGCGCGGCAGTAACGCAAAGCGCCGGGCGTCGATGAGCCCGCGCGTCTCCGGCGTCAATGGCCCCGCCAGCACCAACCAGTCCGCAGAGGGCAACGCATCGTCCAATGCGCACAGCGGCAACGTCTTATCGAAATGTTCCGCCGGTCGGCCGCTTCGCCGTACACCCCAGGTGCACACACCGAGGCTATGCAAATGGCGCGCTATCGCAGATCCGATCGGCCCCGTTCCGAAAATAATTGCGGTTTGCCCGCGCATGTCCCGCGGCATTTCCTTGCCTTGCAACGGCAGCCACGCGTGACGCCGCTGCGCAGAAAGCCACTGCGGAAAACCCCGCGCAATCGCCAACAACCCGGTAAATGCGGTCAGCGCAACCGGGCCGGCGTTTACACCCGCTGACGTGGTAAGCCGTACGCCGCGCGACAACACGTGCTGGTACCGCTGTTGATCCGACCCCGCAGAAAACACCTGCACCCACCTGAGATGGGGCGCGCTATCGACTATCGGCCAAAACACCGCTGACTGCGGACTCAGATGCGTTTTTACCGTTCCAGCCCAGATTTCATAGGAATAAAAAGCAGCCTCAATACGGTTTATTTGGCCCGCCGTAAGCGGCATATCAAAAGCAAACGGCAGGATGTCCAATCGACGCGGCGCGTCGCGCAATACCGCCTCAATCCGCGTGCCGTAGCGCTCAAGTAGATAGCTTGATACCAGCAACAAAGGTTGCAACTGCTTCGACTCCCTTATTCCGCTTTCACGCCGTACTGTTTGATCTGCGCGCCCCAACGATCGATTTCACTTTTCAAAAACGCTTGCTGCTGCTGCGGCGGAATACTCATGATGCGTCCACCGCCCGCTTCGATACGAGCAGTGAAATCCGCATCGCGCGTGACGTTCACGAAAATCGTGCGCAACGCATCCACCGTGGCGCGCGGCGTCGCCGCCGGCGCAAACATGCCCATCCAGCTTTCCCCGTCGAATTTGACCACGCCACTTTCGTTGACCGTCGGCACATTAGGCATTTCTTTGGAACGCGCGGCAGGCGACACAACCAGCCCTTTGGCCCGGCCTGTCTCAACATAACGCCGTGCCGCCGTCAGGTTGTCAAACATCAAATCGATGCGCCCGCCCATCAGTTCCTGCGCGGCCTGCGCCGCGCCTTTATATGGCACGTGCAAAAGATCAAGCCCCATGCTACGAAATAAAATGGTGCCCCACACATGCTGCACCGAACCCACGCCCGATGAGCCGTAGGTCAATTTGCCCGGCCGTTCCTTCGCGTATTTTTGTAACTCTGCCAGATTGTTCGCCGGCAAATCGGCGCGCGCGATGAGCAAAAATGGATACGCCGCGATAAAGCCGACAGCGACAAAATCGCGCAGCGAATCGTATGGCAGGTTTTTGTAAAGCAACCCATTCATCACCATCGAACTGCCGCTCGATACCAGCAGCGTGTGCCCGTCCGGCGTGGCCTTGGCGCCATAGTCCGTGCCGGTGGTGGACCCCGCCCCCGGCCGGTTTTCCACGATCACCGTGTGGCGCAACAAGTCGCCCATGGTGCGCGCGACGTGCCTGCCGGTGATGTCGGTGCCGCCGCCAGCACCCGACGCGACTACAATACGAATCGGCCGCGAGCGCAGGCTTTGCTCCGCGGCGCTTTGGGATTGCACCACGGCAGGCCAGGCAAATATAGCCGCCAGAAATACGGATGCCCAATGCGTCATACCCTCTCCCCGGAATCCACAACCGGCGGTATGATACATGCCTCGTTCCCAGCACCCAAGGAAGCTGCCATGTCAAACGGTTTTTCGCTCGCACTGAGCCACGTCGGTTATTTCGTCACCGACGTTAACAAAATGGTCGATTTTTATACGCGCGTGCTGAAATTCGTGGTGTCGGATCGCGGTGACCGCGAAAACAACGGCTCCATCGTATTCATGACGCGCGATCCGCGCGAGCATCATCAACTGGTGTTTGCGTCCGGCCGTCCCACTGATCTCAGCTTCAGTATCGTCAACCAGATCTCATTTCGTGTGGATAGCCTGGCGACGCTGCGTTCGATGTATCGCCAGTTGCTGAAAGAGCCGATCCAGAAAATGCTCGGACCGATCACGCATGGCAATGCACTATCCGTGTATTTTCTCGATCCCGAAGGCAATCGCGTCGAACTGCTGATCGACACGCCCTGGTATGTGCCGCAGCCGCATCGACTGGCCGTGGATCTGGAACTACCCGACGATCAACTCTGGGCCGGCATCGAAAAACATTGCCGCGACACGCCGGGCTTCAAGCCTGCCGAGGAATGGCGCGCAGAGATTACGCGGAAGATTGCCGCAGCGGTGCGGTAGCGGGGTCGTAGGTCGGAACCGCTACGCGTTCCGACCTACACTGCAGCCGCCACCGCATCACCCATCTGCGTGGTGCTGGCGGTGCCACCCAGATCAGGGGTAAGTTGCTTCTGTTCGGCAATCACTTTTTCCATTGCACGGTCCATCAGCGCCGCAGCCTCTATCGCCTTTACATCATTGCGTTTGCGCCCCAGCCATTCCAGCAACATCTGCCCTGACATAATCAGCGCATAGGGGTTGGCGATATTTTTGCCGGCGATATCCGGCGCCGAACCGTGCGTGGCCTGCGCCATCGCCTGCTTTTCACCGCAGACCAGACCCGGCGCGAGACCCAATCCGCCGACAATGCCCGCCCCCAGGTCGGTGAGGATGTCGCCAAACTGATTGGTAGTAACTACCACATCGTACTGATGCGGATTCATCACGATTTTCATCGCGAAGCCGTCGACCAGCACTTCCGTAAACTTTACGTCAGGAAATTCTTTCGCCACTTTGCGGCATTCCTCGGCGAACATGCCGCATACCAGCCGGTACACCGGTTCTTTATGCACCGATGTCACGATCTTTTTGGTGCGTGTGCGCGCAATCTCAAACGCCGCGCGAGCCACGCGATTGGCGCCTTTGCGTGTCACCACGCGCGTGCCTATCGATATCTCGTCGTTGGGTCTGAATTCCCCCGCGCCGGCAACGATGGTATCGGACGACTGCATGCCCTCGGTCACTTCACGTAAAAATACGATATCGACGTTCTTGTGCACTGACGGAATATTCGGATACGACTTCACCGGCTTGATATTCGCGTATAGCTCAAAGCGCTTGCGCACCGGCGGCATGATCCACGTCGGATCGTTGCGCGGATAGGCGTTGTGGCCGATAGGGCCGCAAAGCCAGCCATCGACTTTTTCCAGTTCCGCCTGCGTTTGCAATGGAAACGTGTGTCCATGCAGATCGTGGCCGCGTTTGCCGATGGCGTGATCGCTCCACGTAATAGCCAGCCCCGTTTTCGCCGCAGCGGCTTTCATCACCTTGATCGCTTCGGGCACCACCTCAAGACCGATGTCGTCACCCAGCAGAATTCCGATTCTTAGCACGCGTACTCTCCCTGATTCAATGGCGTGTGCAGTATAGCAGCGGCCGCACGGGACAACTCGGATCGCAATCAGGCGGCACTCCAGTTGACAACGCTTTGAATTGCTGCAAACTTGCCGCCCATAAACACAGGAGGAGCATGACATGCGTTGTACGCGACAACTGGCGGCTGCATCAACCGTAGCGGCATGTGCGATGTTCCCGATTTCACTGTTGCCACCAACGGCAAATGCACAAGGCTATCCCAACAAGGCGATCCGCATGATCGTACCGTTCCCGCCGGGCGGCGGCGTAGATTTTGTCGGACGTGTGGTCGGGCAAAAGCTGGCGGAGCGCCTCGGTCAGCAAGTCGCCATCGATAACCGCGCTGGCGCCAACGGCATCGTCGGGCTGCAAGCGCTGATGGCTGCACCACCCGACGGCTATACCATCGCGGCGGTATCCGCCGGACCGCTGGCGATCAATCCGCACCTCTACGCGAAATTGCCGTACGACACGCTGCGCGATTTCACACCGATCGCCAATATGATTAATTTTCCGCTGATGCTGGTGGCGCACCCGTCGTTGCCCGTGAAGAACGTGAAGGACCTGATCGCGCTGGCGAAATCGCGCCCCAACGAAATAACCTATTCGCATCCCGGTGTCGGTAATACCGGGCATATTGCGGGTGAACTTTTGAATTCCGTAGGCAAAGTGCAAACCACCGGTATTCCCTACAAAGGCACAGCGCCGTCGGTTATTGCTGTGCTCTCCGGTGAAGCGCATCTGACCTACAGCAGCATTCCAACAGCGTTGCCGCATATCCGCGCCGGTAAACTGCGCGCGCTCGGCGTTGGCAACGCCAAGCGCATGCCGTCGTTACCGGAATTCCCGACGGTAGCCGAAGCAGGACTGCCCGGCTACGAGGCTTACGCCTGGGGCGGCATGCTCGGCCCGGCTAACATGCCCAAGGACATCGTGCAGCGCCTGAGCCGCGACATTGTCGCCAGCGTTAACACCAAAGAGGTGACCGACCGCATGCTCAATGAAGGCACCGTGCCCACGCCATCAACACCTGAAGAATTTACCGCTTACATCACATCGGAACTGAAAAAATGGGGCGATGTGATCAAGGCAGCCAAAATCAAAGTGGAGTAATCGCAATGTTTGCACGTCTTTTGGTTGTGACGCTGACCTCAGCACTGACGTTTGCCGTTCAGGCACAGACCGCATGGAAGCCCGATAAGGTCGTCGAGATCATCACCTCTTCGGCTGCGGGCGGCAGCAACGACCAGATTGCGCGTGTCGCCCAAAAAATACTGCAGGACAACAAGCTGCTGCCTACGCCGCTGAATATCGCCAACAAACCCGGCGGCAATCAAACGCTGGCGGTTGTTTATCTCACCCAACATCCGGCGGACGCGCATTTTCACCTGCTGGCAAACCCCACGCTTTACACCAACTACCTGTCCGCCGTTACACCGCTGAGCCACGCCGACCTCACGCCGGTTGCGCTGCTGCTGGTGGAGCACACGGTGATCTCGGTGCCTGCAAATTCACCGATCAAAACCCTGCCGGATTTGATGGCGCGGCTTAAGGCTGATCCGGAATCCGTTGCCGTGGGCATTGTCAGTCGCGGCGGCCCGAACCATCTTGCGCTGTCGCAGGCAATCAAAGCCGGCGGCGCCGACCCGCGGCGCGTGCGCGCTGCCGTATTCAAGACCAATACCGAATCGATGACTGCGATGGCCGGTGGGCATCTGCAACTGGTCGCCTCGTCGGTCAGTTCAGCCATCGCACAGGTGCAAGCCGGCAATGCGCGCATCCTTGCGGTTGCCTCACAACGCCGGCTGAGCGGCGCGCTGGCCAACGTGCCCACATTCAAAGAGCACGGCATCGACTCCTGGGTATCGAACTGGCGCGCGGTATTCGGCGCCAAAGGTATCAGCCCCGCGCACATTGCTTACTGGGAAGAAACCTTCGCGAAAATGGCCGCCACCGACGACTGGAAAAAACAACTCGAAGCACACGACTGGGAAGGCCAGTTTCTGCGCAGCCGCGAATTCAGCAAATATCTGCAAGGCGAATACGCCGCCACGCGCACCATCATGACCGAGCTTGGTTTGGTAAAAATACCTTAAAAACAAATACTTATAATGATGCAGCGCCATCCGGACTCACGCTGGTTCGATCAACTTCGTTCTGATATTCTCAATTCACGTAGCAGCAGCCGTCGCCCATCAACCCGGAGAAACACATGAAATACAAACGCAACGAAGCCAAGGAAGCCGCACGGGAAATGCTGCGCGGTGTGTGGACGGCCCTGCCGACGAATTTTATCGATGCCGAACGGCTCGACGAAAAAGGCCTCGCGTCAAACCTTGAGCATTGCATCACGCACCTGAAAATCGACGGCCACTACTGCATCGGCAATGTCGGTGAATTCTGGGCGATGACCAACGAAGAACGCATGCGCGTCGCCGAGATCAATGTCGAGGTCAACAAGGGCCGCGTGCCGCTGATCGCAGGCTGCCATCACCAGAACCCGCTGGAGGCTGCCAAACTCGCGAAGCACGCGCAGGATATCGGCATCGACTTTGTGATCATCCTCACGCCGTACATGGCGGCGCGCGGCGATGACGCCGTGTATGAATATTACAAGTTCGTCTCCGAACGCGTGGATATCGGCATCTGCCTGTTTAATACCAATCAAGGTCATCCGATTTCGGCAAAACTCGCGCAGCGCCTCGCCACTATTCCCAATATCTGCGGCTACAAACAAGGCGTGTCCGGCATGGCCGCGGCCACGCAATTGCGCAATACCGTGGGGCAGCAAATGGAAGTCAGCGTAGCCGAAGAAGCGCCGTGGCTCTACAACATCGCTGTCTGCGGCGACCACTGGCTGCTCAACTACTGCCCGCATTTGTATCAGGTGCCCGGTTACCTGCCGGTGCGTGACTACACACTCGCCGCCCAAGCCGGTGACATGAACAAAGCCGTCGAGATCTGCAAGAGCATCAACCCGCTGCGCTCCGTGCTGTGCAAATGGATCCCCGGCTATGGCAGTGCCGGCGGACGCATGGCTATCTCCGAGCAAAAATTCTGGATGGACTGCGTCGGCATGGTTGGCGGCCCGGTGCGTTCACCTTGTGCCGAAATGACCGATGAAATGAAGAAGGGCATGCTGGCGGATCTGGAAGCCACTGGATTGATTGCGAAAGCCAAAGCGGGGATGGCACCGGTGCGGCGCGCGGCGTAGCGCTTTTGATTTTGTAGGGACGCGGCGCAGCGCATTGCGCCCTAAGGAATCTTTGATCGTAGCGTCGCACATGCCTCGTTCAGATACGGCGTTATCGACGATCTATCCAGCAGTCGCATGAAGTCGACAAGATGGACAAACATTCGCTGAAGACGTACTCGGCGGAAATCCTTGCCGTGGGTTTCGAGGTCTAGATAAAAATTCATTACTACGGGCAGCCAGCGTTTTACCGCGTTGTCGGAATCCGATTCCATTTGTTCGCAATAGTGTCCATAGCCCATAACGGCGCGCACACTTCCGCGATTCTCAATTAAAGATTCGCCGATAGCGCGCAGTTCCTCACGGAATATGAGCGTATCACGCCATTCTTGCCAGTCATCGGCATCATTAATCTGGCCGTCTGCCAGATCGCTTCGGATGAGATCAGCGGCGACCTCAAGGGCTTTCGCATGTTTATTTTGTGCCGGGGGAAGGAAGGTAATCTCTTGCCGATACAATTCAAGCCATCCTAGAAATGCGCTGAGTCGATATATCGTACTAATAAGCTTGTATCGCTGGAAGTAAGCATCGTCGATACTGTTCTCAATCTGCCTAGTCGGGCGTGATTCAAAAACTTTCGCTTTAAGGTAGACGGTTGGATAGTCCTTGAAAATCTCAAGGCTCCGCGATGCAAGCTCTCTCGCCGCTAGATAGAGCGGGTCACGGAACTTCTGATACACCTGCTCCAAAGTCTGTTGCTGTTTCCATCGCTCTAAGGACCGGGCGAAAAAATAGTCTTTGATGACTATACCCAGTAAGGCACCCACAGTAGATACCATGGCGCCTAGGATGCCTAGCCCAAGCCATGTCTTAAGATCGAGTCCTAGGAGCATATTGACATTCCGCGACCGCCTCCCATCACATCACCAGTTCCACCAAATAAGGCCCGTGCCGGTCCAGCCCGCGCTTGAACTGCACCGCCAGTTCATCCAGATTGGTCGCGCGCCCTGATTCAACACCGTAGCCCTTCGCAATCGTCACCCAATCCAGGCCCGGACGATCCAGCGTGAGCATGTCGGTGGCGTTGCGTCCCGGCGTGCCGCCGCCGACGTTGGCAAGTTCGTTCACCAGAATTTTGTAGGCACGATTGGCGAAGATGACAATGGTGATGTCGAGATTTTCGCGCGCCATGGTCCATAGTGCCTGCTGCGTGTACATGGCGCTGCCGTCGCCTTCGAGCGCAATCACCTTACGGTCAGGCGCGGCAATCGCGGCGCCCACCGATGCTGCAAGCCCCCAGCCAATGGAACCGCCCATGATGTTGAGCCAGTCGTGTGGGCGCGCACCCATGGTCGCGACAGTGAACGCGCGGCCGCTGGTCACCGCTTCGTCCATCACGATGGCGTTTTCGGGAATCATCCTGTTGAAGAACGCACCCAGCCCTTCGAGCGTAATAGCACCGGTGGGCATTGCACCATCGTACGCCGGCGCATTCGCCAGCGGCGCCGCATCGCGCGCACCGAGTTCACCGGCCAGCGCTTCGAGCGTGCCTTCGAGATCGGCTTCCGCGCCGGCAACCTTGATCACCTCGCAGCCTTCGGGCACCAGCACGCTGGGCTTGCCGGGATAGGCAAAAAACGACACCGGCAGTTTTGCACCGACGAGTATCAATTGGCGCGTGTCTTTCAGAACCGCCAGCGCGTTGTCCACCACGAACGGCAGTTGCCGCACCGGCGCGCGCCCCGCGCCACGTTCCATGCGCGCATTGTTGAATTCGCTCATCAGGCCACAACCGGTTTTGGCGGCGATGCGCCCCGCCCATTCCAACGCCTTGCCGCGCAACGCGGCATTGCCGAGCAGCAGCATCGCCGATTTTCCGTTCTTCAGCGCGCGCACGCCGTCGGCGATGGCTTCTTTGGACACTGCCGCGCGCGGTGCAGGTTCCGCCACTTGTGCCGGACCATCGGCCTCGCCCCATGCAGTGTCGGCAGGCAAAATCAGCGTCGCGATCTGTCCCGGCGCAGTGCGAGCGGCCTGCACCGCCAATGCGCCATCTGCAGCGATGGTTTTTGACGAATGCGACGTCTTCACCCAATCCGACATCGGACGCGCCACGCCTTCGATATCCGCGGTCAGTGGCGCATCGTATTTGATGTGATAGCCCGCGTGCTCGCCCACCACGTTAACGATGCCGGAACGCGCTTTCTTCGCATTGTGCAAATTAGCCAAGCCGTTACCGAGGCCCGGGCCCAAATGCAGCAGTGTTGCTGCCGGTTTGCCCGCGACGCGATAATAACCATCGGCCGCTCCCGTCACCACGCCTTCAAACAATCCCAAAATGCAGCGCACGCCTTCGACACGATCGAGCGCCGACACAAAATGCATTTCAGAGGTGCCGGGATTGGCAAAACAAACATTCACATCGCCATTCAGCAACGTTCGCACCAGGCTCTCAGCACCGTTCATTATTTTCCTTTAAAAACAAATAGTTATTATCGACACCAACTCACACGTCCACGCAACGCCTGGCATTCCGACGATTTGCGCTGTTCCGGCGTGAGAAATTTTATGGTGGTGTCGGTTTGCACTTTGCGCCAGACATCGCCCCACGATTTGTGCGGATTGCTGGTATCGCGCCCCTTTAACTCTTTGGCCGACCACAGGCCCTGCGTGTTGAAACTAAACACCGGCGTGAGATCGGCGCGGCGCGATCCTGGCAGCACATCCGGATTGATGTTGTCGAGAATCATCGGATCGCCGTCGGGCGTCGGGTAATACGCCAGCACCATGTGCGCGCCGCTGAAAGCGCCCTGGCGGTAGCCCGCGTAAACGATGCGCAGTTTGTCATCCGGCACGCCGAGCGCGCGCAACGCGTAATACTTGGCAATGGCGAAATCTTCGCAATCGCCGCCATCGTTGGCCAGAAACTCCAGCGGCTTCGCCCAGTAATCCTCAAGACACCACTGCACCGGATCGCAATAAAACGGCGTCTCCGCCACAAAATCATTGACCAGCCTGAGTTTGTTACCGTCCTCCGCGCCCTTGTTTTGCGGCGATTCGATCATGGTTTTCCAGGCGGTTAACCGGCGGTGGATAATTTTTTTCTCGGTGTCGCTCTGCCCGACAGTATCCATCAGACGCTGAATCTCGGCCTCGTCCACGCGCGCAAGGTCGGCCGCTGAGATGGCGGAAATAAAAATCACGCTCAATATAAGCACCAACGTTTGACGCAACCGTAACATAGGTCTCCCCCTTGCCATCATTCCACACTATCTTAAGGCCTTACCGCTAGTCCGCGCGTGCGCCCGACGCCTTGACCACTTTTTCCCACTTGGTATTTTCGATTTTAAGGAAAGCGGTAAAAGCATCCGGCGCACTGCCCACCGGATCAGCGCCGAGTGTGACGAATCGTTCTTTCACATCCGCCGCCCCCATTGCCTTGACCACTTCAGCATGCACGCGCGACAGCCGCGCTTTCGGCATTTGCGCCGGCGCGAACAGACCAAACCACAAGTCGGCATCGTAACCGGCAATACCCGCTTCTATCATGGTCGGCACGTCCGGCAATACCGCGGCACGCTGTGCGCCCGAAACACCGAGCGCGCGAATACGGCCCTGCTTGATGAAAGGAATAGCAACAATCGGCAAATCAAACAAAATCTGAATCTGCCCTGCAAACATATCGGGATACACCAGCGCGGTGCCCTTGTACGGAATGTGCACGATATTAATGCCCGCCAGCAGCTTTAATAGTTCGCCCGACAAATGAAACTGCGTGCCCACGCCCGATGAACCAAAATTCAATTTACCCGGCTGCGCCTTTGCCAGCGTAAGCAGTTCCTTGACCGACTTGGCCGGCACCTGCGATGCCACCATCAGCACGGTGGGTGACGTCGCCACTTGCATCACGTGGGTAAAATCCGTGAGCGGATCGTAAGGACGTTTCGCATAAAGATGCGGGCCGATAGCGTGCGTGCTGCTGGTGCCGAGTAACAGGGTGTAGCCATCCGGCGCTGCATTAGCGGCAAGGCGCGTGCCGATGGTGCCACCCGCGCCCGGACGATTATCAACAATCACCTGATAGCCCATCTGCTCGCTCATTTTCTGGCTCATCACCCGCGCGAGAATATCCGTCGCGCCTCCCACCGGAAACGCGACGATCATGCGCACCGGCTTATTGGGAAAAATATCAGCGGCATTTGCAGTGAGCGCGAACTGTGATGACAGCAAGAGCGCCGCAGATGCAGCAAATGACTGAAAACAGGCCATAGAAATTCCTATTTAAAAACAAATAATTACATTATTCCGCTAATTTACGCATCACCGCATACAGTTTTGACTTCGCTTCAAATCCCACGCCCGGAATATCCGGCATGGTGACATAACCATCGACCACCGGCGTGTTGTCCGCAAAGCCGCCGAACGGTTGAAACACATCCGGATACGACTCATTGCCGCCGAGTCCCAAGCCCGCCGCGATGTTGAGCGACATCTGGTGCCCGCCGTGCGGGCAGCAGCGGCGCGATGACCAGCCATTCTCTTTCAACATGTTTAGCGTGCGCAGATATTCCACCAAGCCATACGACAACGCGCAATCGAATTGCAGCCAATCGCGGTCACTGCGCATGCCACCGTGGCGTATCAGATTGCGCGCGTCCTGCATCGAGAAAAGGTTTTCGCCAGTAGCCATCGGATGCTTGTAGTGATGCGCCAGCTCGGCCTGCAATTGGTAATCGAGCGGGTCACCGGCTTCTTCGTACCAAAACAAGCCGTAGGGTTCGAGCGCCTTCGCGTATTCAATCGCGGTTTTCAAATCAAAACGGCCATTCGCATCCACCGCGAGATTCTTGCCGGAGCCGACGACCTTGATCACCGCTTCGATGCGCTTCAGATCATCGGTAACTGAATCACCGCCGATTTTCATTTTCACCACCGAGTAGCCGAGGGCGAGATATTTCTTCATCTCGTCCTGCAACGCGGTGAGATTTTTGCCGGGATAGTAGTAACCGCCCGCCGCGTACACAAATACCTTGTCATCCACCTTGCCGCCGTTGTAACGCTCGGCGAGCAATCGGTACAAAGGCTTGCCTTCAATCTTCGCCACCGCGTCCCACATCGCCATATCCACCGTGCCGATAGCCACCGAACGCTCGCCGTGACCGCCCGGTTTTTCATTCGTGAACATCGTCGCCCAGATGCGATGCGGATCGAGATTATCACCCGCGTCGTTCATCAACGATTTCGGATCGGCCTCCATCACGCGCGGAATAAAACGCTCGGCCAGCAACCCCGGCTGTGCGTAACGGCCATTGGAATTAAAGCCGTAACCGATCACCGGCTTGCCGTCGCGGATCACATCAGTGACCACCGCGACAACACTGGCGGTCATTTTGGAAAAATCGATATAGGCGTTGCGGATTTCGGAAGCGATGGGAACAGCAGCGGAATGGATGGCGGTGATGCGCATTAGAAACTTTCGATACGGGAAGCGGTGAAGTTTAGCCCGTGACGCGCATGCTGACCACTACTCGCTAAGCATTTGGGCGCTATGCGCTGGACGCAGGCAACGCCCGTGCGTATGCTCCGTAGAATCCATGGCAGAACATGCCCGCAACCGTCGTTCCCGCGCAGGAGGGAATCCATAACAGCGTTCCATAGGGCATATTGCATGGATTCCCGCCTGCGCGGGAATGACAAGAGTGGTATATCACTTGCACGAAATCCGGACACCTCCAAGAAATTCCATGGCCAAAGCAAAATCCGCAAAAACCAACGACACCTCCGCCAACCTCGGCTTTGAAGCCAAGCTCTGGCTCGCCGCCGACAAGCTGCGCAACAACATGGACGCGGCGGAATACAAACACGTCGTGCTCGGTCTGATCTTTCTCAAATACATCTCCGAAACCTTCGACGAGCACCACGCCAAGCTCAACGCTGGCTCAGTTGCCAAAAGCGGTGATTTCGCAGGCGCCAATCCCGAAGACAAAGACGAATACCTCGCCGCCAATGTGTTCTGGGTGCCCAAGGAAGCGCGCTGGCCGCAGTTGCAGGCCAAAGCCAAGCTCCCCAGCATCGGCAAAGACGTGGATGATGCCATGGTCGCGCTGGAGCGCGACAACCCGCGCCTCAAAGGCGCTCTCAACAAAAACTACGGCCGCGCCGATCTCGACAAACACCGCCTTGGCGAACTGATCGACCTCATCGGCTCCATCCAGTTGGCCGACGCCGCCAGCCGCGCCAAAGACGTGCTCGGCCGCGTGTTTGAATACTTCCTCACCCAGTTCGCCAGCGCCGAGGGCAAAAACGGCGGCCAGTTCTACACGCCTTCATGCGTGGTGCGCCTGCTGGTGGAAATGCTCGCCCCCTACAAAGGCCGCATCTACGACCCGTGCTGCGGCTCCGGCGGCATGTTCGTGCAATCCGAAAAATTCGTCGAAGCCCACGGCGGCACGCTCGGCGACATCAGCATCTACGGTCAGGAAAGCAACCCCACCACGCGGCGGCTGGCGATTATGAATCTCGCGCTGCGCGGCATCGAAGCCGACTTCGGCGTTGAGAACGCCGACACCTTCCGCCGCGACCTGTATCCCGACCTGCGCGCCGACTATGTGCTCGCCAATCCGCCGTTCAACGACTCCGACTGGTTTCGCAAGGATGACGACGTGCGCTGGCAATACGGCGTACCGCCCAAGGGCAACGCCAACTTCGCGTGGGTGCAGCACTTCATCCATCATATTTCAGCACAAGGCATGGCCGGCTTCGTGCTGGCCAACGGCAGCATGAGTTCCACCCAGTCCGGCGAAGGCGACATCCGCAAAGCGCTGATCGAAGCCGACCTCGTCGATTGCATGGTCGCCCTGCCCGGCCAGCTTTTTTACAGCACCCAAATTCCCGTGTGCCTGTGGTTCCTTTCGAAAAACAAAAATGATGGCAAGCGCCGCGACCGCCGCAAACAAACCCTGTTCATCGACGCGCGCAAAATGGGCACCCTGATCGACCGCGTCCACCGCGAACTCACCGACGCCGACCTTGAGAAAATCGTCAGCACCTACCATGCATGGCGCGGCGACGCCAAAGATACCACCAGTTTCATGCGGTGAATGCGGCGGTGGAAGAAACGCTGCGAGCGAGTAACGCAAATGAGGGCTTGCGTGACGATAAGCTCGCGCGCGAGGACAGAGGCCGCTACTGGGCAGGCCGCATGCACGGCGGCAAAGCCGGCGACCGGCGCGCGGGCGTGGTGTGGCACACGCAGGGCAGCGGCAAGAGCTTCACCATGCTGTTTTTCGCCGCACGCGTGATCCGCGAGCCGGCGATGCAGAACCCGACGCTGGTGGTGCTGACCGACCGCAACGATCTCGACGACCAGTTGTTCGGGCAGTTTCAGCGCTGCCACGACATCCTCGGCCAGATGCCGGTGCAGGCCGACAACCGCGAGCAACTGCGTGAACTGCTGGCGGTGGCGAGCGGCGGCGTGGTGTTCACCACGATACAGAAATTCCTGCCCGAGAAAGGCGAGAAAATGCCGAGCCTGAGCGAACGGCGCAACATCATCGTCATCGCCGACGAAGCACATCGCAGCCAGTACGACGTGATTGACGGCCTTGCCCGCCACATGCGCGATGCGCTGCCGCAGGCGTCATTCATCGGCTTTACCGGCACCCCCATCGAGAAAACCGACGCCAACACGCGTGCGGTGTTCGGCGACTACATTTCCATTTACGACATCCAGCGCGCGGTGGCGGATAAGGCCACGGTGCCGATTTATTACGAAAGCCGCATCGCCAAGCTCGGCCTCAACGCCGCCGCCCTGCCCAAGCTCGACGCGGAGTTTGACGAGATCACCGAAGGCGAAGAGCAAAACCGCAAGGAAAAGCTCAAAACCAAGTGGGCCGCGCTGGAAGCACTGGTGGGCGACCCCAAGCGTATCGCGCTGATTGCCGCTGATCTGGTGACGCATTTTGAAAAGCGCATCGAAGCGATGGACGGCAAGGCGATGATCGTGTGCATGAGCCGCCGCATCTGCGTGGATTTATGCGACGCAATCATCAAGCTGCGCCCCGCGTGGGCCTCTGCCCGCGACGATGATGCCGAGACAGAGAAAGGCAAGGACTGCGTGGTCAAGGTGGTGATGACCGGCAGCGCCGACGACGGCCCCGCGTGGCAGCCGCACATCCGCAACAAGGACAAGCGCCGCAAACTGGCCAACCGCTTCAAGGACAGCCGCGATCCGTTTCGCATCGTCATCGTGCGCGACATGTGGCTCACCGGCTTTGATGCGCCCTGCCTGCACACCATGTATGCCGACAAGCCGATGCAGGGCCACGGCCTGATGCAGGCCATCGCGCGCGTCAACCGCGTGTTCCGCGACAAGCCGGGCGGGCTGGTGGTGGATTACCTCGGCCTTGCGGATCAACTGAAGCACGCGCTGGCGAATTACACCGAGAGCGGCGGCCAGGGCGACCCGACCTACGACACGCGGCAGGCCATCGCGGTGATGCTGGAAAAGCACGGCATTGCCAGCGACATGCTGCATGGCTTCAAGTGGAATAAGTGGACCACGGGCAAACCGGCTGAACGTTTGGCGCTGATCCCCGCCGGGCAGCAGCACATCCTCGAACAGGAAGACGGCAAGCAGCGCTTTGTGCGGGTGGTGACGGAACTCTCACGCGCCTTCGCGCTGTGCGCCGCGAGCGATGAAGCGACGGCGATACGCGATGACGTGTCATTTTTTCAGGCCATACAGTCTGCGCTCAACAAACAAGCCAGCCGCAGCGGCAAAACGCCGGAGCAGATCGACGCCGCCGTGCGCCAACTGGTGTCCAAAGCGATTGTTGCCGATGGGCAGATCATCGATGTGTTTACCGCGGCGGGTTTGCCCAAGCCGGATATCGGCATTCTGTCGGAGCAGTTTCTCGCGGAGGTACGCGGGCTGAAGCACAGGAACGTCGCCGCCGAATTGCTGGAAAAACTGCTCAAGGACGAAATCAAGGTACGCGCCAAACGCAATCTGGTGCAGGCACAACTATTTAGCGAAAAACTGAAAAAAACGCTCAACGCGTACCACAACCGCGCCATCGCCACGCAAGAAGTGATCGAAGAACTGATCAAGCTCGCCAAGGAAATCAGCGCCGATGACAGCGCCGCCGAGAGGCTGGGCCTCACCAGTGACGAAAAAGCGTTTTACGATGCGCTCGCCGCCAATGAATCCGCGGTACAGGCGATGGGCGATGACAAGCTGAAAGTGATCGCTGCCGAACTCATCACGCAGGTGCGCAAGAGTGTGAGCATCGACTGGACGCTGCGCGAAAGCGCGCGCGCGAAAATTCGCGTGATGGTGCGGCGCATCCTCAACAAATACGGCTACCCGCCGGATTTGCAGGAAGACGCGGTGAAGACGGTACTCGCGCAGGCGGAGTTGTTGTGTGCGGAATGGGCGCCGGCCTGATACAGGCTGATTCGAATAACAATCCTAAGTATTTGTTTTTATTAGTTTTTTATTTACACAATAAAGTGCCATATATGGCGTATTACTGCCATTAAAATAATTTAATACGTCGTATATGAC
>JBEBHE010000186.1:0-9205 GCA_040081205.1 Burkholderiales bacterium | reverse complement strand
GATCACGGCCGTGTGCAACGAACGGTAGTTGTTGGTCTTGGGTTTGGCGATGTAATCGTCGAATTCCTTGGGTATCGGCGACCACAGGTTATGCGTGAGTCCGAGTGCCGCGTAACAATCTTTCACATCGTCCACCAGCACACGCACTGCGCGCACGTCATACAGCGATTCGAATTCCGCGCCCTTGCGGCGCATCTTGCTGTAGATGCTGTAAATGTGTTTGGGCCGGCCCATGACGTCGGCCTTGATGCCCGCGCGCGTGAGCTCGTCTTTGAGAAGACTCATCACATTCTCAATATAGCCTTCGCGATTGACGCGCTTGTCGTCAAGCAGGCGCGCGATTTCCTTATAGGTATCCGGCTCAAGAATCCGAAACGCAAGGTCTTCGAGCTCCCACTTCAATTGCCACACGCCAAGCCGATTCGCCAGCGGCGCAAAAATGTCGCGCGTCAGTTGCGCGATGTCACGGCGCTCCGATGGATGCTCGCCTTTCACCGCGTAACGCAAATCCTGCGTGTGATCTGCCAGCTTGATCAGCACCACGCGAACATCCTGTACCATCGCCAGCAACATCTTGCGCAGCGCTTCGAGTTGCGCCGCCTGTTCTTCGGGCTTTTGATTCGTCACATGCCGGCTGGACAACGCCCCCATCGCGCTCATGCGCAGCACGCCTTCGGCCAGTCCGGCGATGGTGACACCGAATTTGTCGCGTATGCGTTTCGCGGTAGCGGCATCCAGTTCAAGTGCGGGCCACAGCAACGCTGCGGCCACACCTTCGTGTCCCAAGCGCAGGTCGTCCAGCAACGACACCGCTCCCATCACGTGGGCGAGCACGGGCTCTCCCGTCGCGAGGGCTTTACCCGTATAGAGCGGCGTGACAAAAGCCATCACATCGCGCAGTGTCTTTACTGCCGCGTCCGACTCGCGCGCAGCAATCGCGTCGATCCACGCCTGTGAATCGGCACTATCGGGCATCACCAGTTTGAGGTGCGTCGCTTTAACCATTTGGCTATTTTACCCGGCATCTCCTTGCCGCCGGGCAGCACTATTCCGCTTTGATCCCCGCCGCCCGTATCACCTTACCCCATTTCTCGATATCGCTTTTCAAAAATGCGGTCAGTTCTTCGGGCGTGCCGGGCGCGGGCTCCGCGCCTTGCGATATAAGCCACGCGCGTACCGCAGGTGAATTGATAACGCCCACCATGTCGCGATTCAGCGTGCGCACAATATCCGGCGGCGTGCGTGCGGGCGCGAACATCGCAAACCAGGTGGACGCATCAAATCCCGCGAAACCGGCTTCGGCCACCGTGGGTAAATCCGGCGCACCCGCAAAGCGATTCTTGCCTGTAGTGGCATAGGCCTTGACTTTGCCCGCCTTGACCTGCGGCAGCGCCACCGGCACCGGCACGCCGGAAAGCTGCACCTCGCCACTCATCACGGCGGTGAGCGCCGCGCCGATACCTTTGTACGGCACATGCACAAACTTAAGGCCCGCAGTGTGATTCAACATTTCAAAATTCAAATGCCCTGCGCCGCCCGCACCACCCGACGAGTAGTTAATCGCGCCGGGGCGCGACTTCACATATTCAACCAACTCCTTCATGTTGCCCGGCGGCAGCGATGGATGTGCCACAATAATCAGCGGCACATGCGCATAATGCGTGATCGGCGCAAAATCCTTCAACGGGTCATAGGAAAGTTTTTTGTAGAGACTCGGTGCAGCGGCGAACGAGCCGTGCTGCCCCAGATGCAGCGTGTATCCGTCCGGCGCCGCCTTCGCCGCGATTTCCGCGGCAATCACCGCGCCTGCACCGGAACGGTTTTCAATCACCACCGGCTGGTTCCAGCGTTCGCTTAATCGTTGGCCGAGATAACGCGCGAGCAGATCACCGCTGGTGCCGGTGGAGGCGGCAATGATGCGCACGGGTTTGACGGGATACTGGGCCAGCACCGGTGTTGCGAACGGCAATACGATAAAAATCATAAGTAATTGTTTTATAACACTATTTTTAACTTCGCTCATACTGCCGCCCGCCCGCTTGCCGCGCGCTGTGCGCGCTGCGCCGTAACCTGTATCGACGAGAAAGCCGGCCGGCCGAATTCACGCTCCAGATCACCAAGAATGTCGTAAGTCGGCAACTGCGAGCAGCCGATAAACAGGGCCTCGCAATCGTCACCCATGGTTTCGCGTGCCATCGTCGCCACCTGATGCGCTTCGATGCTGCCGAGTTCGTCAGTGTTCTGCGCGTAAAAACTGTTGAAGCGCTTGACGGCGATACCGCCATCCGCGAGAAACGCCTTCAACTGCGTGTTCACCGCTTCGGGATAAGGCGTCACCAGTGCGATTTTTGTCGCACCGATGTCCTGCAACGCCTGCACCATCGAGCGCGCGGTGGTCACGACATTTTTGCCCGTGATATTCGCAAGATCGTTTTGCAAAGCAGCGTCGCCCGCCGGCCCGGAAATGAATCCGGCCGCAGTACAACCATACGCGACGACATCAACCGCGGGATCACTAAACGTTTTTGCGAGCGCCAGCGCCTGCGCCACGTATTCCGGCAGCGTCTCTTTTGTCAACAGGCCTTTGCCGCGCGGTATGCGCTGCGTATTGCAGGTCGATCCCGCCGGCAGCCACGCCAGCAATTCGCGTTCCATCGTGGTGTTGTTGATCGGCACCATCAGGCCGACATGCAGAGCGTCTTTCATTTGAACTCCCGCGATCAGGATGACGAATGTCAACATGTTATCCTACTGTGAAACTCAAGACGAGAACAGTCGATGAAGCCAATAATTCTGACCAGCGTGCCAGCCATTCTGCTGGCATTCACCGCAAACGCTTGCGCCCAATCCGCGTCGCCGGGATCCGTATCGGTGTGGCCGCAACGCCCGCTGCGTATCGTGGTCGGCTTCCCGCCCGGCGGCGGCATCGACGTCGTGGCACGATTGCTGGCGGTAAAACTCACCGACAGTTTCGGTCAGCAAGTTGTGGTCGATAATCGTCCTGGTGCCAACGGCATCCTCGCCACGGAAATTGTCGCCAAAGCGGCGCCCGACGGTCATACGGTTTTTATCGGCACCACGGGCAATCTCAGTGTGAATCCGGTGTTGGTGACGAAGCTGCCGTTCAACATCGAGCGCGATTTTTTACCGGTGATGCAGACGTCGTCCGTACCGTTCCTGGTTTACGTCAATCCGAAAGTCCCCGCTAAATCGCTGGACGAACTGATCGCGCACGTCAAAGCCAACGCCGGCAAAGTCAACTATTACTCATCGGGCAACGGCGGCCTGCCGCATCTGGCCAGTGAATTGCTCAACAACCTGGCAGGCATCAAGGCCATCCACGTGCCTTACAAGGGCAGCGCGCCGGGATTCAATGATCTGATCGGCGGCCAGGTTCAGTTTGGCTTTGACGCAGTACCCATCGGCCTGCAGCACGTCAAAGCCGGCCGTGTGCGCGCCGTTGCCACCACCGGGCCAAAACGCCTGTCGTTTTTGCCCGACGTACCCGCCGCGAACGAAACACTGAAAGGCTTTGAAGTCGTCAACTGGTACGGCATCGTCGCACCCACCGGCACGCCGGCTTACGCCATCGAACGCCTGCACAAAGAAATCGTAAAGGCCATGAACATTCCGGAACTGCGCGAAAAACTCATCGCGCAAGGCACCGATCCGGTGGATAGCAATCCAAAGGCGTTTGGCGCGTTCATGAAAGCCGAGTCGGCCAAGTGGGCGCGCGTGATCAAGGACGCAAGCATCAAGGCGGACTAACGCGCGCCAAGGCGGCACCCCGCCGAGGACGAACGTCGCTTGGGTCTAAGCTGCCTTGACCACCTTGTCGGAAGACAGCGAAATACTGCTGCGCTTTTGTTCGATCACCGGTACATCATCCGGCACCAGTCGCCAGTGCACACTACGCACGCTGCCGAATTCACGGCGGATTTTTTTCCAATGGTCGCCGCCGTCCTCACTGATAAAGAGTTGGCCTAAATTGGTCACCACGTAAATCAGCTTTGGGTTAGCTGCGTTCATGCTCAAACACCACACCGTGCTGTTCAGGTCCGCCGGCAGTGTTTTTTCCTGCCAGCTTTGCCCGACATCATCACTCACCAGCAAGCGCCCGGTTGATCCTGGCGGCCAATCGCCATTAGTCAGAAAAATCCGCTTAAAGCCATCCGCGCGCAGTTGCACGCCGCGCGTGTATTGCCAGGGTGAATCGAGTGGCACGAATTCCCAGGTGTCTCCCCTGTCATGGCTGTAATGCAGGCCGCGATTGGTGGTCGCCATCATCAGGCGTTTTCCCGTTGCATCCCGGGTGGCAAGAATGCCGTGGATATCCGCCGACACCAGCCCCTTCGACAGCAACACCCACGTCTCGCCGCCGTCGGTGCTGCGATAGATGCCGCCGATTTCCACGGTGATCCAGATCGTTTTATCGTCCATCGGATCAAACAATATCTGCGTAACGCGTGTCGGACCTTTGTTGATATCGGAGAACTGCGCGAGGTCTGGCAGATGGCATCGCTGCCACGTCGCGCCGCGATCCTGTGACCGATAGACCGATGCCGGACAGGTGCCCGCAAAAATCACATCGGGCGCTTTTTCGGATTGCGCTACCGCCCAGACATCTTTGCCGGGGAACGACGTTTTGCTCCACAACGCATCGTATTCATTCCAGCGCATCAGTCCGTGGCTGGTCGCCGCGAGCAAAGTGCACGCATCGCTGGCGTGACTGGCGAATCCGCGCACCGCGACTTCAAGATACAGCCCCGACAAACTGTTCGGCCGCACCCATGTTGCGCCAAGATCGTCGCTGAACCACACCGAATGTCCGTCGCTGCCTACATAGGTTCTGATTTTCACTGCTGTACCCCCTGCACGTTATTGTGATTCACTCGCCTTTGATGCCGGCTTCCTTGATCACCTGCGCCCACGTCGTGGTTTCACTTTTGATGCGCGCGGCGAGTTCCTGCGGCGTGCTGGTTTCCGGCTCCAGTCCCTGACGCGACAACGACTGCTGCACGTCGGGCATGGCAATCACCTTCAGCGATTCGTCGCGAAGGCGGCGAACAATAGTCGCGGGGGTGTTCGCTGGCGCCAGAAACGCGTACCACGACTGCACATCGAATCCAGGAAAGCCCTGCTCGGCCATCGTCAGCAGATCCGGCGCGACTTTGGAGCGGCGAAGTCCGGTAGTCGCAAATGCTTTCAGCCTGCCGCTTTTCACGTGCGGCATCGACGCCGCAATGCTGCCAAACAGCACCTGCACCTCACCGCCGAGCAGCGCCGCCGCTGCCGGACTACCGCCCTTGTAAGCGATGTGCGTCATCTTGATGCCGGCGCGCTTGCTGAACAATTCCGCTGCCAGATGCAAGGGCGTGCCCGCGCCGCCCGATGAAAAATTAAACGTGCCCGGCTTCTGCTTCGCCACCGCAATGAACTCTTTAAGATTATTCGCCGGCACACTTTGATGCAGCACCATGATGTACTGCGCTGTGGCAAGCAGCGTCACCGGCGCCAGATCTTTTTCCATGCTGAAACCCAGCTTATACAAAGTAGGATTCACCGTAAGCACCGTATTGAATCCGAGGAAAAGCGTGTAGCCATCGGGATTTGCCTTGGCGACAATTTCGGCGGCAAGATTACCGGCTGCGCCGCCGCGGTTATCGACCACCCATGCCTGACCCATCGCTTCGTGCAGCTTGGGCGTGAGGATGCGTGCGGTGGTGTCCGACCCACCGCCGGGCGCGAAAGGCACGAGCAGGCGGATCGGGCGTGTGGGGTATGCCGGATCGGCGGCTTGCGCAGGCGTTGCAGCCACCATAGCAGATGTTAAAACTAGTGTTTTAAAACATATACTTACATTCATACATTCTCCAGCAACACCGTAGGTCGGAACGCGCAGCGGTTCCGACGATTTGCGCATAATTCCACCACTTGTCGGAACCGCTGCGCGTTCCGACCTACACCACCGTCAATCGCGGAATCTCGCCTGCATCCGCAATGTCTTCTAATTTCCACAAGCGCGCGAGCATCGTATCTATCTTCGCATCCGGCAATACCTTTTTCGCCAGCGTGCGAAATTTCTTTTCTATCTCGGCGTCGTTCATCGGATTCTTGAAATGCCCGCGATGATGATCAACCACCGTGCTGAATGTCTCGCCTGATCTGGTGATGAGTTTGAAGTAACAGCGCATGGCATGCGGCATGTGTTTGTCGGCTTCGGCGGAGGCCTTGATTTTTATCTTGCGCGTCAGCGCACGTATCGCCGGGTTGAACACATGTGCATCGTCAAAATGCTCTTCCTGCACGTCGCCATGAATCAGCGCCACCGCCACTGTGTAAGGCATGCTGTGATCGGCCGTCTCGCGGTTCGGCGGCTCCCATTTCTCCGGCGTGTCGGCCATCAGCACGATCGCAGTGGTCACGGTTTCAATCTGGATTTCTGCGATGTCGTCGGACGACGCCACCTTCTCGCGCATCTGCAACGCGGCCTCGCATACGGTTTGCGAGTACTGGCCCAGCGGAAAACGCTTGATCAGGCACTCCATGATCTTGAATGGCGCGCCTTTCTGGCCGCCAAGGGTATCCAGCGTAAACGTCTTGCGCGCCACCGCTTTAAAGTAGCCACCCACGCCTTCGAAGATCGGCGACGGCCCGGTCATGCCGCGCGACGCCAGCATCGCTGCAAAAACCGCATTGCGGCTGGCATTGGCATATGCGCAGCCCTTCCACATCGACACATTGCCGATGCGCGTTTGATACAGCGCGTTATTCGGCGCGATGCCGAGTTGCAGACAATGCTCGAACGGTTTGCCCTTCAATCCGAACAGCCAGGCGGCGGCGATGGTGCTCGCCATGCCTCCGACGGTTACATGGTCATAACCAATCGGCTTCAAATCAACCTCATCACAGATGCGGCAAAACATTTCGTACGCCAGCACCGTGGCCAGAATCACGTCCTTGCCGCTGCGCTGGTTGATTTCAGCGGCTGTCAGCACAGCTGCGATGCTGTCGCTGGGGTGTCCTGATTCGCCGGTGCTGGTGTAGCCGTCGTTGTAATCCAGAAAACGGATCATCACACCGTTGGCAAATGTCGCCAGTTCCGGACTGGTTTTCACACCGCTCACCATCACGGTTGCCGGCTGTTTGCTGCTGGTCATGTCCGCCAGATCACGCGCTATTTTCTCCGGCGCGCTGCCGTAGCCGCCGAGCGCGCAGCCAATGGAATCAATGATGACGCGCTTGGCGGTTTGAATGACTTGCGGCGGCAGGTCTTCGTAGCGCAGACCGGCGGCATAGGTGCTGAGTTGTTCGACGATAGTCACAACATTGGCCCTTTAAATGGATAGGTCGTTCGGGAAAAAAGCAGCATCGTCGCACACGACGATTGTCCCGGATCATTGCGCTTTGATACCGCCTTCTTTCACCACACGTTCCCACTTGTTCATGTCCGCAACCATATAGGTCTGAAACTCCGCCGGACGCATTCGCAACACGGTAGCACCGTCGGCATCGAACTGCTTTTGCACCTCGGGCAGGTTTTGCACCGCGGTGACTTCCCGGTAGAGACGCTCCAAAATGGCTGCGGGCGTACCAACCGGCGCGACCAGCCCGAACCAATTGACGGTTTCATAACCCGGCACACCCGCTTCGGCAATCGACGGAACTTCCGGCAGAATCGGATTGCGTTTGAGCGAACCGACGCCCAGCGCCCGCAGCCTGCCCGACCGCACATGCGGAACAGTTGCCAGCAGGCCGCCGAAAAGAAGGTTGGTGTGCCCCGCGACCACATCAAGCGTCGCGGGCCCGGCGCCCTTGAACGGCACATGCAGGATGTCGACCTTGGCCGTGTACTTGAACAATTCACCTGCGAGATGGGTCACGCTGCCGATGCCGGCGGACGCATATTGAAGTTTGCCCGGCTGTTTCTTCGCGAGGGCGACAAAGTCCGCCACCGAATGCACGGGCACCACGGGATTGATGACCAGCACCACCGGACTTGCCGCAATGATGGCGACCGGCGCGAACGATTTGACCGGATCGTAGCGTCCCTTCAGATCATGCAGCGAGGGACTGACCGTATGCGCGAGCGACACCATCAACAGGGTGTAGCCGTCCTTCGCCGCATTCGCCGCAAGTTCCGTACCTATGATGCCGCCGGCACCGGGCCGGTTATCAACGATAACCTGCCGGCCCAGGCGCTCGCTCAACGCGGCTGCCACCACACGGCCCGCCACGTCGCTGCCGCCGCCGGGCGGAAACGGGATGATCATGCGTATCGGCTTGGTTGGATAGTCCTGCGCCGAAACAGAAACCGGCAGTGCGAGCGCGCACGCTACGAACACGGCGTGCACAGCCGGCGGTAACCGCGTCACACCTCGCCCCACAGCGCGCTTGCGGTTTCAACCACCAAACGCAGTTTGGCGAATTGCTCATCGGCGGTCATTACCGTGTTGCCGACATTGCCGGAAAACCCGCATTGCGGGCTGAGGCAGAGCCGCTCCATCGCGACGTAGGCCGACGCTTCCTTGACACGCTGCATCAGCATTTCTTTGCCTTCGAGCACCGGCGACTTCGTGGTAACCAGCCCGAGCACGACGGTCTTGTCGTCGGGTACGAATTTCAGCGCCTCCAGCGGACCGGCGCGAGGGCTATCGAATTCCAGGAAGTAAAATTTTGCGTTCAACCGGCGGAACAACTGATCCGCCATGAATTCGTAACCGGCATCCGCTTGCCAGAAACCTTTGCGATTGCCGCGGCACACATGAATGCCCACCGTCATGCCCTGCGGCGCTGCGGACAGCACGGCGTTGATCACATCGACATAGGTCTCGACGAGCTTTTTCCAATCATCGCCGCGGCGTTCGATGATCGTCCGGATCTCAGGATCGCCGAATTTCACCAGAGAAGTTTCATCTACCTGCAGATAAGTACACCCCGCCTTATACAAAGCGGCGAACTCGCTGCGATACACCTCGATCACATCGCTCCAGAACGAGTCGAGCGAGGTATAGGCTTCGCGCAGGATCGCGTCATTGCCGCCCATAAAATGCAGCACAATCGGCGATGGCACCGTCATCTTCGGCGTACGCGTACTGATGGATTTTAGAAACGCCAGATGCTCCGCGAAAATCGGTCCCGTCCATTTCACCGGCTTGTGAATGACGAGCTTTTCTATCGGAATTGTTTCACCCTTTTCATTGCG
>JBEBHE010000185.1:0-9251 GCA_040081205.1 Burkholderiales bacterium | reverse complement strand
CCGCCACAGTCGCAAACGGCTCCAGCGGGAGATGCAGCACTTGCTGCGTGCGAAACGTATGCTCAAATACGTGGTCCGCATCGGCAAAGGCTTTGGCTATATCGCCCCGGCGCAAATGAAAATCCAGCGCGATGTTGGTGTTACTTTTGTTCTTCAGATGCTGAAGATCGGCAAAGGTACCTGCGGGCTTCAACACCTCATGCACCACGGCTTTCGAGGTCATGGCCTCGATTTCATCGTACACGGCAGGCAGTTCATCGTACTCGGCGGTGATCAACTGCGCTGCCGCCTCTGCCACATGCACGTCTGCCGCCAGAACAACAGCCACCGGTTCGCCCACGTAACGCACCTTGTCTAGCGCGAGTATCGGCTGATCGTGAAACGCCGGACCGTAGTACGGCTCCGGTATCACTTTGCGAATATCCTCGCCGGTGTACACCGCAAACACGCCCGCCATCGCACGCGCTGCTGCAACATCGATGCTGCGAATACGGCCATGCGCGACCGTGCTGCGAAACACTTTCGCCGTCAACATACCCGGCACGCGCAGGTTGTGCACATACTCGGCACGGCCCGTCACCTTGGCGTGCGCTTCGAGACGCGGAATAGACCGGCCAACACTCGCTGTAGAATTTCCGGAATTATTCATTAATAAAATTAATCAATAAAAACATATACTTAAATTATCGTTACAGGCTATGCCGCTAACGCCGCACGAATAGCACGCCCCACATACACGCGCAACAACGCTTGCTTGTACGACGCCGACCCGCGCGCATCGGCAACCATTTCCGTTTCGTTAGCGGCGGCCTCGCCACAATTTTTCAGCACCGCATCACTCACTGATGCACCCTGCAATATTTTTTCTGCCGCGGATAACCGCACCGGCATTTCAGTTGCGGCACTCACCACAATGCGCGCTTCTTTCACAACCCCGGATTCCATCGCCAGCGATACCGCGATGCCGAGCGTCGGCCAATCATCCGCCGCGCGCGTAGTGCATTTGATATAGGCCGTGCGCCGGCCCGACGGTACAGGCACCACCACTTCGGCAATGAGCTCGTTGCGCGCAAGCGACGTTTCGTAATAGCCGGTGTAAAGATCGGCCACTGCCAATGTGCGCGATCCCGTGGGCGCAACCGTAACCACCTGCGCGCCAAGCGCGATCATCACTGGTGGTAAATCCATATGTGGATCGCCGTGCGCCAGATGCCCGCCCAGTGTCGCAACATTACGCACGCGCACGTTCGACAATGTTTTTAGCGTTTGCGCGATCACCGGCGCGGCGGCTTTGACTACCGATGAACGCGCCAGCGCCGACAACGTGGTCAACGCGCCGAGCCGCAAACCACCGTCCACCGCAGCGATCTTCGAGTAACACGGCTCCACGCCGCGCAAGCTCACCAACCGCGCCGGCTGAAACACGCCGGTTTTCATCATCAGCATCAGCGCCGTACCGCCGGCAATGGCGCGCACCGACGGGTCTTCAGCATCGATCAGAGCGGCGGCCTCGTGTAGCGAGCGCGGCTCAGCAAGTTCAAACGGAATCATACGGCAGCCGCTGGTGTAACCGCGGCTACAGCGGCGGTTGTATCAAATCGCGCTTGCAGATTTTTGGCGAACTGCTTTTCCATTTCACGTGCTTTGGCTTTCATCACCGGCTGGCCGATGCTGCCGAGCTTGCCGGTGAGCGTGGTATCGATTTCATACTGAATCCGCGTTTCCTCGCCGGATTCAATCAACCGCGTTATCGTCGTCGCCGTCAACCGCCCCACCAGGCCCAGCGGCGCGCCTTCGATTTTCGCGGCAATTTCGTGTGGCGGCGTAATCTGCGTGAATTCCACCGTGACCTTGAATTTAAAACTCATATAAGCCACTTTGGTTTCAAGCACGGCATCAAACTGATGATCGCCGCGCGGCGTCAGATCGCTCACGCCATCGATCAGCGACGCAAAAACGTTCGCGTCCGTGAGTGCCGCGAATACCGCATCGCGCCGCGCTTTCACTGTAATTTCGCCTGCGAATTTCATACGTGTTTTGGCACCACAGAGCCGTAAAAGCGGCTTACTCTAAAGGCAGGTTACAGGAAAAGCAATCCGAAACGTGCCAAAAAAATCCCTCATGGCTTGCGCAACGAGGGATGATTTTGAGTCTTAAGCGATTAGTCAGCGTACACACCAGCCTTCTTGATAATCGGACCCCACTTTGCGATCTCGGCGGCGAGGTGCTTGGCAAGCGAATCCGGCGTCGCTTTGTCTTTGGTGACCGCTTGCGCGCCGAGTTCAGCAATGCGTGATTTGAACGTCGCGTCCTGCACTGAGGCCTGAAGCGCCGCTACCAGCCTATCGATCACCGGCTTGGGTGTACCTTTGGGCGCATACACACCGTGCCACACCGAGACGTCGAAATCTTTCATGCCTTGTTCGGCCATGGTCGGCACCATCGACAGCGACGGCACGCGCGTTTTGGTGGTCGTGCCATATACCTTCACACGCCCTGATTTTATTTGCGCGGTGGTGTTAGTGGTTTGATCGCACATCAGGTCAATCTGCCCGCCCATCAACGCTGTCATCGCGGGCGCCGTGCCGTTGTACGGTATGGTCACGATATCCGCTTCAATGCGCGACATGAACAACAGCCCGCACAGGTGCGACGCCGCACCCAAGCCCGCGTTGCCGAGGTTCAGCTTATCCTTGTTTTTCTTTACGTACGCGATGAGCTCAGTCAGATTATCCGGCGGCAGCCCAGTCTTTGCGATCAGCGTCATCGGCACGTCGGCGACCTGACCGATGTATTCATAGTCGGTAAGCGGGTTATACGGCAGCTTGCGATACAGCGCCGGCGCAGTAGCCATGCCGATATGCGCGATCAGCAAGCTGTAGCCGTCAGGCTTGGCCTTGGCGACGCGGTTGGCGGCAATGGTGCCGCCAGCGCCGGCGACGTTTTCGATAACCACCTGCTGCTTGAGCTGCTGGGTCATCGACACCGCCAGATTGCGTGCCAGTGTGTCCGTGGGCCCGCCCGCGGCAAATGGCACCGCCAGGGAAATTTGTTTCGTGGGATAGTCCTGCGCGACTGCCGTTGCCAGCGTGAGCAATAACGACGACATGCAGACCATCAGTCTGATCACCATGATTTGCTCCTCCAAAAGTATTTTTAAGTGAGCTCGAAATACTCAGCGTTACAAGCTTACCAGCAATACTCTCAGCAATAACTCACACGCGACTTGATCCGTGTCAATTCACAGTATTGTTAACGCTTCACGCGTTTAGGCGGTCTGCGCCACAACCTTATTGCCCGCCGAAGCGGACAGCAAGTATTTGTTTTTAATGACTTTTTACACATAGCACTTTCCATCATGCACGAGCGCGAAGGACTTAATACTAGCGCGCGCGAAACGACGAATACGAACGCTCAGGTTTGCCGCGTCCCGCACCAGCACCGGGCGCGCCACCGGCCGCCGCAGGCTTGTTCCAGCGGCCCGCCGGACGTCCAGCGCCCGCACCAGCACTCGCGCTGCGGCCTTTATAGCCACCACCACCGCTCTTACCGGCTTTGTTGAAACGCGGCGCCGGTTTGTGCGAGCTGCGTTGCGGCACTTTGGGTTCAAGGCCGACGATGACATGGGTGGAAATAGAATGGCCAGTATAACGTTCGATCTGGCGCACTTGCCAGCTATCGTCCGGCGCGGCAAACGAAATCGCGATGCCGTTCAGGCCCGCGCGTCCAGTGCGTCCGATGCGATGCACATAGTCTTCGGCAACTTTCGGCAGATCGTAATTGATGACGTGCGAAATCGTCGGCACATCGATACCGCGCGCGGCAACATCAGTAGCCACCAGCACGCGCACATTGCCGCTGCGTACTTTGGCAATAGTGCGATTGCGTTGCGATTGATTCATGTCGCCATGCAGGGCCGCGGCGGCGTGGCCGTCTTCGTAGAGCTTGCTGGCAAGACGATCCGCGCCACGCTTGGTGGCGGTAAACACAATCGCCTGGCCGAGATCGACATCGCGCAGAAAATGATCAAGCAGCTTCGACTTGTGGCTGCCGTCGTCAACATAATGCAGGCGCTGTTCGATGTTTTCGTGACGCGCTTTGGGTGCGGCGACTTCAATCAACTTCGGATCACGCAGCAGGCGTTTGCCGAGCTGGCCAATACCGCCATCAAGCGTGGCTGAAAACAGCAATGTCTGGCGCGTGGGCGGTGTGGCCGCAGCAATCATCTCAACCGGTTTGATAAAACCCATGTCGAGCATGCGATCGGCTTCGTCGAGCACCAGCAACTCAAGGCGCGAAAAATCAACTTTTCCCTGCTCCATGAAATCAATCAGGCGGCCCGGTGTCGCCACCAGAATATCCAGCGGACTGTCGAGCAGTTTGCGTTGCTTCGGGTACGGCATGCCGCCCAGCACGGTGCCGATGCGCACATGGCGCATGCCCTTGCTGTATTTGGACACGGCAGACGTGACCTGGAGCGCGAGTTCGCGCGTCGGCGTTAACACGAGTACGCGCGGGCCGCGACCGTGCTTTGCGGGCGCCACGCCGATACGTTGCAATGCGGGCAGCACAAACGCGGCGGTCTTGCCCGTGCCTGTCGGCGCGGAGACCATCAAATCGGCCCCGGCAACAGCGGCAGGAATCGCCTGCGCCTGCACAGCGGTAGGCTCCGTGTAACCCGCAGCGGCAACAGCCTGCACAATGGCAGGATCAAGATTTAAAGAGTCAAATGACATGTTATTTTTCTTTCATACTTTCAATAGGTACAGCGCACCGCAGACCCAAAATGGCAGGGGTCTGGCGGTCTAAAAAGCGCGGACACGCAAATAAAGAAGGAACGGCTGTCGCAAAAATGTTCGACAGGCGAGCACGGTCAGCGCACGGGTATCGTCGCTAACCGTGGCTGTAGCGGCTGCTCGAAAGAGGAAAGCCGGAACGGGTGGGTCAGGGACAGATGCAACTCAACAACCAAAGTGATACGGGCTGTGAGGTGCGCGGATGATACTCGTAAGCAACGGAAATTGCTATTGTTTTTTGCATTGCATCAATTCCCGCCTTAAATCCGGCTTTTGCAGAAAATTCAATGACCTACGTCGTGACATCTCATGGTCTATGCTACAATCGCGCACTTTTTTTGAGCAAGCCTAGCCATGCCACGCGCAATCAGAAATATCGCCATCATCGCCCACGTTGACCACGGCAAAACAACCCTCGTCGATAAACTGCTACGCCAATCCGGCACGTTCGCCGCGCACCAGCACATCGAAGAACGCGTGATGGACAGCAACGACATCGAAAAAGAACGCGGCATCACCATCCTCGCCAAGAACTGCGCGGTGAGCTGGCAGGGCACGCATATCAATATCGTTGATACGCCCGGCCACGCCGATTTCGGCGGCGAAGTCGAGCGCGTGCTGTCGATGGTAGACAGCGTGTTGTTGCTAGTCGATGCCGTCGAAGGCCCCATGCCACAAACGCGGTTTGTCACGCGCAAAGCGCTGGCGCTGGGATTGAAACCCATTGTCGTCGTCAACAAAATTGATCGCCCCGGCGCGCGTCCCGATTGGGTGGTGAATCACACCTTTGATTTATTCGACAAGCTCGGCGCGACTGAAGCGCAACTCGATTTCCCGGTGATTTATGCCTCGGCGTTGAACGGCTACGCCAGCCTTGACAGCAACGCGCGCGAAGGCACGCTGGATCCGCTGTTTGAAGCGATCATCAAGCACGTACCCGTGCGCGAAGATGATCCGGATGGTCCGCTGCAATTGCAAATCTGTTCGCTCGATTACTCGAGCTATGTCGGACGTATCGGCATCGGCCGCATCACGCGCGGACGCATCCGCCCCGGTCAGCAAGTGATGGTGATGCGCGGCCCCGAAGACACAGCGCCCAAATTGGCGAAAGTAGGCCAAGTACTGGTTTTTAAAGGACTGGATAGAACCATCGCCGAAGAAGCCTCGGCCGGTGACATCGTACTGATTAACGGCATCGAAGATGTCGGCATCGGCGTCACGCTCACCGATGTTGAAAAACCGGAAGCGCTGCCGCTGCTCAAAGTGGATGAACCCACGCTCACCATGAATTTTCAGGTCAATACTTCACCACTCGCAGGCCGTGAAGGCAAATACGTCACCAGCCGCCAGATACGCGAACGGCTGCAACGCGAGTTGCGGAGCAACGTTGCGCTTAAAGTGGTGGAGACTTCCGATGCGGATGTATTTGAAGTATCAGGCCGTGGCGAACTGCATCTGACGATTCTGCTGGAAAACATGCGCCGTGAAGGCTACGAACTCGCGGTGTCGCGTCCGCGCGTGGTCGTCAAGGAAATCAACGGTGAAAAGCAGGAGCCTTACGAAATGCTCACCGTCGATTGCGAAGACGTCAATCAAGGTGCGGTGATGGAAGCGCTGGGCACACGCAAAGGCGATCTGCAAGACATGCAATCCGACGGCAAGGGCCGCACGCGGCTCGACTACCGCATCCCCGCACGCGGGCTTATCGGCTTTCAATCAGAATTTCTCACCATGACACGCGGCACCGGCTTGATGAGCCATGTGTTCGACGACTACGGCCCGATGAAACCCGACATGGAAGAGCGCCGCAACGGCGTGCTGATCTCGTCGGAAAACGGCCCGGCAGTAGCCTACGCCCTTTGGAAATTGCAAGAGCGCGGCAAAATGTTCGCCAGCCCCGGCGATCCGCTATATGAAGGCATCGTCATCGGCGTCCATAGCCGCGATAATGACCTGGTGGTCAATCCGATCAAGGGCAAACAGTTGACCAACGTGCGCTCCTCCGGCACCGATGAAGCCGTGCGCCTGGTGCCGCCGATACAAGTAACATTGGAATCCGCGATTGAATTTATCGCCGATGACGAACTGGTGGAAATTACGCCGAAGTCGATTCGCATACGCAAACGCTTTTTGCTGGAGCAGGATCGCAAGCGCGCGTCCCGCGCCGCAGCGTAAGCCAGCGGCGCGCCTTCTCAAGGCATAGCTCACTCGCGATAAGGCACTCGCGTTGAACACGAGTTCTCATCCGGGGCCGGACGTCACACCGTACCAGATGATCGGCAGCGACACGAAATTACGCGCACTGATCGACCGTTTCTACGATTTGATGGACACGGCGCCAGAGTATTACGTGATCCGCAAATTGCACCCTGCCGATTTAAGTGGTTCGCGCGACAAACTCTATATGTTTTTATCCGGCTGGCTTGGCGGCCCACCGCTATACACCGACAAATTCGGTCACCCGATGTTACGCGCCCGCCACCTCCCGTTTGCCATCGGCGTTGCCGAGCGCGACGCGTGGATGGCCTGCATGGGACAGGCGATGACGGAGGTTATCGAGGACGAAAAACTGCGCGCCTGGCTGCTGCAGCAACTGTACAAAACCGCCGACTGGATGCGTAACCAGCCCGCGTAAACCGGTGCGCCTTGCGTGGTTGATTTGCGGTATGATATTTGCCAGTGTGCGCCAGCAACGTGAACCAGCTGGGCAGCGATTCACCTAAAACTGCCGAATCCATGGAAATCGATACCGCCTCTCTAGACACTGTTACTGCTGTTGCGGTAAAGGGTCGCGTGGATAGCACCACCGCCGAAAAACTGCGCGATCATCTGACATCCGTCATTCAGAACGGCTCAGCGCGTCTGGTTATTGATCTCAAAGAAGTCACCTACATCAGCAGCGCCGGGTTTCGCACGCTGCTGATCACCGCGCGCTCGGTGGACAATGCAAAAGGCAAACTCGCGCTGTGCGGCATCGGCGGCGAAGTCAAGCGCCTGTTCGATATCGCCTCGTTCACCGAACTCTTCACCATATTGCCGAATCGCGACGACGCCGTTGCCGCGGCACGCGCCTAGCGTCCGTCAGTCGCCTGGCCGCGCTTCAATCGCAGCGAATTTTCCTTGAAGCGTCCGCCCGACCTGATTTACGGCGTCGATGAAAAACCGCCGCTGTCCGTGACGGTTTTAAATGGCGTGCAGCATGTCGGCGTGATCGCTATTAATTTGATCTACCCGCTGGTCATTTTCAAAATGGCCGGCGTTTCCGTATCGGCCACGGTGGAGTTGTTATCGGTCGGGCTGGTAGTGCTGGGCATAGGCACCTTCATACAATCTTCGCGTGCAAGCCCCGTAGGCAGCGGCTTCATGTGTCCCAGCACCTTCACCGCAACCTATTTCAGTGCCTCCGCACTGGCGGTAAAAGCAGGCGGGCTGCCACTGCTATTCGGCATGACATTGTTCGCGGGCGTACTGGAAGCCGTGATATCCCGCACGCTGTCGCGACTGCGCGCATTCCTGCCCACCGAACTCTCGGGACTGGTGGTATTCATGATCGGCATCACTGCCGGCATTGCGGGCGTACGCACGATGTACGGCACAAGCGCGCCAACCGTACAAAACGAAGAATGGTTGGTCGCGGGACTCACGCTCGGCATCATGGTCGCGCTCAATGTGTGGGGCAAGGGCGCCGCAAAAATGCTATGTGCGCTTATTGGACTTGCGGCGGGGTATGTCGCGGCCGCCATGGCCGGATTGTTCGATACGACACAAACGGCAAGCCTAGCAGCTGCGCCCTGGATTGCCCTGCCCACTTTGGCTCACACATCGTGGTCGTTCGATCTCACTATCGCGATTACCTTTGCCATTGCAAGCCTTGCCGCCGCGATGAAGGCCGTGGGAACGATCGCCATGTGCCAGCGCATGAACGATGCCGAATGGGCGCGTCCCGAACCGCGATCGGTTGCGCGCGGCGTACTCGGCGACGGCCTCACTACCGCGCTCGCGGGCCTGGCGGGCGGCGTCGGCACCAACACAGCAACACCGTCAGTGGGCGTTGCCGCCGCCACCGGCATTGCCAGCCGCCATGTCGCTTATGCGGTGGGGGCGATCTTCATCATACTGGGCATCATGCCCAAGATCGCAGCGCTGCTGGCTATCATGCCGCGTTCAGTAATGGCGGCGGGTCTGCTGTTCGCCGCATGCTTCATCATCATTAACGGCTTGCAGGTAATGACATCACGGCTGCTCGATATCCGTCGCACGCTCACCATCGGGCTTGCCATCGTCGCCGGCTCAGCGGTCGATATTTTTCCGGCGATCGCGGCAGGCGCGCCGGGCGCGCTGGCGCCGCTGGTGGCATCCTCCCTCGCTTTCGCGACCATCATTGCGCTGGCGCTCAATTTGCTGTTTCGCATCGGCGTCAAGAAGACCGTCGCGCTGACAGTGGAACGCGATTCC
>JBEBHE010000474.1:0-2429 GCA_040081205.1 Burkholderiales bacterium | reverse complement strand
AGTCGACATGCTTGCCGACCAGTTGCACCGCGACGTCGCCGCCGCCTTTGAACGGCAGATAGGTGAACTTGGTGCCGGTGGCTTTTTCCAGGCCTACGGTGATGATTTGATCTTCCTGCTTGGAGCCCGTGCCGCCCATTTTGAAGCGCTTCGGCGCATCCGCCGCGGCTGTTTTCGCCGCCGCGATGAATTCCTTCGCGGTTTTATGCGGCGACTCGGCGTTCACCCACAGCACAAACTGGTCCAGCGCCATCATCGACACCGGCGTCATGTCTTTCCAGTTGAACGGCACGCCGGTGGCGAGCGGCGTGGTGAACAGGTTCGACAGCGTGATAATGATCTTGTGCGGATCGCCTTTCGCTTCCTTCACCGCGAGGAAACCTTCGGCGCCTGCACCGCCCGATTTATTTACCGGAATTAGCGATTGCTTCATCAGATTGTGTTTGGCGACGATGCCCTGAATCAGGCGCGCCATCTGGTCGGCACCGCCACCGGTACCCGCCGGGATGACAAACTCAACCGGCTTGGTCGGCTCCCATGCGGCTGCCATCACCGACGGAGCAAACGCACCGAAAACGAAACCCGCAAAGACCAGTCTGCACGTGCGTGGGAAACAAAATTTCATGGCACTCCTCCTATCAAAACAGATTTTTAATATGCCTGCTTATAACGCAGCTTCTTATACTTGGTTTCACATCATCCGCAATCGCGGCACAAAAAACATTGACCACCATCAAGTTTAGCGCTCGCACCGCTATAGGTTAAATAAAAATTTAACCTTCAAAAACAAACACTTGCAATATAACCGCATAGCACCGGCTGCGCTGACTGAAGAATAGTCTATAGCGAACACCGCGCACGATAAGTCGCGATAAGCCCGCAGCGCAGCATTTACCTCGCTGCGCGGAGAAATCCGTGAAACGGCGGCTACTACTTTACAAGCAGCACCGGCACATGGACCAGGTGCAGTACTTTGGTTGCTGCCGAGCCCAACACCATATTGGCGACGGAGCTCATGCCGCGCGTGCCCATCACGACTTGATCGCACTTCAAGTCGTTGACGAAATGCGCTGTCACTTCGCCGATCTCGCCGACGCTGATGTGATAGGTGTGCTTTACCTTGGCGTCGTCCAGCAGTTTGCGCGCAGCGGCAAGCGCTTTCATGCCCTCGTCGTGATGGTATTGTTTTGCCTGATCGCCCACGCCCTTGATGGTGCCGGGGAACGGGTGCTGCACGTTGAGCAAATGAATCTCGAACGGCTCTTTGGAGTTGCCTGCCTGCTTCATCACGAACTGAACCGCCCGAACCGAGTTGTCCGAGCCGTCCACGGGTATCAGTGTCTTAAGCATGTTTTTCCTTGTCCCGTTATTTGCTGGATTGGTTTTGCTGATCGCCGGCCGCGAGATCGACCACCTTGTGTTCAATCTCGGCCTTCGCTTCGGCCTGCTTCGCCAAATGCTTGCCGACAACAACCACTAGTATCGCACCGACAATCTGCGCCCAGCTTACTTCCCACCCAAAGATGTTTATATGCGCCCACGGCAGATTGGCCTGTATCCATGCCGCCCAAAACGGATCAGTCATCAGCATTTCACCCGCCACCCAGCCAAGCAAGCCCGCGCCGATGGTGATAATGATCGGCCATCTTTCCATCACCTTCATCAGGAGGGTTGCACCAAATATCACCAGCGGAATCGAAATTGCCAGGCCGATAATCAGCAGCGTGGTGTTGCCTTTGGCCGCCGCCGCCACGCCGATCACGTTGTCCAGACTCATCACCAAGTCAGCGATCAATATGGTTTTGATCGCCTTCATCAGGTTATCAGAACTCTCGACGTTTTCGTCGTCGTGCTCGGGCACCAGCAACTTGATGGCAATCCAGAACAATAGCACTGCACCAATGATCTTGAGATAAGGCCACTTCAACAATTCGACGGCGATGATGGTCAGAATAATCCGCATCACCACCGCAGCGCCCGCGCCCCACATGATCGCTTGCTTCTGCTGATGCGCCGGCAGCGAACGCGCCGCAAGCGCAATCACCACGGCGTTGTCGCCCGACAGCACGATATTGATCAACGTAATCTGGCCTAATGCCGCCCAGAACAGCGGATCGCTCAACATTTCCATATTATTTATCTCTCTGTTTGACTATCAACACCGCGAACGACGCGCATGGCACTTAGCACTAGCGGCACACGGCTCTCCTCGCCCTCGTCAGGCTCGCGCACTATACACGCGCCTGTGGGTGTCGAACAACCGCCGTTTACAGCGCGCGACAGCTATCTATTTTTTATTTTAAAAACAAATAGTTACCATAACACCAACAATCAGAACAGGCCCACCACTTTGCCTTCGGGGGTCAGATCGATCTTGGTGGCTGCCGGCACCTTGGGCAACCCTGGCATCGTCATGATGTCCCCGCAAA
>JBEBHE010000184.1:0-9298 GCA_040081205.1 Burkholderiales bacterium | reverse complement strand
TCGCGTCACAGCCCCATTCCTTGGCTAGTGCCGCCGCTTCCTGCGCGGTCTTTTTCTGCGACACCGGATCGCCACCAACATAGTTGATCGGGAACTTGTCGTAGGGAATAATCTTGACGCCAGGAAATTTCTCCTTCAACAACCGGCGATAGGCGCGAAACATCTGCTCGCCCTTGAAGTGGTTGTTGTACACCTCGCCGATGGTTTTGCCTTCGAGCGTATCGAGGTGGCGGCTAACGCCTTTCGCTGCATTCAGTTGCAGACCTTCGGGGCTGATTACGCCCATTTTCTGATTCATCAAAAATCCCTTTTGCAAAAAACAGCATTTCAGTCACAAACGTGAATGGCGCTGCCTTAAAGGTTGGTAGGGTGAGCAGTACGCACCAGTTGTCAGCGACTGCGCGTGCGCGATGCGCACCCTACAACGCCTAGTCAGCCTTGAGTTTAAGCTGCCGCACCATGTTGCCCCACTTCACATTCTCCGAGCGCAGGAACGTGGCGTACTGATCCGGCGAACTGCCGACGATTTCCAAACCAAGCTTGCCGATCTGTTCTTTCACCGCAGGCTGCGCGAGCGATTGCGACAGTTCGCCGTGCAGCCGGTTGATGACATCCGCAGGCGTGCCCGCAGTCGTCAGCAGGCCGAACCAGGTGACGACCTCGAAGCCCGGCAAGCCCGACTCTGCGACGGTTGGAAATTCCGGCGCAATCGCCGAACGCTTGGCGCCGGTCACCGCCACACCGCGCAGCTTGCCGGATTTCACGTATTGCAGCAGGCCCGCGATGCTCGCCGAAAACAGCGGCACCTGCCCGCCGATGAGATCAATCACTGCGGCGCCGTCGCCTTTGTAATGCACGGGCACCATGTCGATCTTCGCCATGCTTTTGAGCAGCTCCATCGACATATGCGGCGATGAACCGATGCCGCCCGTCGCAAAATTCACCGCACCCGGCTGCGCCTTGGCAAAGGCAATCAACTCTTTGATGGTTTTTACATTAAACGATGGGTGCGTCACCATCAGCAGCGGGTTGTGCGCCACCAATGTGACGGTTGCGAACTCCTTCACCGGATCGTACAGCGGCTTGCTGTACATGGCCGGTGCGACCGCGTGCGTAGTCTGGCTGGCGATATAAAGCGCGTGGCCATCCGGCGGCGCTTTGGCCACAAGCTCCGCGCCTATCATGCCGGTTGCCCCCGCACGGTTTTCCACCACGAACTGCCGTCCCATGCGCTCGGTGAGTTGCTGCGCCACGATGCGCCCGACGATATCCGATGGCCCGCCGGCAGTGAAGCCGACGATCACACGCACGGGTTTCGTTGGATATTGCTGCGCGAAAGCACATGAAGCCCCCATCAGCATCAGCCACGGCAATTTCTTCAATGATTTCATCATTTCTTCTCCAGCAATGTTTATTGGTTTGCAGACGCCGCCAGCACCATATCCGAACCCTTCTCACCAATCGCAATCGACGGAATATTGGTATTCGACGACGGTATGGTCGGACAAATCGACGAATCGATCACGCGCAGATTGGCAATGCCTTTTACGCGCAACTGCGGATCAACTACCGCATCGGCATCGACGCCCATTTTGCACGTGCCCACCATGTGCCAACTGGTTTGTATCGTCCCCTTCATGTAATCCAGCAGGCCGGCATCATCATTCACTTCCGGCCCCGGCCGGGTTTCGCGCACAATCAGTTGCTTCAGTGCCGATTGCTGCGCCACCTTGCGCGCGACTCTGATGCCATCGAGGAACAACTGCGCATCGGCTTCGTGCGACAGATATTTTGGATCCATCGCCGCCTGTTGCAACGGATCATTCGACTGAATATGGCAGGTACCGCGTGAGTGCGGCTGCAATACCGTGACGCCGAAGGTAAATCCCGGATGCGGATCGAGCCCCTTGTCGGGCGTGCGCGCATAACGATCCTTGCCGGACAGCGGCAGCAGTCGCAACACGAGGTCGGGTTGTTCGACCTTGTCGCTGCTGCGATGATTCATCTGCGCCGTCGCCGAGCATATCGTCAGCAACCCTTCGCGCTTGAACACAAAGCGCAGGCCTTCTTTCAGTTTTGCCCACGGGCTGCGCAGCACGTCGTTGATGGTGATCGGCTGTGAGCATTCGTAGGTAATGCGGGTATTCGGATGGTCGCGCAGGTTCTCGCCTACACCCGGCAGATGGTGCTGCACGGCAATGCCGTGCTTTTGCAACACATCGCTGTTGCCGATGCCGGACAGTTCCAGCAGTTTCGGCGACGCGAGCGGCCCTGCGGAGAGAATGACCTCGCGGCGCGCTTTCACGGTAAATTGGGTTTCGCCGGCATTGCTCAGGCGATACGCAATGCCCGTCGCGCGCTTGTTGTCCCCTTCGAGTATCACGCGCGCCACAATCGCATTCGGCAACACCGTCAGATTCGGCCGCTTGAGCGACGGATTCAAATAACCCACCGGCGTACTGTTGCGCCAACCGTTACGCGTCGAGTATTGCAGGTAAAACGCGCCTTCGTAGCTGCCGTCGTTGTAGTCATCCAGCTTGCGGTATCCCGCTTCGCCGCAGGCATCGAGAAACGCATCCGACAACGGATCGAATTTTGTCAACGGCGTACAGTGAATCGGGCCGCCGCGCCCGCGTATCGATGGATCACCCTCCGGAAAATCTTCCAGCTTTTTGAAATACGGCATCATGTCCGAATAGCCCCAGCCGTCGCAGCCGATATCGCGCCAGCGGTCGTATTCCTTCGGATCGCCGCGCACAAACAAATTGCCGTTGATCGAACTGCATCCGCCGATGACACGGCCGCGTGTCCAGCGTTGCGGCTGGCCGTTGAGATGCGTTTGCGGTTCGGTCATGTACGGCCAGATCAGGCTTTCATCGTTCAACACATGCGCGACAAACAGCGGCACTTTGATATTAAAACTGGAATCGCGTCCGCCCGCTTCGAGCAACAGCACCTGATGTTTGCCGCTGGCCGAAAGCCGATCCGCCAGCACGCAACCGGCGGAACCGGCGCCGACAATCACGAAATCGAATTCAGCGTTGTCTGGTATGGATTTGACGTACATTGAGAAGCCCCCTGTACAGAATAATTGACACTCACTGCGGCGGAATTTTTGCGTCCCGTATCACCTTGGCCCACTTGGGAATTTCCGCCGAAATATATTTGCGAAACTCATCCGTGCCGCCGGCCACCGGCTCGATACCCTGACTGGCCAGCCGCTCCTTCATGTCTGCCGACGTGAGCGCTTTCATCATGTCGCCGCTCAAGCGCGACACAATCGGCGGCGGCGTGGCTGCTGCCATCACCAGGCCATACCACGAACTGGCGTCATACCCGCGCACACCGGCTTCATGCACCGTCGGCACCTGGGGCAGCGTCACGCTGCGTTTCATCGACGACACGGCAATCGCGCGCAACCGCCCCTGCTGAATCTGCGCGAGAGTCGATGCGATGGAACTGAACATGAGCTGCGCCTCGCCGCTCACCGTGGCAATGGTCGACGGTGCGCCGCCCTTGTATGGCACATGCACCATATCCAGCGCCGTCATCGATATCAGCAATTCCATCGCCAGATGCGTGATGTTGCCGGTGCCGCCCGACGCATAATTCAGCTTGTGCGGATGCATTTTGGCCAGCGCGATCAGTTCTTTCACGCTGCGCGCAGGCACGGAAGGATGCAGCACCAGCGCCGAAGGCCCCATGCCGATCATCGATATAAAGGCAAAATCCCGGTTGATATCGAAGGGCACCTTGGCAAACAGCGACGGTGTGGCCATGGTTGCGTTGGCGAGGTAAATCGAATAGCCGTCCGGCGCGCCCCGCGCCACCATCTCGGCTGCAATATTGCCCGCGGCACCGGGCCGGTTCTCAACCACCACCGACTGTCCCAACGATTCGGTCAGCTTCTGTGCCGCTGCGCGCGCGGCAATGTCGGTCGCCCCGCCCGGCGCGAAACCTGAAATGATGCGCAGCGGGCGCGACGGCCAGTTAGCGGCAGGGGACTGCGCAAGCGCACCCGTGCCGGCCGTCAGTGCAATCGCCCCGATAGCCGCAACGACGTCGTGTTTTGTTTTTTTCATGAGAGGTGCAATTTACCAGCACACGGTGCACACTGCCAGCACAGAGACGGCACGGCAACATCAGTTGCGACATTTTCTGCGGTATAGTTCAGCATCGTACCCGAGCCACTTTCAGCGTCACGCGCTTCCACACCATGAAACTTATCGAGAGCATTCACGTCCGGAACGCTGGTCTCCGGGTAGCAATGGGCGCATGCCTTGTGTTCACGAACGTGGCGCTGGCACAAGTGAATTACCCCGTTAAGCCGATACGGATTATCGTGCCCTTTGCTCCGGGCGGCGGCACCGATCTGGTGGCGCGCTCCATTGCCGCCAAGTTCACCGAAACCTGGGGCCAGCCGGTGGTGGTTGACAATCGCGCCGGCGGCAACGGCAACATCGGCACCGAAATCGTCGCCAAAGCGCCCGCCGACGGTTATACCCTGCTGTTCAATACTAATGCCACGCTGGTGATCAACCCGCACATGAGCAAGCTCGGCTATGACCCGGTGCGCGATTTTGCACCAGTTACGCAAGCGGCGGTGTTGCCGTTTGTGTTGTTGCTGCACCCCTCCGTGCCCGCAAAATCAGTGACCGACCTTATCGGACTCATCAAAGCAAAACCGGGCGAATTCAATTACGGCTCGTCGGGCAACGGCGGCGGCGCACACCTCGCGGGGGAATTACTCAAGTCCACCGCTAAACTCGAGATGACGCACATTCCGTACAAAGGCGCCGCGCCCGCCTTGATCGCACTGATCGGCGGTGAAGTAAAGTTTATGTTCGTCAGCATACTGCCCGCCACGCCGTTGATCGAAAGCGGCAAAGTGCGCGCAATCGGCGTGGCCAGCAAAAAACGTTCGCCCTCATTGCCCAACGTGCCGGCCGTTGCCGAAACGCCGGGACTCGCGGGCTTTGAATCCGATTTATGGTACGGCATGCTGGCACCGGCAAAAACCCCATCCGCCGTGGTGGACAAGCTGTATCAGGAAACACGCCGGATATTATTTTTGCCGGAAGTTCGCAATCGCTACGAGCCTACAGGTGCCGCAATGATCGGCAATACGCCGGTGGAGTTTGCGAAAATCATCAAAGACGACCTGGCGAAATGGGCGGCGGTTATCAAAGCGTCCGGCGCGAAAATTGAATAACGTTATTGCTTTGTCACTGCCTCAACAATAGGAGATCACACTTGAAAGCAGCAGCCGCTTCAGCGCCAACCTGGCCGCTGGACATCTACAACGTGTTCAAACAAGTTGGCATCCGCCAAGTCGCGTATGTACCCGACGCCGGCCACACGCAACTCATCAAGTGCTGTCACGCCGACAAAACCATGCGCGCGATATCACTTACCACCGAAGAAGAAGGCGTGGCGATGCTCGCCGGCTCGTGGCTGGGCGGTGATCGTGGCGCGCTGCTGATGCAATCGTCCGGCGTGGGCAACTGCATCAATATGCTCGGCACCATCCGCGAGTGCCGCTTTCCGCTGCTGGCGCTGGTGACCATGCGCGGCGAATGGGGCGAATTCAATCCGTGGCAACTGCCGATGGGGCAAAGCACCGCGCGCGTGCTCGAAGACATCGGTGTGGTGGTGGAACACGTCGCCGACAAATCGATGGTCGGTGAAACCGTGTTTGCCTGCGCGCAAATGGCGTTTCAAACCAATCGCGCGGTCGCGGTGCTGATCGGTCAGCGCGTGGTCGGGTTCAAGGACTGGAGCAAATAACATGGCAAGCAAAATAAAATCCAAACTGGACCGGCGTGACGTGATCAAGACGTTGCTGGCACCACGCGGCGACGCACTACTCGTCACCGGACTCGGCTCGTCCTGCTACGACGCGGGCACCCTGGATCATCCGAATAACTATTACCTGTGGGGCGGCATGGGCGGCGCCGCGATGATCGGCGTGGGCCTTGCGCTCGCACAACCGAAGCGCCGCGTGCTCGTCATCACCGGCGACGGCGAAATGCTGATGGGACTGGGTTCGCTCGCGACTATCGGCGCGGAGAAAATCCGTAACCTCGCCATTGTCGTTATCGACAATGAACTGTATAGCGAAACCGGCATGCAACCCACGCATACCGCTCGTGGTGTGGATTTGGCGGGTGTCGCCAAGGCTGCGGGATTTGCCACCACCGGCACGGTATCCACTGAACAAGGCTTGAAATCCTGGATACCCAAGCTCTACAAAACGCCGGGGCCGGTGTTCATGGATCTGAAGGTCAATGCCAACCGCTATCCGCTGTCGATACGCCTGCGCGATGGTACGCATATCAAGAACCGCTTTCGCGAGGCACTGCTGGGCGCAAGAGCGTTTGACTAATTTATATTTAAAAACAAATACTTATGGACACACCGTCGAGCGCATCCAACACACTGGCTACCTATAAAATGTTTATCGGCGGCGAGTGGGTCGATGCCGAATCTGGTGCGCATTTCGAAAGCGACAACCCCTTCCTCGGCAAACCGTGGGCGCTGATTCCACGCGGCAACGCTGCCGACGCTGATCGCGCGGTGCAGGCGGCACGCAAGGCGTTCACCACCGGCGAATGGCCCAATATGAATGCGTCAAAGCGCGGCGCACTGCTGCGCAAACTCGGTGATCTGATCACCGAGAAATCCAAATTCCTCGCCGAGATCGAAGTCAAGGACAACGGCAAGCTCTACGCCGAAATGAGCGCGCAGACAGCGTACATGGCGCAGTGGTATTACTACTTCGGCGGCCTGGCCGACAAGATCGAAGGTGCGGTGATTCCGATCGACAAGCCCGACACCTTCAACTTCACGCGCCACGAACCGCTGGGCGTGATAGCGATGATTATTCCGTGGAATTCGCCGCTACTGCTGATTGCATGGAAACTCGCACCGGCGCTGGCCGCTGGCAACACCGTCGTCATTAAGCCGTCGGAATTTACCTCGGCATCGGCGCTGGAGTTCATGAAGCTGATAGAGCAGGCCGGCTTTCCACCGGGCGTGGTGAATGTCGTAACGGGCTTCGGCGCGGAAGTCGGCACGCCGCTGGTGGAGCATCCGCTGGTTGCCAAGGTCGCGTTCACTGGCTCGGACGCCACCGGAACAAAAATCTACGAAGCCGCCGCACGCGGCCTCAAGAAAGTCAGCATGGAACTGGGCGGCAAATCGCCCAACATCGTGTTCGACGACGCGCATCTGGATAACGCGGTAAAAGGCGTGATTTCCGGTATTTTCGCCGCCACCGGGCAAACCTGCATCGCCGGTTCGCGGCTGCTGGTGCAGCAAAACATCCACGATCAGTTCGTCGAAAAACTTGTTGCCTTTGCCAAGACCGCGCGCATGGGCGATCCGATGAGCATGGATACGCAAGTCGGCCCCGTCACCAACAAGCCGCAGTTTGAAAAAATTCTTAAATACCTCGATATCGCCAAGGGTGAAGGCGCGCAAACGTTGTTAGGAGGCGCCAAAGCCACGCGCCCCGAATGCGGCAACGGCTGGTTTGTCGAGCCGACGATTTTCGGCGGCGTCAAAAACAGCATGCGCATCGCGCAGGAAGAAGTGTTCGGCCCGGTGCTGTCGGTGATTCCATTCAAGGACGAAGAAGAAGCCATCGCCATCGGTAACGACGTGGTATACGGCCTTGCCGCCGGCGTGTGGACACAGAATATGCGCCGGGCGTTCCTGATGTCCGAAAAGCTTCAAGCCGGCACGGTGTGGATCAACACCTACCGCGCGGTGAGTTACATGTCGCCGTTCGGCGGCTACAAGCGTTCCGGCCTCGGCCGCGAAAGCGGGCAGGCAATGATTTACGAATATCTGCAGACCAAGAGCGTGTGGATTTCCACTGCAACTGAAGTGCCGAATCCGTTTATCCTGCGTTAGACTTCATCTGCATGGCAATTGGCGACAACATTAAAGGCATCGACCGCGCGATCTTGAATGTAGCGACCGTTGCCTTTGTAACTGCTCTTGCGCTCGGCACTCTCTACTTCTTCACTAGTTGGCCCATCGTCAAGACGGCAATGTTGATAGCTTGCCCAATTGGCTTAATAGCGGTGTTTGCAGGATTGATGCGAGTATGGCTCCCTCGTGACGACGACTAACTCTGCATTTCCGCAAAAATACCGTGTCCCTTAATTAGTGCGATAAATATCAAAAACAAAAGGAGGAGTTCATGTACGTAGCCAACGCCAAACGCCTCACGCTCGCCGGCGCCCGCAAAATGATGTCCACTGCAATGGGCATCGCCGAAAAAGAAAACATTCCGATTGCGGTGGCCATATCCGATGCGGGCGGCAACCTGATCGCAATGGAACGCATGGATGGCGGACGCTTCCATACGGTGCACTCCTCCACGACCAAAGCGGTGTGTGCCGCATCGAACAAGCGCCCCACCGCCGCCAAAGGCGCGCAGGCGCAAACGCTCGACACCACGCATGCGATTGGCCTCGCCCTCGCCGCCGGCCCGGAACGCTGGACCGCGATGGAAGGCGGCTATCCGATCATCGTGGATGGCGAATGTATCGGCGGCATTGGCGTCTCCGGCGGCAATTGGGAATTTGATGATCGCGTAGCGCGCGCTGCCGTTGAAGCCATCGGCGCAGGCTTTCAGATCGACGCTAAATAGCTTACAAAATAATATAATAAAAACAAATACTTACGGAAAACTCTCGAATGAGCTTCAAACCCATTAACGTCGCCTGCCTCGGCATGGGCTGGTGGTCAGACGTGCTGGCCGATGCAATAAAAAAGTCGGACAAGATCAACATCGTGTCGTGCTACACACGCTCGGAAGAAAAGCGCAACGCGTTCGCCAAAAAATATTCCTGCGTTGCCGCGCCGTCGTACGAATCCATCCTCGCCGACAAAAATGTCGATGCCATCATCAACACCACGCCGAACAGCGTTCACAAGGAAACCACCATCGCCGCAGCACAGGCCGGCAAGCACGTGTTTCTCGACAAGCCCATCGCCAACACCGTCGCCGATGGCCGTGCATTGACCGAAGCGTGCCGCAAAGCCGGCGTGGTGCTCGGCATGGGTTATCAGCGGCGCCGCGAAGGCCAATTTCGCTGGATCAAGCAGCAGATCGATGCGGGCATATTCGGCAAGCTGGTCAACGCCGAAAGCAACATCAGCCGTGACCGGCTCGGCAAAATCGATCTGAATTCGTGGCGCTATCAGGCGGCGGGCATGCCCGGCGGCGTGATGCTGCAAATCGGCATTCACTATGTTGATGTGCTGACTTACCTGATGGGGCCGG
>JBEBHE010000183.1:0-9328 GCA_040081205.1 Burkholderiales bacterium | reverse complement strand
GGCGTTCGCCGCGTTCATCAAGGCTGAGCACGCCAAATACGCAAAAGTCATCAAAGCCTCTGGCGCGCGAGCGGACTGAGCTCGAAGCGAAGGGTAAGGCAGGGAATCCATGATGGGATCAAGCCTTTCGTTTTTGCGCCATAAGGGCGCCTGGTTCCATCGCTGTGCCGCATAGGCGAAATTAAAATATCAATAAAACAAATATTTACACTGATTGTCGAGCAGCGAACATGAATGGTATAGGATCAGCATGTGGCCAAGAAACTGCGAGCCCGCTCTTGCGATACCGCCGCTTGCGTCACGAGCGAGAAGGGCTTTGCAAGGCACTGTCATAGGCCGATAGGGCGGCTGTGATACTTAGTAATCCCTGATCTTAAAATGGCGGTTTAAATTTCCTGTCCCCTGGAGGAACCGATCATGAAATTGAAAATCAGCAAGCCGTTTTTGAATTGCAGCACGCTGCTGGCCTTGACGGCGCCGCTGGCGCTGACTGCCGTGGCCCAGGACTATCCCGCCAAAGTGGTACGGATCGTTGTGCCGTTCCCCGCGGGGGGATCTACCGACGTGCTCGCCCGCCTTGTCGCGCAAAAGCTCACTGAATCGCACGGGCAGAACTACATCGTGGAAAATCGCCCCGGCGCTACTGGCACCATCGCCGGCGCATTCGTGGCGAAAAGCGCGCCGGACGGCCACACGCTGATCATGCATTCGAGCAGCAGTTACACGGCGGGATTTCTGTATCGCAAGCTGAGTTACGATGCCGCACGCGCGTTCGCGCCTATCCTCCGATGCGCCATCAGCGGCTTATACATAACCTCCGCCGCAACGCTGCCGGTCAGCAACATCAAGGAACTGGTTGCGCTCGCCCGCCGGCGCCCTAATGAAGTGACCTATGGCACCGTGGGCACAGGCAGCGCCGCGCACCTGGCCACGGAAATGTTCAACGCGGCAGCCGGCATCAAGACGCTCGCGGTGGCCTACAAAGGCTCGGCGCCCGCGCTGGTGGCGCTTGCCTCGGGCGAGGTCGGCTTTTCCATTCTGAATATTCTGGATCCACAACCGTTCGTGAAGCAGGGAAAACTGCGCGCGCTGGCAGTCACCAGCGCAAAGCGTTCGCCCGCCATACCCGATGTGCCGACCCTGTTGGAGTCGGGCATCAACGTCGAGGCAAACCTGTGGACAGGGCTGTTCGCGACGGCCGGCACCCCAGCGCCCATCGTCAACAAGCTCAATGCGGAAATCGGGCGCTTCATCAGCGAACCGCAAATGAACACCTGGCTGGTAAACAATCTGGGCGGTGAATTTTCGCCGCACACACCGGAACAGTTCAGTGAATTTTTGACAGGCGATACCGCGCGCTGGCAAAAAATCATCAAGCAAATCGGCCTGCAGCTCGACTGACTAGGCGGAACATAGCGCCAGCCGCTGTAGCTCGTTTAGAAATATGATCCGTTCATGTTCCACACTACTGTTTACGTCGCCCGCTTGATCCCGCGTCATTTCCAACTAAAGGAAAGATTTAGATGAACAAGCCCTTCACATCGCTGTCTCGCTGCATTCGTTACGTCCTCAGTCTTGCGAGCCTGACCATAATGGCCGTTCCCATCGCCGGCTCCCAAGGTACGCCAGGCACACTGCCCGGTCGCGACGTGCCGGCGCGCACGCTGCCGGTGCCCACCACCGTCAGCCCGCAAATGCAAAAAATCATCGGCACGCCCATCAACCCCAACTGGAAGGTGTGGCCGCAAACGCCTGACGAATGGAAAGGCTTTGTCGCCAAAGCCGCAGCAAACGTGGAAAAAAACCTGCCCGCGCTGCGCAATGCGCTCAAAGTCACCATCGAGCCGATGACCATCGACGGCGTTAAAGCGTTCATGCTCATGCCTGCCGTGATACCGCCGCAAAACCGCAACCGCCTGCTGATCCATGTACACGGCGGATGCTACGTCAGCGGCCCCGGCGAATCCGGCACCAGCGAGGCCACCATGATGGCCGGGTTCGGCGGCTTCAAAGTGCTGTCGGTCGATTACCGCATGCCGCCTGATCACCCGTATCCCGCTGCGCTCGACGACGCGATGACCATTTGGAAAGCCGCGCAAAAAATGGCGCCCGCCAAAAACATGGCCATCATCGGCTCATCGGCCGGAGGCGGACTGACCCTTTCCATGGTGCTGAAAGCCAAGATGGACAAGCTGCCGTTGCCGGGGGCCATCGCACCCGGCACGCCAATGTCGGACCTCACCGGCGCGGGCGATTCTTTCCAGACCAATGCGCTGGTCGATAACGTGCTGATCGCCTATGGCGCGAGCTGCGACGTGCGCGCGGCGATGTATGCCAACGGCCGCGATCTCAAGGACCCGCTGCTCTCGCCGGTGTATGGCGACATGGCGGGCTTTCCGCCGACCATACTTAACACCGGCACACGCGACTTGTTATTGAGCAACACCGTGCGCGTGCATCGCAATCTGCGCCGGGCCGGTGTGATCGCCGATCTGCATGTGCATGAAGGACAGGCGCACGGCGGCTGGTACCGCGACTACACCGCGCCGGAAGCGAAAGAAACGTTCGAAGAGATTGCGCGGTTTTTTGACCGGCACCTGGGGAAATGATTGCACCTTCATCGGAGGAAACCATGAAACGCCGGCTCGACCTACGACATGCGCTGTTACTGACCACCGCTGCCGCTTTGCTGTGCGGCGCGGACGCCGCAAATCAAGGCAGCGCGCCGCCCACCGATTTGCCCAATCCGTATCAGACCATTGTGCCGTGGGGCAAATTGCCGGAAGGCAGACGATGGGGCGCGCTCAGTGGCGTGGCGATAGACCGCGATGGCACGTCGCTGTGGGTGGCGGATCGTTGCGGTGCGAACCCGGATGCGCCTGCGGGTGAATCGCCTTTCCGCTATGACAGTTGCGCGTATTCGTCGGTGCCGCCGGTGCTCAAGTTTGACGCGGCGGGCAACCTGCAACGCAGCTTCGGCGAAGACATGTTCATTTTTCCGCACAAGATTTATGTCGATAACGACGGCAACATCTGGGTGGCCGATCTGCGCACCCCCAACGCAGCTGAGCTCAAGAAAAATCCCAAAGCCGCAGGCAAGGGACACGTGGTGGTCAAGTTCAGCCCGGAAGGCAAGGTGTTGCTCACCCTCGGCAAAGCCGGCGTCGCTGGCAACCCGCCCGACGCCTTGAACGAGCCCACCAGCATCGTCGTAGCGCCCAATGGCGACATCTTCATCACCGAGGGCCATCAGGGGCAAAACGCCGGTGCGCCGCCCGATACCGTGGCGCGCATTTCGAAGTTCACCAAAGACGGCAAGTTCATCAAATCTTTCGGCAAGTACGGCAGCGGGCCGGGTGAATTCAGCACGCCGCACGATATCGCCATCGACGCCAAGGGGCGGCTGTTCGTCGCCGATCGCGGCAACAACCGCGTGCAGATCGTCGATCAGGACGGCGGCTTCATCGCGGAGTGGCGGCACTTTGGCCGCCCCAGCGGCGTGGTGATACGCAACAACCTGATTTATGTCGCCGATTCGGAATCAAATAATCCCACGCGCAACCCCGGCTGGCTGCGCGGCATACGCATCGGCACGCTGAATGATGGCAAGGTGACGCATCGCATCCCCGATCCGCAGGAACTCAGAGGCACCAGCGCGGCAGAAGGCATCGCCGTCGATGCGCGCGGCAATGTCTATGGCGCCGAAGTCGGGCCGCGGCAAGTGGTCAAGCATGTCAGGGCGCCTTGAGCTCGGCCAACAACAACATCCGTTTGCTGAGCGCAGGCTCCATCGAACCCGGACTCGTTGCAGCAGTCGACGCGTATAACGTACAGGGCAAGGATCAGGCGCACATTACCTGGGCCACCACGCCGGCCATACGCCAGCACCTCGCCAACGGCGACGTTTTCGATATCGTGATTGCGTCCGACCCTGCGGTGGATGAATTCTCGCAGCAGCAGAAAGTGGCGGGCGCGCAGCGCGTGCCGGTCGGCCGTGTGGGCATTGCCGTGTTCGCGCGCAACGATGTCAACGTGCCCGACGTTTCGAGCGTGGACGCGCTGAAACAGGCCGTGCTGAATGCCGAATCGGTGGTGTTCAACCGCGCGTCGAGTGGTCTTTACGTCGAAACGCTCTTGAAGAAGCTGGGGTTGCTTGACCGCATTCAGCAAAAAACCAAGCGCTTCCACAACGGCCCCACGATGATGGAGCACCTGATGAATGGCAAGGGAAACGAAATTGCGTTCGGTGCCATTATCGAAATCCTGATGTTTCGTGACCAGGGGCTCAAGCTTGCCGCCCCGCTGCCGGAGGACGTGCAGCACTGGACGACTTACGCCGCGGTACCGATGGTTGCAGCGCCGAATGCAGCGGGTGCGCAATCCTTTCTGCATTATCTGGCGTCAGCGCCGGCGAAATCGCTGTTCGCCGCGCATGGCATCGTGTGACATCGGTCAGTATGCGCACTACGGGCAGGAATAAAAAATAAATAAAAACAAGTACTTACGATATAATTTTTGATAGTGTACCCGCCGGCATTGGCATGCACCTCGTGCACTTGTCGGCAAGCGGCGCAGCTTACATACTATACCACTAAGTGATATGATTTACCACGAAGTAAGAATTGCTCATGCACGCGTATAAAACCCGAACCTTCGCGCGATGGATAAAACGAGAAGGACTTGCCGATCGCGATTTACGTGACGCGCTGCTTGAAATGCAGAACGGGCTGGTCGATGCCCGGCTGGGCGGCGGATTGGTCAAGAAGCGAATTGCGCGAGCGGGCCAGGGCAAGAGCGGCGGCTATCGCGTGCTGGTGGCTTCTAACTTTGGCGAACGATGGGTGTTTATGTTCGGCTTCGCGAAAAACGAGCGCGACAACATAGACGACGATGAACTGAAATTGATCAAGCGGCTTGCGGCAACGTTTTTAAATCTGAGTGAAAGTGACGTGCGCAAGGCGCTGGCAGCCGGAGAACTACTGGAGATCAAACATGGCAAATAAAAGATTGCGCGAAGAAATGTACGACACCGCACGCGGCCTTCACGACCTGGGGCTGGTGGACGCGGAAACACTGCGCGAATTCGATGCGTCACGCCTGCCGGCGCTGAAGCCGTATGGCGCTGCGGACATCAAGCGCCTGCGGCTGAAAGCAAAAACCAGCCAATCCGTATTTGCCGCCTATCTCAACACCAGTGTATCGACGGTGCAGAAATGGGAAATCGGCGACAAGAAGCCGAGCGGGCCGGCACTGAAGTTATTGAATATTGTTGAACGTAAAGGATTGAAAGCGCTGGCGTAGGCAGTGCCTGCCTCTTTTAGATGCAAATTCGGAATCTCACATGCCGTTCCTGAAATCGCACAAAGAAAACGCCGGGCCGGGCGACGTGTTTCAGGCCTACCCCGAGATTTACCGCCACTGGGCCGAGATGGGGCAGGCGCTGATTAACGGGCCGTCGCCGCTGACGCCGGGCGAGCGCGAGATGATTCAAGCCTTCGTGGCCGGGCTTATCAACTGCCGGTTTGCTTATGTGGCGCACACCGCCTGCGCCGTCGCACGCGGCATTGCACCGGGCGTGGTCGAAAAGCTGGTAGCGGATGTGGATAGCGCGCCGGTCAGCGCCAAGCTGAAACCGTTGCTGGCGCTGGTGAAAAAGCTCGCGCTAACGCCCACCGACGTGTCGCAGGGCGACGCTGATGCGGTGTTCGCCGCCGGATGGGACGAGGCGGCCTACCACAGCGCGGTTGCGGTGACGGCGCGCATGATCTTCATGTCCAAAATCATACACGGCCACGGCTTTGTGCCGATGAGTCCGGAGCGAGCAAAAGCGCATGCCGAGCAACGTGCGAAGGCGGGCTATGTGGCGCTTTGTCCGCAACTCGCAAAAAGATGACGCCAGACTAAGCACTCTACTCCACCCATGCCGTGTGACCCAATGCCGCGTTTGATATGCGGCAGGGTGCAGCCGATAATACAGCCTTGGAGTGACGTCATGGATCGTGGTCTGTGGGCAATCTGGTATGAAATTTCCGATGCGATGCGCGCGGAGTATCTGGCGTGGTTTCATGATGTGCATATCCCGGAAAAACTGGCACGGCCCGGTTACGCGTGGGCTGCGCATTACGCACTGGAGCGCCGCGACAAACACGCTTACCTTGCGTTGTTTGCTGCGACTACCACTGCCATCTTCCTGAATCCGAGCCCCGCACAACTGGCGCAACGACAAAGCGCGCAAACCCGGCGCATGATCGGCATGCGCCAGCATGCGCAAAGCTGCATTCTCGCCGAGGAAGCGCGGGTAGACGGACCGCAGGTGGCACAAAGAGGCCCTGGGCTCACCGCGGGCGCAGTCGTGCAGTTCGGCTGCTACAACACCGCGAACAGCGCAGTGGATGACGACCTGGGCGGCTGGTATGCGCAGGAACGGTTTCCCTTGCTGGCGGGGCTGCCCGGCTGCATCGGCGCGCGCAAAATGCTGGTGAGTGTGGGTGCGCAAAAACACGCGATCCTGCACGAATTTGTCTCAATGGCGGAACGCGAGCACCACTTCGCGCCGCACGAAGCCGACGCGCACAAGCCCGATACCTGGATGGGCCGGGTGCGCCCGCAACTCACGCACGCACCCGGTTCGCCCATGGTGGGGCAGCGCCTATGGCCGGTAGTGGCAGAGTAAGCACGCTAACTTTTGCTAGAGGTGTCTGCCCAATGACGCTTTGCGTGCCGCAGCAAATCATCAAGCATGTGACATTATGCTGGAATGCAAGACCTGTCCCCAGCTTTTGGTCCAGCGCGGTCGCGGTCACCGCGCGCATGACCTTCATGTCCAAAATCATTCATGGTCACGGTTTTATCCCGATGAGTCCCGAGCGCGCGAAAGCTCATGCCGAGCAACGTGCGAAGGCGGGATATGTGGGGCTTTATCCGCAGCTGCGAAAAAATGAAACCTTGGATTAGGTGCTAAGGAATACTCGAGCCAGTCCACTTTTATTCAGGCGATCCCTTGTACTTTTTCGAGCCTTATTCAAATAGAACCTGGGAATTGTCTCTCTCCTCAAAAAAAGGCGCCTTAATTACTGGTAGCGAGCCGCGAACATAGTGAGGAAGTCGTCTTGCAATATTGCTCTCAAGTAATCTGGCCCAACTTTCCGGATACATTTGCCGCATAACAAACAGAAAAAAAGACCGAGGACTCATTTCTCGCTTTACCGCAATTCGAATGTTGTTTTCGAGACCAATATGAATATGCGCCATAGGATGGATGTACACAATGTAAGCCTCATTCCCCTTTGCTTTGTAGACCGTAGAAAGAGTTACTTTGCCTTTGCTTTGAAAATCTCTCAATCCGTAATTGTCTTCTTGAAGGTTGTGGGTACCAATCCCCATTTCGTCTAGTTTAAAACCCAATCTTTTAAAATACGCACGGGCATTTCTATCATCCGCACAAACGATCAAAATGTCCTCAGGGAAGACACCGTCGTTTTCGATATCTTTCTTAATCTCCGTAGCGACAAACTCAATTTCAGAAGCTGGCTCATCGAATACTTCGATCTTGAGCAGGTCATTTATCTTATTATTTGATGAAATAGAGGACGGTGAATTTTCTTCTGGCCTAAATATTTCGACTTTGCTTCCGCTGGTCAATGGCCCCTTCATTACCTTGTAACCGAGGTCCTCCCAATGATCACTTGACTCGAGCATCTGGACAATATTCGGCCCGTAAATCCCAAAGCCCAGAGCATGAGCGCAAATCAAAATTTCACGAGGGTTTCGATAGCACTTATGGAGGATTACATCCTCGTCAAAAGTTATAGCGGGCTCACCTGCATCGTCAGTCCCAAATAAGGATCCCGCCGTGGGAGTTTCGACGTCGAAAATCGTTTGCAGGATATCGTAGGCAATTACCAGCTTCTCTTCTTCGGCCAGCTTCAAGCAAAGCCTAAGAAATTCCGGCGGGTAGTCTTGTGCTTCGTCTGCAAAAATAAAATCAAATATTGGCTTTATATTGGCATTCTCGATGAGTTGATTGCAAGCGAAGGAAAACGGTTGTCGAGGGTTATACGATTGCGCTTGTCCAAACGTGAGAGGAGTGGTTCCAAAGGCTTTGGCAGAATAAGAATAGAGTCCTTCAACGATTCCGCCACCCCACGCATGAAACACTTTTATGCGATTCCAATCAGGGTCTCGATCTTCATGGAGACGATAAAATCTCGTAATTAATTGTTTCACGTGCTGATGTAAACTTTTTGTATAGTACGTAAATGCTATATTTGCTTCGGGATTCTTAATCGCAGTTAATGCAGCTTTCATCGCAAGCACCACAGTTTTTCCTGAACCCGCTATGCCACGTATACGCTGCGTACCGTTAACTTCAGTCATGTACGCAACGCGTTGTTCCCGATCGAATCTCCGGATTTCCTCCTCTAAAGCGAGTATCTGAACAACCTTTGATGATGGGCCAAAGTCCTTTGTTTTTCTTTCCGGAGGCCGAATAAGGGCTTTTGATCCGTCTAGCACTGATACCAATTCATCGAATACGTCCGACGCGAGAGGCTCGGCTTGTTTGGAATTCTGGATTCGATCCCGAAGAGCTTGTCTTCCGAAAATCATCGATTCATCTTGTGCTATTGGATTCTCTGGTAACTCTGGAATCCAGAGCACCGCGTCAAGGTTACATGCAAGTGCGGCTCGACCTTTTCGTAGGCGAGGGTATTTGACCAATCTTGCAAAAACTTGGCTGAAGGTACCCTCCAGCTGATTTCTAATGTCCTCTGCACTTGCACTTAATTGCGGCGACATGTCGGCGGTTGAAATCAGGATAACCCCATGTAGAGGGCTGACCAAGACGACCTGAGCAACGAGTAGGAATTCCTCTTCCCGAAAAAGCGGGAAATTGCAGAAAAGGATCGCATCACCTAATTCCAGTTCCGTCGCGTTAGCGGTCAAATAGTCAAGCAATGACTTGGCAGTCGGATCATTTTGAAACACCCGATCGCGCGGGTAAACTTGTAATGACATGTCTAACTCCCTAGTTGCCGAGCCCTTATCACCGTCAATCATATTCCAGTTTGTTATTTTAAGGAGACTGACAACAATCTCAGCGATCAGCTTCGAAAATCAAAAGGGTCAAGTTCGATTGAATAAGAAGTAGTGCTTAGCCCGATCCCCCTTGAACTTCCGCGGTCGCATTTTCCGAAATGCCGCTCACGACTCACGCCGCCTCTCGCATCCCCGGCTGCTTCGAGAGTTACTTCAGCCGCGCATTCGTAAAAACCGCCCCCACCGTATTAGCCCCGTCCATCTTCGCACCACGCAGATCGGCATTGGTGAA
>JBEBHE010000182.1:0-9370 GCA_040081205.1 Burkholderiales bacterium | reverse complement strand
ATTTATAAAAGTCGTTATTTCATTCCAATTTTCTCGGCTAAAAATCTCAATGCCACCAGATAAACTAAACCAACCAGCAAAAATATTGGCGGGATAAACATTTGCTTTAACCACGAATAGCCGAGGCCAAACGCGATTATTCCTACAAGGTATACGGCGCCTTTGCTCGACCGTGAGCCCCTATTGAAAAGCGGTGCTTATACCCGCTCCAATATATGCAGCCCCCGCACCCGATCCAAAAGATAAATCAACCCGCGATCATCCACCGTCACATCATTACTCTGCACGCGTGGGCAACCCGGCGGCACATCCGGCATGAAGTAAGCCACTTCTTTCGGCGCATGCGGTTTGGCCACATCGATGATGCGCAGCCCATGCGCGAACCACGCTACCGGTATTTCAGTGCCCGTCACGATTTCACAAGGCTGATGACAACCCGTCATCACCGGCTGCGGCTCGTCGGGCATATCTTCCAGTTGAAAAGATGAAATCGGCACTGGATTTTTTTCGTCGCTGATATCCACCACCCATAGGAACGCTGCTGGATACGGCGTGTCGCAGCCTTCGAGGCGGCCTACGTCTTCATCCGACACCACCATGATGTCGCGGCCACCAATTTTGAACGGCATTTTCAGACAGGTGTGCGTGGGCCACGGGAACGGCGGACTCCAGTCCACGTGTGACACCAGTTTGGGTTTGGACATATCTTCGATATCGAGGATCACAAAGCCGCCGTACCAATAACTCGTGTAGAGACGATTCCCCTGGCGCAGCGGGTGATGGCATTTGTGGTGCGAGCCTTTCCACGTCGGCTTTTCGCCGCCCGCCGCCCATTGCCCCGGCATATGCCAGCGGCCGACTTCTTCCGGCTTGGCCGGATTTTTCAGATCGAGTATGACAACGATGTTGCCGATGTAACCATCCATCGTCGGCGAAATATAAGCGTAGCGCCCATCGAAATCGAAGCGATGCACGCCGCGTGCGTAGTTCGCAGCGCTCTTGTCGGTGGCGTCCCAGTTCGTGATGAGCTTGTGTTTGGCCGGATTGGAAATATCCCAGATCGAAAGACCGCCGGTATAACCATCCGGCGGTGTTTCGCCTTTCAGCGCATGCGCGCCCAGTACTTCGCGGTTAGTAATCATAATGTCGCCCGACACGCGCACCTTGTGCGAATGCGTACCGGCGGGCATGTTGATTTCGCCAATCTGCTTGGGATGCTTGGGGTCGGACACATCAATCACCAGCGTGCCCGCTGGGTTGCGCATATTGCCGACGTAGGCGACGTTGCCCTGCACCACTACCTGCCCGCCGCCAGCGCAATCAAACCACGCCTGCTGCCCGAACTGATCGTGCGTGTGCGAATGACTGTGGCCACCGGCCTGGCGCACATCGACGTAGGCAACTTCGCGGACTCCCTTGGCTTTGCTCATTTTGGCTTCCCTGTTTGATGATTCAGTGTTTTGAGGGCGATAGTTTACGCTGCATCTGGCGCTCTGATGCCTGCGCGAACACGCGCCGCCGTATCCTGCCGGTAAAAAAGAGCCAGTTGGGCGTAAACATCCGGATACTCGCCAAGCACCACCAGCGGCGTTTCAAAAAAAGCCTCGCTGATCACCGCAAAAAACTCGGCAGGGTTCTCCGCCGCATATTCGTCGATCACCGTTTCTGCTCCGTTATCGACGCGCTTGCAAAAATGCTCGTAGGCGGCACTAAACGCTTTCGCCCATTGCTCGCGGTTCATGTCTTTGTGCAGCGGCGGAAATCCGTTGGCATCGCCGTTCAGCATGTCGATCTGATGCGCGAACTCGTGAATCACCACGTTGTACGCGTCGCCTTGTCCGGCTTGCTGCACATCTGCCCAAGACAACACCACCGTGCCAAATTCCCACGACTCGCCGCTCATCGGCTCGTCACTCACATGCACCACACCCGCCTCGTCCACTTCCTCATGACGCGCAACGAACTCGCCGGGATAAATAATCACTTCGGTCCAGGCCTTGTACCAATCCAGATCGAGATTCAGAATCAGCATGCATGCCTGGATCGCAATCGCAAGCCGTGCGCCGTTGTCGATGGTGAGATTGCCTGCGCCGTTGATCGGCTTTTCGGCGAGAAACAGAATAACGAGTTCTTTCAGCCGCGCACGCTCGCCAGTGTTTAGTGCTCGCGTAAAGCTGTAGCTCTCCAATTCACGGTTCCACGCACCGTCGTCGATCTGCGCTTCGCGTAGCACGCGTTCGCGCCGGCGTCGCTTAAAAAAACTGAGCATAAACAGATGCTTACAATAAAATCGCTGGAGCGACTGGATCAGGCGCCGCGATTGCCGTCTTCGCGCCCATCAACCACCTTGAGCAAAGGCGCGGGTGCTTCCTCAAGCTCAACACCTTCGATCTGCGCGAAGCGCTGCGAGATTTTCTTGCTGCTGATCTGCACCTGTTGCGCGTCTTCGTGCGCCTGGCGCACGTGATCGGCGAGCTTGCGCATGCGATCATCGAAGCGTGCAAAGTCGAGGCTTAATTTCACCAGTTCGTCTTTAATCACGTGTATCTGGTTGCGTGTTTCCACATCTTTCAGCACCGCGCGCGCGGTGTTAAGCACTGCCATCAACGTGGTCGGCGATACGATCCATATGTGTTTTGCATTGGCGTACTCGACCACTTCGGCGTGATGCGCGTGGATTTCCGCGAATACCGCTTCCGCCGGGATGAACATTACCGCGCCGTCCGACGTTTCGCCCGCGATAATGTACTTGTTGCTAATGGCATCGACATGGCGTTTCACGTCGGCCTTGAACAGTTTTTGCGCCAGTGTGTAATCGACCTCGTTAGTCTCGGGGTCGAACATGCGATGATAATTTTCCAGCGGAAACTTGGAATCCACCGCCACCATGCCGGTGGGCGCAGGCAGCCTCAGCACACAATCCGCACGCGTGCCGTTAGAGAGCGTGCATTGCATTTCAAAGGCGCTGGTCGGCAACACATTGAGCACCAACGCTTCGAGCTGTACCTCGCCGAATGCACCGCGCGCGCGCTTGTCACCCAACAGTTCCTGCAGACTGATGACGCTGCCGGTCAGGCTATCGATTTTTTTCTGCGCCTCGTCGATGGTGGCCAACCGCGTCATCACGTTGACGAACGTCTCGTTGGTTTTTTTGAATCCTTCGTCAAGGCGCTCGCTGACCTTTCCTGAAATCTGATCGAGCCGTTCATCGATTTTGGCATTAAGCGTACGGGTGGTTTCGGCGAGTTTTTCGGTCATTGCTTCGCGCTGTGCCGCAAAATTTTGCGTCAGCGTCAGTTGCAGGGCATGCAGCGTATCGCGCGTCTGCTTGAGTTCAGCGCCGACGGATCCACGCAGCCGTTCGCTGGATTCTGTAACCTGCCCGCCGACGCGGTCGCCCTGCTGCGTCAAGCCGCCATGCAGGTCAACCAGCATCGCCCGATGCTTGGCTTCCAGGCCGCTATCGAGTTGCGCCGAGAGGGTTTCCAGCGCGCGTGTCTGCGTCTGCAGGCGCAGATACACCAGCACCAGCGCAACCAGCGCGATCAAAGCCAGCACAACGAGAATGATGTCTATCATGCCAAGAGTATAACGCGCTGTTTACGCCAGCTCGCGCAACACCCGCATCGGCGGCGTCGCCAGCACGCGCCGCGTGCCCAGATAGCCGGCTATCGCAATGCCAACGCCGCCACAGGCCACACCGGCCAACCATGCCAGAGGACTGAAGTTGTAGCTGACGTTCAGCACCTTCACCGCGAGCACATACCCCAGGCTGCTCGCCCCCGCCGCCGCAATCAGCCCGGCCAGCGCGCCGATCACCGCGAACTCCGCCAGATGTGCCCGCGTCAATTGCGCGCGGCTGGCGCCCAGCGTGCGCATAATCGCAGCCTGCTGCATGCGGTCATCCTGCGTGCTGGCAATAGCCGCGTAAAACACCACCAGCCCCGCCAGCAGCGTGAACAAGAACACAAATTGAATGGCCTTCGACACCTGCGTGATCATTTTCTGGACTTGCGCCATTACCTGCGCCACGTCGATGACCAGCAGATTGGGAAACTGTTTTATCAGCGCGTTCAGCAGTTCATTGTTGCCACTCTTGCCTGATGGCAAATGGAAACTGGTGACGTAACTGACCGGCTGTTTTTCGAGCAAACCCTGCGGCGCGATCATAAAGAAGTTGACGTTAAAGCTGTCCCAATCCACTTTGCGCAGGCTGGTGACCGTGGCGCTCACTGGCGTGCCGGCGATGTCGAAGGTCAGTCTGTCGCCGAGTTTCACGCCCAGGCGTTGCGCGATGCCGTCTTCCATCGAATACTGTTCGCGTGGTATGCCCGATGGCGGCCACCACTGCCCGGCCACGATTCGATTGTCTTTCGGCAAGCTTGCCGCCCACGACAGATTAAATTCACGTTCGATCTGCCGCTTGGCGCGCTCGTCGGCGAAATCAGCGGCACTGACACCGCGCCCGTTAATCTGTACCAGTCGTCCGCGTATCATCGGGTGCAGCAACGGCGGCACCCGTTGGCGTTCCGCAAAAAACGCTTTGAGCGGCGCGACCTGATCGTCCTGGATGTTCACCAAAAAGCGGTTGGGTGCATCCGGCGGCAAGCTGGTTTGCCAGGCACTCAGCAAGTCGTTGCGAATGAGCGTCAGGGTCAACAAGGCCATTAAACCCAACCCGAGCGCGATAACCTGCACGATGGTGCCCAGCGGATGCCGGCGCAGATTGGCAATGCCGAAGCGCCAACTGATGCCGCCGTTGCGGAGCCCCGAGACGGCTTTCAGCAGCAGCCACGCCAACGCACCCGCAGCCAGCATTGCGCCGGTGAAACCGAGCACTACAAACATGCCCAGACGAAAATCACTGGCTTTCCAGAAAATCATACCGGCGATAATCGCGTAACCAAGCAGATAGCCCGCGACACCGCGTCCATCCGGTGTGCCCAGATCACGGCGCAGCACACGCATGGTCGGCACCCGTCCCAGCGCGATGATCGGCGGCAACGCAAAACCCAATAGCAGCGCGAGGCCGATGACCAGGCCCTGCATCAACGGCAATGCACTCGGCTGCGGCAAATCCACCGCCACCACCGTGCCCAGCCAATGCGCGAGCGCCTGCTGCGCCAGTGCACCTATGGCACAGCCAATGACACTCGCCGCCAATCCCAGCACGGCGAAATGCATAAGATACATCCGCATCAATTGCCCCTGGCTCGCGCCAAGACAACGCATCATGGCGCAAGCATCCAGATGCCGCTGCAAAAACCGCCTTGCCGCCAGCGCAATCGCCATTGCGGCGAGCAGCACGCTCACCAGCGCCGCAATATTGAGGAATTTTTCCGCGCGCTCCAGCGCCGAACGGATTTCAGGACGCGCGTCGCGTATCCCTTCAATACGCTGGCCCGGCTGCAACGTCGCAGCAACCCAGTCGCGATACGCATCGATGGCCTCCGCGTTGCCTGCAATCTGCAATCGATATCGGATACGGCTGCCGGTTTGCACCAAGCCAGTCGCAGCGAGGTCCGCTTCATTCACCATCACGCGCGGCCCCGCGTTGATGAAGCCGATCGCCGCATCCGGCTCCTGCGTCATCACGGCAGATATTTCTAAATCCTTGTTTCCAATAACTATTTTTTCTCCCACGGAAACATTGAGTTGCGACAAAATGCGCTCGTCCACCCATACGCTACCCGGTGCCGGGATCGTTGACGCACGGCGATCCTCGCCATACAGTTTGTCGGCGATACGCACTTCACCGCGCAGCGGATAACCTGCCGAGACGACTTTGATATCCGCCAGCACATTTTTGTCCCCGCGCACCGCCATGCTGGGAAAGCGCAGCATTTGTGTTACCGCCAGTTGACGGCGCTGCGCTTCCTGCACCATGCCAGTCGGCAACGCGCGATCATGCGACACCACGAGATCGGCGCCCAACAACTGATTCGCTTGCCGGTTCAACGCCAGTTGCACGCGGTCGGTGAAAAAACCCACGGTAGTCACGCCCGCTACTGCGATCACCACTGCGATGCCGATCAGCATCAGTTCACCCGCGCGAAAATCACGAATCAACAAGCGCAACGCCATGCGCATTTCAGGCAAAAGCCTCATGGCTGAAGCGCACCGCCTGCCAGCCGGATAACGCGTCCACACTGTGCCGACAGCGATTCATCATGGGTAACCAGCACCAGTGTCGTCTGGCGTTCACGATTCAGTTCAAACATGAGATCAATGATCTGCGCCCCGGTAGCCGCATCGAGATTGCCCGTCGGCTCGTCCGCCAGCAATATCGAGGGGGACGTGACAAATGCACGCGCAATCGCGACGCGCTGTTGTTCGCCTCCTGATAGTTGCTTGGGGTAATGATGGAGCCGCTCGCCCAGCCCTACGCGTTGCAGCAGCGCGGTTGCTTTCTCGGTGCCTCCTGGCGTGCCGGCCAATTCCAGCGGCACCATGACATTTTCCAGCGCGGTCATCGACGCCAACAGCTGAAACGACTGAAACACAAAACCCATGGTGCTCCCGCGCAACGCCGCTCGGCCATCTTCATTCAGCGCGAATAAATCCTGCCCGGCGATGCGAACGCCACCCGTGCTGGGCGTGTCCAGTCCTGCCATCAGCGCCAGCAGCGTCGATTTGCCGGAGCCGGAAACGCCCACCACTGCTACTGCCTCGCCCGCCGTGATCGTGAAACTCACGCCGCGCAAAATGGTCAATGCAGTATTGCCGGTGGTAACCTCTTTTCCGAGCAAAGCAACTTCAATCGCGACGTTAGTCGCAGGGATAGTGAACGTGGGAGGCATGTTGCGTCGACTTGTAATGTTATGGGCTTTGGCGCCGGTGTTCGTGCTAGGTGTGCTAGGTGTACTAAGCGCGCTGTGTGCGTCGCCGGTCATGGCGCGCACGCTCCTCGTTTATGGTGACAGCCTGTCCGCCGGCTACGGTCTGCCCCAGGACAAAGCCTGGGTCAGCCTGCTCGCCGAGCGCGTGAAACAGCAACGCGTTGATTATACGGTAGCTAACGCCAGCATCTCCGGTGAAACCACCATCGGCGGCCTTAAGCGCATTGACGCGGCACTCGCGAAGCACAAACCCGCCATCGTGCTGCTCGCGCTCGGCGCCAACGATGGGCTGCGCGGACAAAACGTTGATGCCTTGCGCAACAATCTTGAAGCCATCATAGATGCGTGCCGAAAGTCAAAATCTCAAGTGGTATTGATCGGTATGCGTCTGCCGCCCAACTACGGCAACGCTTACGCCGACAAGTTCCATGCGGTTTATCTTGAACTTGCCAAACGCCACAAACTGCCGCTGGTGCCGTTCCTGCTGGAAGGCTTTGGCGACAATCGTGATTGGTTCCAGGCGGACGGGATACATCCGGCAGTGCGCGCGCAGCCGGTCATGCTGGAAACCGTATGGAAAACGCTGGCGCCGCTGATACCCTCGCCCGTCGCGTCAGGAAAGGTGCGGCAGCCGTAGCCCCCCAGTCAGCGACGGCGGCGGCGCTTGGTAACCGGCCCTCTCAGTCCCCTGAAGGCGGTTTATTCCCGTAGTAGCCCAACACATATCGCTGATAGGCTGCGCCCGTCTGAGGACTAACCTCGAGAATTTTGACGCCAATGAAGTCATCCTCGGCGTTTCGGACTTCAACTTTGCATTCGAGCTTGATCTCCTGCGTCAGGGGACACACCAGATCCAGGATTTGACCGACAGCGAATTTCTTGCCGCAAGCAATCAGCAAACCGCGGCGGCTCATATCCTGAATCAGACAGGTGTAAACGTCTTTCCCGTCATGGATCTCGCCGCGATGCGATACGGGCATGCGCAGGGAGCGTCGCAAATGATGATTCGAATTTTTAAAAGTCACTGTTGTACCGCTTTGAATCCGCGAATACTAGGTCAAATACGCCGTTTCGTTCTGTGCAGTAATTCACACTTCCACCAAATGCCATGACGCCCGGCAAAGGCTACCTTCGCCCCTTGCTTCCCTTGCCGCCAATCGCTACAGGGGCACCACAGATTTTCATGTTCGCGCGCGTTGCCTGTGCGATGCGCAACATTTCGGCCGCGTCCGATGGCGGATAGTCACCATTGATCGTTTCATCCGGCGTCTGCGCCAGTTCAAGCCACGGCTTTAACGTGTTTCGGCAGGCAATGCTATCGCCGTTGCGATATTGCGTCAGTGCAAGATCGTTATCGATCCAGGCATTATCGAGTTCCGTGAGCCAGCCTGAACATTTGCCGGAAACGGGGGCAAGCAATGCACGTGCTTCGGCAAACAATTTTTTATCATACGCCGCCTTAAATTGATTACGTGTCCGGCGCACCAGTGTCGGTGCGCAGCCTTCAGGCGGCAGTGAGTACGATGCTTCAAAATGCGCGCGGGCGCCGCAGTACGTTGAACAGGTGCGCTCATGCTTTGAGCCGACATCGACACCGTTTTTCTCGGGCTTGAAGGTCACGATACAAGGCAACTTATCGTCGGCGCTGTCCTCCATGCGCGATTCGCCCTTTTGGATAACGCCTGACAGTTCACAGATATGAAAATTGGCGCCGCGCACATTAAGGAGAAAACGCATGGCACCTCCCTTGTCCGGCGTAATACGCAAAACGCCAAAGCCACCGCCCGACACGTATTCCCCTGGTTTGATTTGCGCCTGCACGGTGACCGACGCGAACAGCAGCAGCGTCACTACCGTGAACCCTGCGGCAACGCGTGTTAACAAGGGCGGCATATCGTTATGCTTATGCGCGTGATATTCAGAAATACCTTTAAATAACAAATACTTATGAAACAACTATACTCGCCGGCCCGGAACGCATTTCGCCAATTTCGCACGCGTCCTTGAAGCCCTGCTGTGAAAATATTTCCAGCACTTTCGGTGCAGTCGCTGCATCACAAGCCACCAGCAAGCCACCGCTGGTTTGTGGATCGGTAAGCATTCGTCGATGCCAATCGGGCGCGCCTGCCGGCAACGTGACATGACTGCCATAGCTCGCCCAGTTACGATCCGATGCGCCGGTGACAAATCCCTGCTCCGCGAGAAATTTCGCCGCCGACAGAATCGGGGTCTTTGCAAAGTTCAATGTGGCCTGCAATTTTGAGCCGCGGCAGATTTCCAGCAAATGGCCGAGTAATCCGAAGCCGGTCACGTCGGTCAACGCGTGCACACCCGGCATATCGGCCAGTTCTTGTCCCGGCTTGTTGAGTTTGGTGCAAGCCTCGATCATTTGCTCGTACGCTTTTTCGCGCAATTCACCTTTCTTCAGCGCAGCGCTCATGATACCCACGCCCAGCCCCTTGCCGAGAATCAGCACGTCGCCCGCCTTGGCGCGATCATTGCGTTTTACTTTATCGGGATGCACTAACCCC
>JBEBHE010000008.1:0-32747 GCA_040081205.1 Burkholderiales bacterium | reverse complement strand
TATCGATATATTAGCATTTATGAACAATATTGTCTAGGACATATAGTTTGACAGCCCTTGGAATCAGTATTGGGGTGGTTGAGCGCGACACGGGGTTGCCCAAGGACACGCTGCGGATGTGGGAGCGGCGCTATGGCTTTCCGAACCCTGTCCGCGACGACAAAGGCGAGCGCCTCTATTCCGCCGAACACGTGGAACGGTTAAGGCTGCTGCGGCGCTTGGTCGATCGCGGCGTCCGCCCCGGGGCCATCGTCACCGAACCACTGGATGCACTCAAGGCACGCATTCAAGAATTGTCTGGCAGCGCGGTGCCCACGGAACCGGGCGTTCTGGCGGTTGACGATGCCATGCGCATCATCAAGGCGCACGATGCTGCCGGCTTGCGGCACCTGTTCTCGCGGGAGTTGATGCGTCTGGGTCTGCAGCGTTTTGTGCGGGACGTTGTAACGCCGCTCAATGAAAACGTAGGCAATGCGTGGACGAACGGAAGCATTGCGATATTTGAGGAACACCTGTACGCCGAACAGATTCAGCACACGCTGCGGCAAGCCATTACCGCCGTGGCGCACAGCGAAAACGAACCGCGTGTATTGCTGACCACCCTGCCCGGCGAGCAGCATCAGCTGGGCCTGCTGATGGCGGAAGCCTGTCTGACTGTTGAAGGCGTGCAGTGCATCTCGCTGGGCACGCAGACGCCGGTACCCGACATCGCGCTTGCCGCCCGCGCTCACCACGCAAACCTGGTGGCGTTGTCATGCAGCCTCGCAATGCCCGCCAAGGACGCGCGCGCGGCGGTGACAGGACTGCGCGGACAGCTGGATAGCCGCATCGCATTGTGGGTCGGCGGCGGCTTGTCGCAAAAAGTATGCGACGGCATGCCGGATGTGACGGCTATTTCGTCCCTGCAGGACATTCCCGGAGCGTTGCTCACGTGGCGGCAAAGCCACGATGCCGTTCACTGAACTCCGCCGCTCGTGCCCCTCGGCGCTAAGCGGCACTCACTCTTAACTCTCAATACCTGACCGCTAATGAACGCCGCTACCAATCTCGCCATCAGCTGGGTGGAAAAAGGGCTGACGCCCGACAGCATGACCCGCGCAGGCATCCGCCGCCTGTTGCGTGAGCGTCTTGCGGAAATTCACGCCGACGATAGCAGCAAGGCAGCCGAGATCGCGCAAGCATTTGCTGCGGATCTGCGTACGTCGCCCGTGGCGCTGCTGCCCGAGAAAGCCAACGAGCAGCACTACGAAGTGCCTGCCGAATTCTTCGCGCAGGTGCTGGGGCCGCATCGCAAATACAGCTCGTGTTGGTGGCCGGAAGGCGTGTCGACCCTGGCCGACGCCGAAAAAGCCGCGCTGGAGGCGACCTGCGATCACGCGGGCATCCGTGATGGGCAGGACATACTCGAACTCGGCTGCGGCTGGGGCTCGCTTACCCTGTGGATGGCACAGCACTATCCGGCAAGCCGCATTACCGCGATTTCCAATTCCGGTTCGCAGCGCGCTTACATCGAGAGCGAGCTTGCCCGGCGTGCGCTGAACAATGTGCGGGTGATCACCTGCGACATGAATACTTTCGTAGCACCCGGGCGCTATGACCGCATTGTCTCAGTCGAGATGTTCGAACATTTGCGCAACTGGCAGGAAGCGTTTCGCCGCGTGCGCGGCTGGCTCAAGCCCGATGGTCGTTTTTTCATGCATGTGTTCGTGCATCGCTCCACGCCGTACGCCTTTGTGGCGCGAGCTGAAAGCGACTGGATGAGCCGTTACTTTTTTTCTGGTGGAATGATGCCGTCGGACGATCTGGCGCTGCGCCTGCAGGACGACTTACGCGTGGTTCGCGCATGGCGCTGGGACGGCACGCATTATCAGCGCACGGCCAACGCCTGGCTTGCCAACATGGATGCCCACCGCGCGCTGATCGAACCGGTACTTGCAAAAACCTACGACGCCGATCAGGCGGATATGTGGTGGACGCGCTGGCGCATATTCTTCATGTCGTGCGCCGAACTGTTCGGCTACGATCACGGCCAGCAGTGGTGGGTCAGCCACTACTTGTTCGAACCGCGTGCATGAACACGTTGAGCAGAAAAAGCATGCTTGCCAACGCGGTGCTGTTTCAGCTCGGCTGGTTCGCGTGCGTGCTCGGTGCCGCGCAGGGCCATCCCTGGGCCGGCACGGCGCTGGCGGGATGCATCGTGGCGTGGCACATTCGGTGCGCGGCGCGGCCGGCGGATGAAATCCGGTTAGTTGCGCTCGTGGTATTGATCGGCGCCGTGTGGGACAGCCTGCTGGTGACGCTGGGATGGATCGCCTATCCGTCCGGCACGCTGCTCTCCGGCGCGGCGCCGTACTGGATTGTTGCGCTGTGGGCATTGTTCGCCACCTCGCTTAATGTCTCCATGCGCTGGCTCAAGGAACGGCGGTGGCTTGCCGCCCTGCTGGGCGCGTTGTGCGGACCGCTCTCGTACTGGGCGGCGGTGCGGCTCGGCGCTGTCGAGTTTGTGCATTCGCTTCGCGCCATCGCCGCGTTGTCGCTGGGCTGGTCGATGATAATGCCGGCGTTGATGCTGTTGTCGCAACGTTACGACGGTTTTGGCGCGGATGCCCGGCGCGCATCATGACCGCCTTCATCACAAGCCGCCCGCTACTGGCGGCGGCCCTGTGTGCGCTGGCGGCCCTGACCGCGCTGGCTTTCTGCACCTGGCTGGTGAGTCTTGCCAAGCGCGATGTCAGCATCGTCGACAGCGTATGGTCGCTGATGATTCTGCTGGCAGCGGCAGTGTATGCGCTGGTGCTGCCGCAAGCGGGTGACAGAACCGGCATCGTGCTGGCGCTGACGGCGCTGTGGGCGTTACGCCTTGCGGGCTACATCACTTGGCGCAACCACGGCGAGGGCGAAGACCGGCGCTATCAGGATATCCGCGCGCGCAACCAGCCGCACTTTGAATGGAAAAGTCTGTACTTGGTGTTCGGGCTGCAGGCGGTGCTGGCGTGGCTGGTGTCGCTGTCGCTGCTGGCGGCGATGGCGGGCATGCGCGCATGGGGCTGGCTGGACACGTTGGGCGTTGCAGTGACGTTGTTTGGCATGGCGTTTGAAACGCTGGGCGACGCGCAACTCGCGACCTTCAAAGCCAAGCCCGAAAACCGCGGCCGCGTGATGGTCGGCGGCTTGTGGCGTTACACGCGGCATCCGAATTACTTCGGCGAATGTTGCGTGTGGTGGGGTTTTTACCTGATGGCGCTGTCGGCCGGCGGCTGGTGGGCACTGGTTTCGCCGCTGCTGATGTCAGTGCTATTGGTGAAAGTGTCGGGCGTGACGCTGCTCGAAAAAGACATCGCCGAACGCCGCCCGGCCTACCGCGATTACATCGTGCGCACCAACGCTTTTTTCCCCGGCAGGCCAAAAGTATGAACAACTTCCTTCGTCGCGGCGCGCTGGCGCCGGGGATTCTGTTGTGCGCCTTCAGCGCTGCGGCCAGCGCCAACGTACAGACATGGGCGTTTCAGGTGTATCTGGATGATACGGCCATCGGCCATCATCATTTCGCGCTGAACGACAACGGCGCAGAACAGCAACTCACCACCGACGCGCGGTTTAACGTGAAGCTCCTGTTCATCAACGCTTATCGCTATGTACACGATGCCAGCGAACGCTGGCGTGGCAATTGTCTGGTGAGCCTCGCAGCGCGCACCGACGACAACGGCAAACCCAGTGTGGTGAATGCCGAACGGCGCGGCGAGCAGGTCAATATCGTTTCGCCGCGCGGCAGCGAGTCAGTGGAGGGCTGCGTGATGAGTTTTGCCTACTGGAACCCGGACATTCTGCGCCAGACGCGGCTGCTCAATTCGCAAACCGGGCAATACGAAGCGGTGACGATTGCCGCGCTGGGCGACGAACAAATCATCGTGCGCGGCGCGCCGGTCCAGGCCAAACGCTATCGCATCTCGGGCCCCAAAAATCCGATCGATGTGTGGTACGGCGCCGGACAGCGCTGGCTGGCGTTGCAATCGACCCTCGACGGCGGCCGCACGTTACGTTACCAGCTTAAATAAAATGCTTATAAAACAAATACTTGCGTTTGTGCTGCCAACAATGCTGTTGCCGCTCGCCGCGTGCCAGAGCGCACCGCCGGTGCCTATGCCGACGGTGCCCAAGGTCGATCTGCAGCGCTTCATGGGCGACTGGTATGTGATTGCCAACATTCCCACCTTCATCGAAAAAGGTGCGCACAACGCAATGGAATCGTACCGGCTCGATGCCGACGGCACCATTGCCACGACGTTCACGTTTCGCGACGGCGCGTTTGACGGCAAGCCCAAGCGCTATACGCCACGCGGGTTCGTGCACAACGACGGATCGAATGCGCTATGGGGCATGCAGTTCATGTGGCCGATCAAGGCAGATTACCGCATCACCTATCTCAGTGACGGCTACAGCCAGACCATCATCAGCCGCGAAAAACGCGATTACGTATGGATCATGGCGCGCACGCCGTCCCTTCCCGAAGCCGATTATCAGCGGCTGCTCAAGATCGTTCAGGGGCAGGGTTATGACATGAGCCGGGTGCAAAAGGTACCGCAGCGATGGCCATGACCTCTATCACTCGTACCACCCCTACCACCGCGCGCAAGCCCGGCCGCTGGGCCAGCATGCTGAGCTGGTTCGACAACGAGCGCGCGGTCCTTGCCGGTGGAGACACGCACACCAAGGGCATCGACTGGCCGCGGCTGCTGCCGTTTGTCGCGCTGCACCTGGGTTGCCTCGGCGTGCTTTGGGTGGGTGTGAGCATGACCGCGGTGGCGGCGGCCGTGATGCTGTACGCCGTGCGCATGTTTGCCATCACCGGCTTCTATCATCGCTATTTTTCGCATTGCGCCTTTCGCACCACGCGCACTGCACAGTTTATTTTTGCCTTGCTAGGCGCGACCGGCGTGCAGCGCGGGGCGCTGTGGTGGGCCTCGCAGCATCGTCATCATCACACGCATTCTGACCAGCCCGAAGATGCGCATTCCGCCCACCAGCATGGGTTTTTCTGGAGCCATATGGGTTGGTTCATGGCGCGTGAGAATTTTGCCACGCGGCGCGAACTGGTGGATTCGCTGTCTCAATATCCCGAATTGCGCTTTCTCGACCGCTATGACGGTTTGGTCCCGATCGCCTACGGCCTCTCCTTGTACGGCGTGGGCGAGGTGCTGGCGGTATGGGCGCCCGCGTTACACACCAATGGATGGCAACTAGTGGTTTGGGGCTTTTGCCTGTCCACCGTTGTGCTGTATCACGCCACCTTCACCATTAATTCGCTAGCCCATCGCTATGGCAGCCGGCGCTATGCGACCAGTGACGATTCACGTAACAACGTCTGGCTTGCCTTGCTCACGTTTGGCGAAGGCTGGCACAACAATCACCATCATTTTCCAGGTGCCGCTCGCCAGGGATTTTATTGGTGGGAAATCGATCTGACCTATTACGGCCTGCGGGCGCTGGCGGCGCTGGGCATCATCTGGGATTTGCGGGAAGTGCCCGCCACGATGCGGGATGCGCGGCGAACCAAGGCATGCCCGCTATGAAGATCGCCATCGTTGGCAGCGGCATTGCGGGAAACGTGGTGGCGCATCACCTTTATCGCGAGCACGACATCACGGTGTTCGAGAGTGCTAGCCACGTTGGCGGCCATACGCACACGCATGCCGTCGACATTGCCGGCGAGCATCACGAAATAGACACCGGTTTCATTGTTTTTAACGATTGGACATATCCCAACTTTATCGCTTTGCTGGACGAACTGGGCGTTGCATCGCAACCGTCGGCGATGAGTTTCAGCGTGCGCAATGAGCGTAGCGGACGGGAGTACAACGGCACATCGCTGAACGGCCTGTTTGCGCAACGGCGCAATCTGTTGAGGCCGTCGTTTCATCGCATGATCCGCGACATTTTGCGGTTTAACCGCGAGGCGCCGGCGCTGCTTGAATCGGCGATGGAAATCCGGCTCGGCGACTATCTCTCGGATCGGCGTTATTCCCGTGAGTTTATCGACGATTACCTGATTCCCATGGGCGCGGCAATCTGGTCAACGGATCCGGCGCGCATGCTGTCATTCCCGGCGCGATATTTTGTGCGTTTCCTGCATAACCACGGCATGCTTTCGGTGGATGCGCGTCCGCAGTGGCGCTCAATTCGTGGCGGCTCTGCGCGTTATGTCGAAAAACTCACGGCGCCTTTTCGGCGCCGCATACGCCTGAACACGCCCGTCGAGACGGTGCGCCGCATGCCCGACGGCGTGATGGTCAAGGTTCGCGGTGCCGCGCCGGAGCGCTATGACCACCTATTCATGGCGTGTCATTCCGACCAGGCGTTGCGCTTGCTCGCCGATGCCTCTGCAACAGAGCGCGAAGTGCTCGGTGCGATTCCGTATCAGAAAAACGACATCGTGCTGCATACGGATACATCGTTACTGCCCCGCGCCCGCCGTGCGTGGGCAGCGTGGAACTATCACGTGGTCAGCGCAGAAGGCTCCGCGAGTGCGCAGCCGGCTACGCTCACGTACAACATGAATATTCTGCAAAATCTGAAATCCCGCCACACCTTCTGCGTGACGCTGAATCGAACGGCACAAATCGCGCCGAACAAAATCATCAAGCAACTGACGTACGATCATCCGCTCTATACCCCCGCCGGGGTGGCGGCGCAACAACGCCAGCACGAAGTGAATGGCGTAAATCGCACCTACTTCTGCGGCGCTTACTGGCGCTATGGTTTTCATGAAGATGGCGTGGTAAGCGCGCTCAACGCGGTAGAACACTTTGCACAGGCCCATCATGCACAGCGCCCTTTATCACGGGTGGCTTAGGCACCGGCGCTTTGCGCCGCACCCGCACGCCTTTCGCTACCCGCTGTTTCTGGTCTATATCGACCTTGCGGAGCTTGACGAGATTTTCCGCGGACACTGGTTTTGGTCAACGCGCCGCGCGGCGCTGGCGCGCTTTGATCGCGCTGACCACTTGGGCGATCCGGGTGTGCCACTGGATCATGCGGTGCGCGACCTGGTGGCGCGCGAAACCGGGCATCGGCCACAAGGCCCGATTCGACTGCTCACGCATTTACGCTATTTTGGGCACTGCTTCAACCCGGTCAGTTTTTACTATTGTTTCAGGGCGGACGGCGAAACGGTCGACTGCGTCGTCGCGGAGGTCAACAACACCCCATGGGGTGAGCGCCATTGCTATGTGCTTGACCATTCAACACACGCGGTCGCCGCGCGTTATCAACGCTACCGCAGCGAAAAAGTGTTTCATGTGTCGCCGTTTATGCCGATGGACCTCGAATATGAATGGGGATTCTCCACGCCGGGCGATCACTTAAATGTGCATATGGCATTGCAAAAGTCGTCGCGCGGCACCGCGGATACGACGGATACCGGCGAAGCAAAAATCTTTGACGCGACGATGCAACTGGAAAGAGCGCCGGTTAGCAGCACCACGCTCGCTGCAATGTTGATCCGGTTTCCCTTAATGACATTACAGGTAGTTGCCGCGATTCATTGGCAAGCACTCCGGTTGTGGATTAAACGCGTGCCGGTCCATACGCATCCGGCCAGGATGAAAACACTCCCGCCAAACCGATTAAACCCGACATCCAATCGCAGCACCTCTGTCATGAAGCAACCATGAAAACAACGACCCTGGATCGCGCGCTTTTCAAACCCGGCACACCCAAACCGCATTTTCTGGATGGCATCGCTGAATTCGCTGTTCGCCGCCGCCTTTCCGGCATTACCCACGGCGCGCTTGCCCTTTGCGACGGCTCGCGCATCGAGCACTTTGGAAAGCGCACGGATCGCTGTCCGTTCGGCGCTACGCTACGCGTGCATGATCCGCGCTTCTACAGCGAAATTGCGTTTGGCGGATCTATCGGCGCGGGCGAAGCCTACATGCAGGGCTATTGGAGTGTTGATGATCTGACAGTGTTGATGCGGGTGCTGCTGCAAAATCGCGAGGTCCTGGATGGCATGGAAACCGGGCTGGCGCGGCTTGTTGCGCCGCTACAGAAGATATTGCACTGGACGTCGCGTAATACCCGGAACGGCAGCCGCCGCAACATTCATGCGCATTACGATCTGGGGAACGAATTTTTTCAACTATTCCTCGATCCTACGATGATGTATTCCAGCGCGATTTTCGAGCGTCCGGCCATGACGCTGGAAGAAGCCTCCATCGCAAAACTCGACCGCATCTGCCGTAAACTCGAATTGAAGCCGGGCGATCGCGTCATGGAAATTGGTACCGGATGGGGAGGATTCGCAATTCATGCCGCGCGACATTATGGCTGTCATGTGACGACCACCACGATATCGCCCAGCCAGCATGCGCTGGCGCGTACGCGTGTCGCCGCGGCCGGCCTGACGGACAGCATCGATCTGCAAATGACGGACTACCGTGACCTCACCGGCCAGTACGACAAACTGGTGTCCATCGAAATGATCGAAGCGGTCGGACACCAGTACTACGGCGCCTATTTCCGCAAATGCAGCGAATTGCTTAAGCCGGAAGGCATGATGCTGCTACAGGCCATCACCATTGCGGATCAGCGGTACGAGGCTGCAAAAAAATCCGTGGACTTTATCCAGCGCTACATTTTTCCGGGGAGTTGTATTCCTTCGGTCACGGCCATCAGCGACGCCGTGACACGCGTATCCGACATGCGCCTGTTTCACCTGGAAGATATCGGCCCGCACTACGCAACCACGCTCAGGCAATGGCGCGAGAATTTACATTTCAACATCGAAAAGGTTCGCGCGCTGGGTTATCCCGCGCCTTTTATCCGCATGTGGGAGTTTTACCTTTGTTATTGCGAGGCGGGCTTCATGGAGCGCGTTATCGGCGACGTTCATATGCTGCTGGTTAAGCCCCAGGCACGGCCAGTTTCCATTGTTCCGCCGCTGACAAATCCCGGTTACCCGGTTTCCTGAGGCGGCGTGCTACTTGGCATCGCTTTGAAGGTGGCAGAGAATGGTGCTATGACGACAAACCTGTGCCGCCTAATTCTCGCCTTGCCGGTGCTGATTTCCATGGCCGCGCCCGCAGTGGGCCAAACCTACCCGAGCAAACCCATCCGCTTCATCGTTCCTTTTACCCCCGGCGGCACTACCGATTTATTGGGCCGGCAGATCGGTATCAAGCTTTCAGAGGCTTGGGGTCAGCAGGTCATTATCGACAATCGGCCGGGCGCAGGCGGAACGCTTGGCGTGGAGTTGGCCGCGCGTGCACCAGCCGACGGCTATACCATTGCCGTCGGCACCTTTGGCAGCGTACTGGTGGCGAACAGTCTTTACCCGAAGCTGGGTTACGAGCCGCTGCGTGACCTGGCGCCCGTGGTGTTGCTGTCAAAACCGCCGGGGGTGCTGGTAGCCAACATGAATTTACCGTTCAAAACGGTGAAAGAACTCGTCGCGTACAGCAAGGCGAATACGGGTAAATTGAATTACGCTTCCTCCGGCAGCGGCACCTGGAATCATTTGTTTGGCGAATTGTTCAAACGTACTGCTGGTATCGACATGACGCACGTGCCGTACAAAGGCGCCGTACCCGCCGTCACCGATATCATCGGTAGCCATGTGCAACTGATGTTCGCGCCGTTCCCGCCTGCCTTGCCGCAGATCAAGGCGGGCCGCCTGCGCGGGTTGGCGGTGTCTTCAGAAACCCGTTCAGGGCTGGTGCCTGATTTGCCCACGGTAGCCGAATCGGGATTGCCCGGTTATGCGGCGGTGGGCTGGTTCGCGGTGGTCGCGCCCGCAAAAACGCCGGACGCGGTGCTGCAAAAGCTGAATCGTGAAATCAATCGCATTTTGCAAATGCCGGAAGTAAAAGCAAACCTGGCCGCTGATGGTGCGGAACCGGCGGGCGGCACAACTGCGGAATTGGCGGCCTCGATACGCGAAGGCGTGGAAAAATGGGGACGCATCGTAAAAGAGCTGGGTCTTAAAGCGAACTGAGGCCGAACGGACGCGCAGGGCATGATTGCTGCCCTCGTAATGCAAAATTTACATTGCGGCCAAAACCGCGTCCCAGTCGGGTAACTCACGTTCTTCAAACGGACGATCCCACGCCGCACAATTTGCGCGATCCACGATCTCCACCGGTAACATAATCTCGCACGGCACGCGCTCTCCGCGCAGGTGGCGCACGGCTGCCTCGGTAGCGAGGCACGCCATTTTCATCGCATCGAAACTGGCAGTCGCGAGCAAAGTGCCTGCCTTGATGGCCGCAATCGCGGCAGGCACGGCGTTCACGCCCACGATCGGGCACAGCGGCATTTTCGCGGACTGCATCGCATCGATCACACCCAGTGCCATCGCGTCGTTGGCAGCGAGCACGGCGTCAAAGGGGGCGCCGCGCGCCAGGAAGCGCTTCATCTCGCGCTCAGCGACGTCCTGCAGGAATTCTCCCGCTACATCTGCGACGCGTGTGATATTCGGCGCGGCGGCGAACGCTTCGGCAAAACCGGTCAGCCGGTCGCGGCCGGAAATCGAGCCGTGTGTGCCGGCGAGCACCAGCACCCGGCCCTGATGGTTGAGGTGCGTAAACAGGTGATTCGCGACGCGCACCGCCAGCGCCCGATCATCCGAGCCAGTGAAGCTCACCCACTTGCCGCCCTGCAAGCGGTTGATGAACGAAAACACGGGAATACCTGCCGCGTTGAATCGTTGCACATACGGAATCATCGCTTCGGCATCGACCGCGACGAACAAACACGCGTCCGGGCGCGCAGCGATGGCCTGCTCGACCAGCGCCTGTTGCTCGCCGACGTGATCCGGTTGCTCAGGCACGTAATGCGTGGTGCGTGCGCCCATGCGCGCGGCCACGCGATCCGCACCCAGACGCGCGGCGGCGTAGGCGGGGTTCGATCGGTTTTTCGTGAAGACGGCGATCATTGCTTCATTATTGTAACGCGAACGCTCCACGCGGGTGAACGATGGCCTATGTCGGGTCAGGAAGGTTAGGCCAATAAAAAAACGGTGTGAAGTCGCTCCTGCTGCCGGTTCAAGCAGTGCGGCGATGCGCGACGATTGCAAAGCGTGACGTAGTAGGCCCGCTCTCCAGGGGCGTTTCATTTTCAGGAGGCGTAACGGAAGCATCGATTGCAAAGCGCGAAGTTACTTCAACCAACGAACCGGCCTGCGCACTCATCTTCTGCGCTTCGCCAGAAGCCCGTTCGGCCAGTGCGGCGTTCTGCTGCGTCACGCTTTCTAACTGGGTAATGGCGGAATTGATTTGCTCTATTCCCCGGATCTGCTCGCTGGATGCGTCGGCAATGCTGGAAATGATCTCGCTGACATGCTGGGTAGAAGCGACAATCTCCCCCATGGTTTTGCCCGCGGTATCAACGAGCCGGTTGCCCGCATTGACGCGCGCCGCCGAACTATCTATCAAAGTTCTAATTTCCTTTGCTGCAGTCGCGCTGCGCTGCGCGAGGTTACGTACTTCGGTGGCAACCACGGCGAATCCACGGCCTTGCTCTCCCGCACGCGCCGCTTCGACCGAGGCGTTGAGCGCAAGCAGATTGGTTTGAAAAGCAATGCCGTCCATCACGCCGACGATCTCAGCGATCTTACGTGAATACTCAGTGATGCCGCTCATCGTAGCCGTGACCTGGCTCATTGCCTCGCGGCCTTGCGCGGCGACGTGTAGTCCGCCAAGTGCAAGTTCACTGGCCTGCCGCGCGTGTTGGCTGTTTTGCTTTACGGTCGATGACATTTCTTCCATCGCTGCGGCGGTTTGTTCGAGCGTGGCTGCCTGACTGCTGGTGCGCGCCGACAAATCGTGGCTCGCGGAAGCAAGCCGCTCCGCGGATTTAGCGACCCAGCCGGCGCTGGAAGCCACTTTGGATACAAGCGCGGAGAATCGTTCCATCATCACGTTCAGACTCCCTGCTACGCTCGCGCGGTGATCTGCGCGAACGGTAATCCTGCCGCTGAGATTTCCTGTGGAGACTGCGTGGGCAACCCGTTTCAATTCGGTTTCGTGGGTGCCCAGTGTGCGATGCAGGGAACGCGCAATCAGCATTGCCAGCGCAAGGCCTAGGAATAGCGCAAGGCTCGTCACGAGCAGAGTGGCGAAGGCCTGCGAACGAACCATTTGCCGGGATGCCAGATACTCGCTTTCCGCAAGCTCGATTTGCAGCTTGATCAGATCATCCAGAACGCGGTTTACGGACTGAGATTGCGGGAGGTAGGCGCTTTGTGACGCGGCATCGGCCTCGATATTTTGTCCCTTATTCAGGAAATCAACCACTTTGGCGAGGCCGTCCTTTTGCAGCCGATCGAGCATCTGTGTGAATTTGTCGGCCAGCGACTTTTCGCCGGCATTGGATACGCCCTGCCGGTATTGTCCCAACAATTTCGCAAGGTTGGCGCTGTCGGAAGACACGCTGTTGCGCAGCGCGTGGATCGATTCGTCGGTGGGTGCGGCAATGGTCCCAAGGATGCTGGCGCGCTGACGCTCTAGGGTGCGGCCAATGATGTCCAACTTGACCAGCGGTAGGGTTCGTTCCTCGTAGATCCGTTGGATGCTGTCCGATACACTGTGGCCGGACCAAATAGCGAGGCCGCCGATAGCGGCGGTAATCAGCACAGCACCTCCTGCAAAAGCGATGAGGCGCGCGCGCAGCGACCATTGTATGAAGTCTTTGGAAATTAAAGGCATGTTATCTGGAGGGGTGAGCCGCATTACTTTTGAACAGACCAAACGCCGCGCGAGCGTACCGTTTTAACATGACGAATACGTTACGGTTTGCGTCTTCTGCGGTTTACAGCAGAAGTCAGTGCAAAGTTGCCCTTACCCCGGAGAAAACCGCGACTGCAACGCCTCAAGCCCGAGCGTATCCAGCATCGATCGCAAGCGTTGCGCCGGACGCGCGCGCGGCAGGTCTTTGTAACTCGCGATAATGAGTTCGTTTTTTAGCGAGTGTTCCCATCCCACCAGTTCGGTGACATTGACCTGATAGCCGTGTGCCTCGAGTTGCAGGCAGCGCAGCACGTTGGTGATGTGGCTGCCAAATTCACGCGTATGCAGCGGATGCCGCCACGCCTCCGTCAATGGGTTGGCGAGCGCCGCGCCTTTGTTCTTGCGCAGTAGCGCAGCCACTTCAGCCTGACAGCATGGCGCCAGCACAATGAAACGCGCGTGTTTTTCTAAGGCGAAGCGTATCGCATCGTCGGTCGCGGTGTCGCAGGCATGCAAGGCGGTGACGAGGTCGAGCTTTTCGGGCAGCTGCGCTGACGTGATGGCTTCGGCCACCGGCATACCCAAAAACGTCATGCGCGTGAATTGCAGTTGCTGCGCCAGCGCTGTCGATTTCTCGACTAATTCGGCGCGCGCCTCAATGCCGTAAACATGCGATGCGTCGTCGCGTGATTTGAAAAACAAATCGTAGAGAATAAAACCGAGATACGACTTCCCCGCCCCGACATCAGCCATCCGCACGCTGCCGTGTTCCTGTATTGCCTGTTCGAGCAGGGGCTCGATAAACTGATACAGGTGATATACCTGCTTTAATTTGCGCCGGCTGTCCTGATTCAGGCGCCCGTCGCGTGTGAGGATATGCAGCGCTTTCAGCAGCTCGATGGATTGGCCGGGGCGAAGTTCCGCCAGTTCAGGCGGCGGTGGTTTGTTGGCGGCGTGGCGAGGCATGGAAACGAAAGCGGGTTGCACTACCCGCAGTGTAGCCGAATGCATCGAAGGCGGTATCATCGACACATTGCTTCCACGAACAGGTGCGATATGCCGTTTGAAGACGCCTTGAACGATCTCGAATCCCGCAATCAAAAAGCGCTGATGATGGGCGGCGAGAAAAAGCTGGCCGAACGTAAAGCCACCGGCATGCTTAACGCGCGCGAGCGCATCGAGCGGCTATTCGATGCGGGTAGTTTCATGGAATCCGGCAGGTATGCTGTGTCATCGCGACCCGAAGACAAAGCCGTCACGCCTGCTGACGGAAAAATCGCAGGCTTTGGCCGCATCAACGGCCGCGAAGCGGCGGTGCTTGCCAACGACTTTACCGTCAAAGGTGCATCCAGCGCCGGCATCAACATCAAAAAACTCAAGCACGTGAAAATCACCGCGCGCAAGCGCGGCATACCCGCCGTGTTTCTGGGCGAATCCACCGGCGCGCGCATGCCCGATGTGATGGGCGCGGATTCTATCGGATCAAAGGACGACCCCATCGAATACCAGCGCATGCGCGAAAACCCGTGGGCGGCGGCGGTGCTGGGGCATTGCTACGGCTCGTCGGCGTGGTACGCGTCGCTGTCGGATTTTTGCGTGTTCCGCAAAGGCGCGATCATGGCGGTATCGAGCCCGCGCCTGATCAAAATGGCCACCGGCAAGGCAGTTGATCCGGAGGCGCTTGGCGGCTGGCAGGTGCACGCCGAGGCCAGCGGCATTGCCGATCAGGTGGTCGATAGCGACGAACAGGCCATCGACGCTATCAAACAATTTTTGTCCTATCTACCGAGTCATCACAACGAGCCGCCGCCCGAAGTGGCGGTGCCCGAAGGCTCCGGTGCCGACATGGACAAAATCATGGACATCCTGCCCGCGTCGAACAATCAGGTGTATGACGTGAAGAAAATCATTCGCAGCATCGTCGATAAAGGCTCGATGTTCGAAATGAAATCGCGCTATGGCCGCGCGCTGACGACTGCGTTGACACGCCTCGACGGCAAAACCGTCGGCATCATCGCCAACAACCCGCTGTACAAGGGCGGCGCCATCGGCGCGCAGGAATGCCAGAAGGTGCAGAGCTTTTTCGTGCTGTGCGATTCGTTCAACATTCCGATCGTGCTGTTGGTCGACCAACCGGGCTTTCTGATCGGGCTCGAAGGCGAACAGCAGGGCGTTACCGGCAAAGTGATGAACTGGTTGAACGCCATGCAATTGGTGACTGTGCCCAAGCTCTCAATCATTATGCGCAAAAGCTACGGTCTCGCGGTGTCCAACATGGGCGCGGGCGGTAACACCGATGAAGTGGCGTGCTGGATCACCGCTGAAGTGAGTTTCATGAAACCCGAATTCGGCGCGCAGATCGCCTATGGTGCCTCGCCCGACAAACCGGAAGAATTCAAGGAAGCGGTTGCCAAAATGAGCAAAGGCACCACGCCGTATGACATGGCCAGCATCTACACCGCCCATGACGTGATCGATCCGCGCGATACACGCGAGTGGTTGATCCGCATGCTCGAAGTGCATCGCATGCGTATGAGTGGTGGCGTGGGACAGCATTTGATGCGGACTTGGCCGACGAGTTATTGAGCCTGGATAAAATTGGCATGCGTTATCAAGGACGAATCACTACTTGGAAGGACGACAAAGGTTTCGGCTTTATTACGCCTAATGGGGGTGGCGGACAGGTTTTCGTTCATATCAACTCTTTTTTCAATCGGCAGCGCCGACCCACGGAAAAAGTGATTGTTACGTATGAACTTAGCGTCGATAAGAAGGGACGCGCCCAAGCCGCCAAAGTTGCGTTTGTTGGAGAGACGGCTAGTAGGCCACTGAAGCCACCCGGGACGGGCAATTTCCCGCTATTCTTTACTGTCTGCTTTTTGTTTTTTGTCGTCGCTGCCGTCCTCAGCAGTAAGTTACCCCTGACCGTTCTTGTGTTTTACCTAGCGGCAAGCGCTGTTACCTTTCTTGCCTATTATTTTGATAAAGCCGCTGCGTTAAAGAAGCACTGGCGTACACAGGAATATACATTGCATTTGTTTGCCCTTTCAGGAGGGTGGCCGGGGGCATTGATCGCACAGAGGTGGTTTCGACATAAAACAGCAAAGGAATCTTTCCAGACGTTATATTGGATAACAGTGTTCCTTAATTGCTGCGCACTCGGCTGGTTATTTACGCCTATCGGTACAAGAATGCTTCATTCACTATTTGGTGGCGCGTGAGCATTAAGCTTGTTTGCAGTGTGGTGAGCTGGCTGGCCCCCCAATCATGACATCTTCCGTCCTGCGCTCTGCCAAAGATCGCGACGCCGCTGATATCTGCGCGATCTACAACCCGTACGTGCTCGACACCGTCATCACCTTCGAGCAAACGCCGGTTTCGGAATCAGAGATGGCGAAGCGCATCCGCGACTACACGGCGCTATATCCGTGGCTGGTGGCTGAAGTCGATGGGAAAGTCGTGGCCTACGTATACGCCACACTCTGGCGTACGCGCGCGGCATACGATCACACGCTGGAAAGCACGATCTACATGGACAAGGCGTACGCCGGACGTGGCATCGCGAAGCAGTTGTATCTGGAATTGCTGCGCGAGTTACGCGCGCGAAATGTTCATGCGGTGGTGGGGTGTATTGCGTTGCCCAACGAGGCAAGCATCGCGATTCACGAGAAATGCGGTTTCGTGAAAGTTGCGCACTTTCCGCAGGTGGGACGCAAGTTCGAGCGCTGGGTCGATGTGGGGTTTTGGCAGGCCACACTCACGCCGTAAGATGAGCTAAAAACCACAACAAAACAATCACTTAGTGTAGTTTAGTTCAGGGGTCTAACGCAGCCGCCGGCTGTCCGGCAATGCACGTCGCGGCGACGTCGCCCGCGGCACAGGCGCATTCGCATCCCGGTTTATCGCCGCCGGTATTGCGGCCGCTGTCCCCGTACCATCCTGCCCCGGCAGTTTGAAGCGTGTCACCAGCGCCGCCAGCCGTTGCGACTCACCGCGTAGTTCGCTGGCCGAGTGTGTCCACGTGCCGACCATGCCGGCATTGTTTTGCGTGAGTTGATCCAGTTCCTGTATGGTTTTCGCGAGCTTGTCGATTTCCTTGCCCTGAAGGTGCGCGGCTTCCGATACGTTGCGAATCACCAATGACACCTGATCGATAGAGACGCTGATGTCGTCGATTTTCTGGCGGGCACCGCTCGCGCTTTCCGCGCCTTTTTGTACCCGTTCCACCGAGGCGCTGATCAGGTTGCGAATCTCGCCGGCGGCTTGCGATGAGCGTTGCGCCAGCGCGCGCACTTCGGCGGCTACCACCGCGAAGCCGCGGCCCTGTTCGCCGGCGCGCGCGGCTTCAACCGCCGCATTCAACGCGAGAATATTGGTCTGAAAAGCAATGCTGTCGATGACGCTGATAATCTCGCCGATTTTCGCAGACGATGCACGGATGTCGTCCATCATCTGGGAAAGTTCGCCGACGGCGGCGCTGCCCTCGTGCGCGGCGCTGGTGGCCGTGCCGGCGAGATCGGCGGCTTTGCGCGCGGAGGCGGTGGAGGCCTCCACCATGTTCAGCAATCCGCCCATTGATGCCGCCGTCTGACGCAGGTTCGCGGCGGCGTGTCCGCTATGGTCGTTGAGTGTGTTCGCGCCCTGTGAAATATCGCTGGACGTGTGCGCGATGTGTTCGGTGGCGATGCGGATGTCGCCAATGGCGGAGATCCAGGCTTTGCGCACGAGGTCGGTGGCGGCAACGAGCTGGCCGATTTCGTCATCGCGCTGTACGCGCGGTACCACCGTCAGATCGCCATCTGCTACCGCGCGCGCGACCATGCCCGCCTGCCGCACGGCGGCGACGATGCGCCGCATGACAAAGCTCACCAGCACGATGCCAATCACAATGGCGATGGCGCCGGTGATGCCGGCTAACCACAGCGCGTGCCGCTGTTGTGCGATGACGGCGTTCATGACCTGTGCGCCCTGGGCGTCGGCGGATTTCGCCAGCGTGTCGATATCCTTGGCGATGGTGCGCGCCAGCGGCTGCACTTCGCGTTCGAGGCGGCCGACGGTGACCATTTTGGTGTCGTCGGTGTGGTCACCCTGTATGGTTTCCAGCAGCGTGGCGAGTTGTTGCACGCGTTGCTGCAAATCGCCCAGCGGCTTGGCCGCGTCCGGCATCGTTGCGCGCGTTTTGCTGATGGCCGCGAGACAGGCTTCTTTGCCGTCGGCATACTGTTTGCCTTGCGTCGCGCGCCGCGTCAGTGTCCACGCCACGGCGTTTTGCGTGAGATCGCCGCATTGCGTGCCGACCACGCCCAGCGCATCACGCTGCGATTGTGCAACGCGCACCTGGTCGAACATCTCGCGGCTCTGCTTGGTTTGCAACAGCAGCATGCCCATGTTGAGCGCCACCAGCAAAAGCAAGCCCAGCGGCAGCAGCCGCAACAGGCCTTTCAGGCTCATGGAATTACTTCACCGGGATTTGTGCAACCAGCGCGCCGCCGAACGCGCCTTCTTTTTGCTTCAATCCGTTTTGTGCGTGGCACGCGACGCAGCCGGCGGCGAGCTTCATCGGGTAGTAGCCCATCACTGTGTTGCCGCTGCGCTTTACCACGGGATCAAGGCCGCCGGTGGCCATCAGCTTGGTAACTTCGCCCGCCAGCGGCGAGCCTTTCATTACCTTCGCTACCGCCCAGTCGCCGTTGATCAGTTCGCCGTCGCGATTGGTGGCGTAAGCCTGTAGCTTGCCCTGCATTGATTTATTGAAATCGCCGAGCGCCTGCGCCCTGAAAAACGCCGGCACGAAGGCATCCTGTCCGCCCTTGATGAGATTAGGCTGAAAACGCGTGACCACGTTGGTAAACGCCTGGACATACGCGCGGCGCGTGTCGCCGATGATCCCGGTGGCCTTGAGGTCGATCGCACCGCCGGTGGCTTTTTGATAGCGCGCCTTGAATTGATCGACCAGCGCATCGGGCGTGACTTTGTCCTTCGCGGTTTTGCCGCTGTTGATCGCCGGCTGCAAATCGCCGATGACGCCGGTGCCTTCGGTCACCAGTACGCGCAGCTCTTCCGCCGCCTTGCGGCCAGTGTCTTCATCGGTTTGCGCGTGCGCGGCAAGACTCAGCCCCCCCAGCAGAAAACACGCAAGGCCTGCGCGAATCAGGCGCGAGAACAGGCTGGCGTCCGCAGTGGACAAGGTCTGGTAACGTTGCATGGCATTCCCTTTGATGAGTAGTTGACTTCAGCAAACGCGGCGCGTGGATTTTAATGACTACCGCCGCTATGATGCGTAGCGATAAGGCTATCACGCTGGCAAGGTTATTGCACGGCACCAACAGCGACACTTTCACGAGTCACTTTATGGTGTGCGAGCCGGCGCAAAAGGGTCGTGCGCCTTACGGCTTCAATGCCGCTTCAGTGGCGCGCGGGAATCGTTAATGAAAGGTTTCGGGCTATCATAGATAACCGTAACCACATGTTTTATTTGATATTTTTAATTTCAGCCGCATGGACAAATTAGCATTCGACCAGGAACCTCATGAACACTCAAATTCTCGCGGGAAGCTGCCTGTGTGGCGGCGTCCAATTTGAAGTCACACCGCCGTTCTCGATGTTTCGTTATTGCCATTGTTCGCGTTGCCAAAAAGCGTCTGGCAGCGCGCATGCGGCCAACGCGTTTGTGCCGGCGGGGCAATTTAAGTGGCGCGCGGGCGAATCGCTGGTCAAACGCTACGATGTGCCGGCGGCGCAGCGATTTTCCGTTTGGTTCTGCACCCAGTGCGGTTCGCGCGTGCCGCATCAGGTGCGGGGGCACGATGACTACTTGATTCCCGCCGGATTGCTTGATCAACCGCCTGCGAACATCGCGCGGCCTGAAAACAGCATTTTCTGGGGATCGCGCGCACCGTGGTATGTGCCGCCCGGCGAGATGCCGTGTTTCGACGCGTATTCGTAAGCGTTCTTTACCCACACAGCTACAATGGCACAATAATTATTCGAGGAGAGACAGCAATGCAACCGATTCTAAAAAGATTCTTCGCGGGCGCGCTGGCCGTCGCGGCAGGCGCTTCGTTCGCTCAAACACCGGGGTATCCTGACCGCCCGATCCGGCTGGTGGTGCCGTTTCAGTCGGGCGGCTCGTATGATCCGGTGGCGCGAGTGATCGCGCATTACATCGGCGAATCGATGAAGCAGCAGATTGTCACCGACAATCGCGGCGGCGCCAGCGGCCAACTCGGCGGCGAGATCATCGCGCGTGGCAATCCCGATGGCTATACCGTCGGCCTGCTCGGCAACAACCACACCATCACCGCTGCGCTCAAAACCAATATGCCATTCGATGTGCTGAAAGATTTTGTGCCGCTCACGCGCGTAGGCGTGGTGGACAACGCGGTGGTGGTGCATCCGTCAGTGCCGGCGAAATCGTTGAAAGAATTGATTGCGCTGGCCAAAGCCAATCCCGGCAAATACAACTACGGTTCCGGCGGCGCGGCAGGCACGACACATTTTGCGGGTGAACTGTTCAATTCGCTGGCAGGAACCAAAGTGACTCACGTGCCCTACAAGAGCGGCGGCCCGGCGGTGGTGGCACTGGTTGGCAACGAAGTGCAGATGATGGTGCTCAACATGATCAACGCCGATCCGCACATCAAGGGCGGGCGTATCCGCGGGCTGGCGATGGCGTCCAAAGTGCGACATCCGCTGCAACCCGATCTACCTACCGCGGCCGAAGCCGGGTTGCCGGGTCTCGAAATGACCCAGTGGTATGGCATGGTCACACCCAACGGCGTGCCGAAACCGATTGTGGCGCGTTGGCTCAGTGAACTGAAGCGCATGGTCGAAACGCCGGAAGTCATTAAACGCCTTGCCTCGCAAGGCGTGACCGCGTATTCGGAGACGCCGCAGCAATTTCTGGCGTTCATGAAGGCCGACATCGAAATGAATCGCAAAATCGCCAAAGCGGCGAATATCAAAGCGGAATAAGTGCGGCGATGATCGCCGTCATTTTTGAAGTGCAGCCTGCCGAGGGCCGTGCCGCCGAGTATTTTGAAATCGCAGCATCATTGCGCACTGAGTTGGCGAAGCTCGATGGTTTCATTTCCATCGAGCGCTTCGAGAGCGTCACCGCGCCGGGCAAATTTGTATCCATTTCATTCTGGCGCGACGAAGCGGCTGTCGCCGCATGGCGCAATGTAGAAGGCCATCGCATGGCGCAGGCGAAAGGACGCGGGAATGGGCATGACGGCATTTTTGCTGACTATCGCATACGCGTGGCGAGCGTGATGCGTGACTACAGCATGAATGCGCGCGATGAAGCGCCCGCCGACAGCCGCAACAAGCATGGCTGAGGTTTGACCCTCGCGTGGTACGGCAATAACATGAGGCTCTGCGGTTTTGATCGCGGAAATCTACCAGAGCCGATATGAATGCAATCAACCTTTTACGCACCATCGCAGTTGCTGCGGCCCTCGCGGCAACCTGCGTGCCGCCCGCCGCCGCGCAGCCGGCCGCCAGCGGCGCCGATCCACGCATCAACGAACGATTTTACGATCCCGATCTTGGCGAATGGACGGCGCGATTCGAGGGCGAGAGCCGCGAAATTTATGCGCTGCGCCAAGAGATCGTTACCGCGTCGGGCGTGAAAGCGGGTATGACCGTGGCCGACGTCGGCGCGGGCAGTGGATTTATGGCGATGCTGTTCGCGAGACAGGTGGGCGCCGAGGGCCGCGTGATCGCCGCGGAAATCTCCAGACCGTTTGCCGCGGCCATTGCCGGGCGCGCAAAAAAAGAAGGCGTGCAAAATGTAACTACCGTGATCGGCACGCAAGCCGAAACCGGCTTGCCCGCCGATAGCGTGGACATCGTGTTCACCAGCGATGTGTATCATCATTTTGAACAAGTGGCCGCCACGCTGGCGTCGATCAAACGTGCGCTGAAAACGAATGGCCGTTTCATTGTGGTCGATTTCGAGCGCATCCCCGGCGTGTCGTCGCAGAACACGCTGAACCATGTGCGTGCCGGCAAAGAAACGGTTATCGAAGAAGTGCTGGCGGCGGGCTTTCGCCTGCGCGAGGAAGTAAAGAAGCTTGGCCTGAAGACCAATTACTATTTGATATTCGAGCGCCTGTAACCTGCCGCTCCGACAGGTTTCAGCATGCTCACAGCGTGTTATCAGCGGAGGTTATGGTCATGAAATCTGCGGCGGGTTATTCGCATATAGCCAATTGGGCGGCGCGACTCAGCGGAAGACCGGCGACGTTCGTGCTCGCAGTGAGCGTGATTTTGATATGGATCATTACCGGACCGTTGTTCCATTTCAGTGACACCTGGCAATTGGTGATCAACACGGCGACCACCATCATTACGTTTCTCATGGTGTTTTTGATACAAAACACCCAGAACCGCGATACCGAGGCGATGCAGGTCAAGCTGGATGAGCTGATACGGGCGACCCAGGGCGCGCACAACGCGCTGCTGGATCTGGAGCAAATGGAAGAAGCGCAACTCGATGCGTTTCGCGCCCGCTACGAAAAGCTCGCGCGCGATGCGCGCAAGGAACTGCTGGAAGGCAGAACGGATACAAACACGCCCGAACCTTAGGCGGGGCCGCTGCGCGCCGGTTGTTCCGCTGCCTCGTAAAATTGCGTCCAATCCCGTTAGAGAAACGACATGCCAACCTTGCAAGTAACACCCGATCTCAACATGCACTACGACGTCACTGACTTTGCCGAGCCGTGGCGCGAGCACGAAACCATTTTGCTATTGCACGGCAACGCCGAGAGCGGCGAAGCGTGGTATGGCTGGATACCTGAGTTGGCGCGCGACTATCGCGTGGTGCGGCCCGACATGCGCGGCTTTGGGCGCTCCACGCCGATGCCGCGCGATTACGCGTGGTCGCTGGATCGCATTGTTGATGATTTCGTCGCGGTGATGGATGCGCTGAAGGTCGAGAAATTTTATCTGGTTGGCGCAAAAGTCGGCGGCACCATGGCGCTGCATCTGGCGGCGCGTTATCCGTCACGCGTCAAAACCGTGAGCGTGCTGTCGTCGCCCACGCGCGGCGAGTACGCGGGCGACCGCTACCGCGCGTGGGTCGATGTCATCGAAAAAACCGGTGTCGAAGGCTGGGCGCGCGAAACCATGGCGAAGCGCCTCGGCAACCAGTTCCCGCAGGCAGGCATCGAGTGGTGGATAAAACTGATGGGGCGCACCGCGGTTTCAACGCAGTTGGGATTTATCGGCGCCGTGCCGTCGGTGGATATTACGCAGGATCTGCTCAACATCCATTGCCCCGCGCAGGTGATTACCACGCAGGACAATCCACTATATCCGGTGGCGATGGTGCGGGCGTGGCAGGAAAAAATTGCAAAGTCCGAACTGCTGGTGCTGCCGGGAGACTCGTATCATGTGGCGGCGACCGCGCCGGTGGCTTGCGCGGCAGCGGTGCTGGATTTCATCCGGCGGCAAACGAAAGACGCCTGATGAAATAAAATGCATGCACCGGCTAAATTGGATAGCCTGAAATGCGTTGATCAAAAATGAACGGGGGAGAAAAATGGCCAGTCAGCGACGGGTTTTGCGGATGTGGGGTTTCTTTATTCTGGCGTGGATGCTGCTCGCCAGCGGCACCGGCTGGGCGCGGTATGAGATTAACAACGGCAGCAATGCGACGCTGAATTTTGAAACGCTGGATCCGGCGCGCGGAACGTGGCGCTCATGGAGCATTTATCCCAACCAGACGCGGGATTTTCAGTGGCAGTCCGGCGCCAGCGGCAAGGTGCGTATCGCCACGCAAAACCGTGGATTTGTGGAATACGACATTTATGACGGCAACCGCTACAAGTTTATCTGGGACAACAACAAAGGCGTATGGGATATGCGCGCCACGGGCAAACTCGCCAATGCGGCGCCGCCGGCGGCCGCTCAGGCAACACCGGCAACGCAGGCAAGCTGGTCATTGCACAACCGTACCAACGAAACGTTGCGGTTTCAAACTTTGGATCCCGCGCGCGGCACGTGGCGTGATCAGTCGATGTTTCCCAATGAAACCAAAAGCTACACCTTCAATCCCGGCGTGACGCAGGGCAAATTCCGCGTTGCGACGCAGAACCGGGGATTCGTCGAGTATGAAATGCGCGCCGGCTGGCGCTACAGCATTATCTGGGACAAGAACAAGGGCGTGTGGGACTTCCGCACTGTGCATAAAGGCACTTGAAGGCACGTGACGTTCGGGAACATAACCCCGGGGCCGGCAACCCGCGCCGGCCTGACATCGCCGGCGCGCTGACACATTATTTAAACGCTGCGCCGTAACTATCGCGATAGGTGAACTCGCCAATGGCCTTGCGCGTGCGCGGCTTTAAATCTTTGGCGCGCACTTCTTCGATCAGGTCTTCGACGCGGCCGCGATAGCCCGCCGCCATCAGCGCCACCGGTTTGGCATTCGCCGGAATGGCAAAGCCTTTGCAAATTTTGTCGTAATCCCAACCCGCCATGGCGTGGATGGTGAGTCCCATGGCGTAGCCCTGAACCATCATGTTTTCCATCGCGAAGCCAAGATCAAGCATAAAATTTTGCAGCCCGTTTTTCTCTGGTTGTTCTTCGGGCACGCCGATGATTACCATCTTCAACGGGGCAGGCGGCGCCCACTGTTTGTTGCCCGCCGACAGCGCGTCGTCGAACAGGCGATTGGCCTCTGTGCCGGATGCGATCAGCACGCGCCACGGCTGCCGGTTGTTGGACGACGGCGCCCAGCGGAATGCATCGAGCAGCGCTTCAACCGCTTCGGCTTCGAGCGGCTTGTTGGCAAAATGACGATCGCTGCGGCGGTCGCGGAGGACATCGAGTAGTTTGGACATGATATTTCCCGTGTTTAATGAGCGTTGCGTGGCATAAGGTGAATAAGGTGCGTGAGAGCGGGCATTTTGGGAGTTTTCATCGGCTTGTCAATGAGACTCGGCGCAAAACTAAGTGAAGTGGTTCGTGATTTCCGTCACAGACCGCGCGCGCGTTCGGCGAGATACTGCACGCACGCAACCACCCCTCACTCCTCTGCTGTATTGGTTGCGCTTCCCGCGTCGGGTTTTCCCGGCGCGGTTTTTCTTTGTGCGAGAATTATCAAATAATCGTTTAAAAACAGGTAATTACAACAATTATTCTGGAGGCGGCTGCGTCTGCTGAAACGACGCGCGTGAAAATAATTTGTCCGCGTAGCGCTTCAATCCCGGATATTTGCCGCGCCAGTCGTGGTGCGCATACGCGCGGTCGAGATAACCGAGCGCCATGCCCGCGCAAATATCTGCGAGGCCGAACGCATTGCCGAAACAATATTCGCTGGCGCCGATGTCGCGCTCCAGCGTGGTCAGGCCGCCCTCGATTTTCTTCAGTTGCTTTTGATACCAGCTTGCGGTGGCGTCGCAACTTTCCGAATAACGCGAATCATGGGTGAGTGCGACAATGGCATCGACAATGCCGTCGCCCAGCGCTTCCCACTGGCGCACTGTGATGCGCGCGGCAAAATCGGCCGGGATCAGTTTCGCGCCGCTGCCGATGTGATCAAAATATTCAACGATCACCGACGAATCGTACATCGCTTTGCCGTCATCCAGCACCAGCACCGGCACTTTACCGAGCGGGTTGTATTTGGGCACCTGTGAATCGGGATTGGAGGGGCGATCCGCGACAAATTCGCAGTCGATCTTCTTTTCCAGCATCGCCACGCGTGCCTTGCGTGCGTACGGGCTGCCGGGAGATCCGAGTAATTTCATCATGGTATTTTCCTGTGTTTTTGCTGTCTGAAGTAGGGCCAAAGCCCATGGGTCGCGCCGCGCATTTTACGGTGAAACCGGCGTCGCGGGAGGCAACGCACAGCCGCATTCGCCCGCCACCCGGCGCAACACATCGGGGTAATCGCTGATGATGCCATCCGCGCCAAGCGCGATCATCCGGCGCATCTCGGCTTCAGTATTTATCGTCCATACCACGACTTTCAGACCAAGGGCCTGGGCTTCCTGCACGCAAGCGGCATCGACATCGTTCGAGCATGGCGACCATACCGCGCCGCCGGCAGACTTGATCATGCGGGGAACGGGGTTGCCAACCGCGCCGCCGAACTGGCTCACATGCAGGCCGGCGTTCCATGGTGAAGACGCCTCGTGCGCGAGGATATTGTCCATGAACGGCTGCTGCGCGCTGAGATACACAGTTGCGATCTGCGGCGCTTCCTGCTGCACCACCGCCAGTGTGCGCCAGTCGAACGACTGCACGACGACGCGGTTTTCCAGTGCCTGGCTCCTGATGACGGTAATCAGCGCCTTTGCAAACGCATCGGGCTTAACTGTGCGCTGCGGATGCAGCGGCGAAATCTTGGTTTCGATATTGAAACGCACAACATCGTTGCCCGCGTGCCGTGCGAGTGCAAACACGTCTTCAAGTTGCGGCATGCGCGTGCCATCAACCGGTTGCTGGTGCGGAAACCGTTGCGCGTACTCCGAAGCAGGATCGATGCGGCCGACATCGAACCGCTGCAACTCCGCATACGTAAAACCTGACACCGGCAGGTCGGTGTGCGTGATCCAGCCTCCGGTTTCGTCGCGGGTGATGTCGGGGTTCAGCGTCGAGTCATGGCTCACCACCACCACACCGTCACGCGTGATCGCGCAATCGAGTTCCAGCGTGGTAACGCCGATCGACAAGGCGCGCGCAAACGCGGGGAGCGTGTTTTCCGGCAGCAGACCGCGCGCGCCGCGGTGACCTTGAATGTCGAGAGTTCGCGTCATGCCCGCATTCTGCCATGAGGACACGATCCGGCTACAATGCCGGCACTACCACCGCCGTCATTCCCGCGCAGGCGGGAATCCATAGGGTGTCTCAAGTGGCGCTGTGTTATGGATTCCCGCCTGCGCGGGAATGACAGTGAAGAAAAATGACGTTGATCTATTCATGCCAACGACTCAGAAACACCAGAAATGACAACTACCCTCCAACGCCAACCCCTCGGCATCGCCGTCATCGGTGCGGGCCGCATCGGTACCATGCGCGCGCGGCTGGCGGCGCAGCATCCCGCCGTGACATTTATTGCGGTAGCCGATTTGAACCGAGACGCAGCACAGGCGCTGGCGGACAAGGCCGGCGCGCAATTCGTGGCTGCCAGCAACCGTGAAGCCATTGAACATCCGTCGGTCAACACGGTAATTGTTTCCACCAGCGAACACGAGCACACCGAGGCGGTGCTGATGGCGCTGGCGCAGGGCAAAAAAGTGCTGGTGGAAAAACCCATCGCGCTGAAACTCGAAGACGCCGACAAAATTTTGCGCGCGCTCGAAACATCCTCGGGCAGCCTGCATGTGGGCTACAGCCGCCGTTTCAAGCGGCGCTACCTGTTGGCGAAAGAACAGATCGTGCAGGGGCGGCTGGGGCAGATCACCGGCATTTCGGCGCGCCTCTACAACTCGCGCGCGCAGGTGTTCGCCATGCTGAAACGCGATCCGGGCGCCACGCCGGTGGTGGATTCGCTTACTTACTACATCGATTTCATCAACTGGTGGCTGCCGCAGAATCCGGTGGCCGAAGTGTGGGCGCGCGGGCAAAAGGGCGTGATCCGCGACGCGGGCTACGATTGCGACGACGTGACCTTTGCCGTGCTGACGCTGGCCGACGGCGCGCTGGTCAACTGCAACGTGAGCTTCGCGCTGCCGGAAAAATATCCGTCGCTCGGCTACTGCGGCCGCATTGAAATCATCGGCAAGGACGGCGTGCTGCTGATCGACGACGATCACATGGAGCAACTGCTCTACACCGAAAAAAGCATTCCGCACATTTACCTGCCGGAAGTGAGTGTGAACATGGCGTTTCTCGGCAGCAGCGCGCCCGGCGACTGGGCCGGCGGCGAATTCTGGGGGCCGCTGACGAGCGAGACCCGCAACTGGCTCGACTACGCCGCCACCGGCAAACCGTGCGCGCTTACCACACCGCAGGAAGCGCGCAGCAATCTGGAAGTGACGCTGGCGATTGAGGAGGCGGTGGAGACGGGGGAGAGCGTTAGGTTGGCGCGGTAAATTTGCTAGTCGAATTTTCGCGACACATCAAGGAGCGGTGCCATGAAAATTGCAATAGATACTTTGAAGTCTTGGAGCGAAATCCACAAGTACGATATTCGTGGCCGAATTTACAGAGGGCACAGTGATAAATCTTGGGAAATAAAAACATCTATTGAACGATTTTTTGAAAGGGAGTCAATCACTCCAAACAAGCGTATACACATGGAAGGTGAGCTACTTCGGGAATTTAAGCGGGCGTACCATCAATACGCAACCCATATCCCTAAACACGATTCGGAAATTGAGTGGCTTTCCCTCATGCAACATCACGGTGCACCTACTCGCTTGACCGATTTTTCATATTCAATCTACGTAGCCGCATATTTTGCATTGGAAACAGCTACCAAAGACTGTGCGGTCTGGATGGTCGATGGCCCATGGGCACTGAATGAGTCTATTCGGAATCTGGAAAAAGCTGGCGTCTGTAAGGCGCGTGAATTAAATGCGCCATCCTCAAATGAATCTGAACCGATGGCGTTTCGCAACCTATTCGCCGACTCAACGGCGCGATGTGCGCCTGTGTGGACGCCATTCCGATTAAACGAGCGATTGAGAATTCAAAAAGGAACTTTTGCCATCGCAAGTGACCTTAAGTTTACGTTTATGCAAAACCTTAAAGCACTTAACGGTTACGAAAAGAAAACCAACCTATTAAAACTTATTATTCCATTGAAAATGAGAAGAAAAGCCTTAGAGCATCTTTACTATATGGGAATCACCCGAACCACATTATTTCCCGGGTTGGATGGCTACGCTCAATCACTAGGTGTGTACCACAACATGCTCAACCCGGCGAAATGGAATACAAAAAAGCCTACCTAGAGTGTATTTAGCGCAATGCGTTGCATGTGCTACACATGCCCAAACCGCCACCGCTCCATCGTCGCGCGGTCGTAAACGCCGGCGCGGTTGATCGCGGTGCCAGACCAGAATGCCTCGGCCTCGGTTTTGTCGGCCACATCGAGCATAATCAGAGTGCCGATCATCTGCTTGCCATCGTCGTCGAGTAGTGGCCCACGCGCAACGATAATGTTGCTGTGCCGGGCCAGATACTCATGCTGTGCCTCGCGCACCGGCGCGCGCCGTGCTTCGCCATCCGGCTTGTCGTGGGCGTGTATGACGAACTGCATTGTGCCCGGCTTGCGTTTGTAGTCGCGTTGCCGCACGGTCAGGCTAGGCCGCCAGCGCTCAATGCTGATCGACTCGAAGATACTGGCTTGGGTGTAGGGGTCAGCGTTGATATAGGCCTGCGCTGCCGCGCGATCCGGAAACTCGATCAGCCGCAGGCTGCCGATGGCATTTTTGTTGTCATCGGTGAACAACGGCCCCGAATACCAGGTGACTTCGGGATAGCCATCGAGAAAATTGCGATGCGCAGGCAACGTTGCCTCGCGCAAGGCATCGGTTGCGGGTTTTGAACGGCATTTGATCAGCCAGTGCATCGGTTAAGTTTCCTTGTCTGATTTCAGGTTACTGCTGCTTGCGGCAGGGGAATCATATATGTTTTGCCTATTGCGTTGGTCCGGTGCGACGCCGCGCTATCGCGGCATCGCGTGTAAAATCGCGACCTCTTAAATCGAGGAACTCGTCAGATGAAATTTTGCAAATTCGTTACGCCCGCACCGTTGCTGCTGTGCCTGAGCGCCGCGCTCGCGCCGTCATTGGCTGCCGCCCAAGCCGATGTGGCCAAAAATTATCCGAACAAGCCGGTGCGCTTCATCTCGCCGTTTGTACCGGGCGCGGGCACCGACACCACCGCGCGCACGCTGGCGCAAAAGCTCACTGACGCCTTTGGGCAGCAGTTCGTGGTGGATAACCGCACTGGGGCATCGGGCGCGATCGGCGTCGAGATTACCGAAAAAGCCCCGCCCGACGGCTACACGATTTGCCTGATTTCCGCCTCGCATTCGGTGAATTCAGCGGTGAATCCCAAGCTGCCGTACGACCTGTCGAAAGATATGCAGGGCATCACGCAGGCGACGTCGTTGTTTTACGCCGTGTATCACCATCCGAGCGTGCCGGTGAAAAACGTCAAGGAATTGATTGCGTACTCCAAGGCCAATCCCAACAAGTTGCTGTTCGGTTCTTCGGGCACTGCCGGCTTGCAGCACTTTGCCGGCGAGCTGTTCAATCACCTGAGCGGCGCCAAGCTGATGCACGTGCCGTACAAAGGCACGGCGGCGGTGGTGGTGTCGATGCTCGGCAATGAAATTCAGGTCGGATTCGGCACGCTGTTCGGCGTGCGTCCGCACATGACGACAGGCCGCCTGAAAGTGGTGGCGATCACCGCCGGCAAGCGTTCGCCCGCCGTGCCGGATTTGCCGACGGTCGCGGAGTCCGGCATTCCCGGTTATGAAGTCGATCAGTGGTACGGTGTAATCACCGGCGCGAAAGTGCCGCGCCCCATCGTCAATAAATTGCAGCAGGCGATGGCGCAGGCGTTGAAAGCGCCCGACGTGGCGCAGCGCCTGGCCGGCGAAGGCTCAACGCCGTTAGGCTCGAGCCCGGATCAATTCACCGCACACATCAAATCTGAAATTACCAAGTGGCAAAAACTGGTAAAGGAAGCGAAGCTGGATATGAAGAGTTAGTAGCGGGGAGGTGATATAAGTATATGTTTTAATGTGATAATTTGTGAATTAGTCGCCGCCCAAAAACTCGATACCCACTACGTATTCGACCATGCGCCAGGTGTTGCCTGTCTTGGCGAAACACGCGCGATGTTCGATGGCGCTGCGGATGTGTTCTTCGGGTACGTAACCGTCGCGTCCGCGATGATTCACCTTGACCCAGCGCTGCTTCAACTGGCTTTCGGCGTCGGGCACATCCCAATCGCGCACGCCGATGATGTCGAACGACAGCGTGCTTAATGTTTGCGAAGCGTGTGATGGTGCGCCTTTCATCAGCGCCTCTTTCACCACAATCGCGCCGCTGTCATAGGGATCCACGTCGTCGAGCGGCCACTTGATCGGCACGTATGGCGCGCATAACACACGCGTGTTTTTGTTCTGCTTGTCCGGAATATGCCAAGCGCTGCCGAGATTCAACGCCGACGACAAATCACGCAACACACGGTCACTTTTAGCATCAATTTCCCACAGCTTGCGAAATTCTGCCACGCCGCGCGGTGCCTCGAGACCATTGAGGATATTGCGATCGACGACATTCAGCAGCGCCGCACGATCACCACGGCGCAGTGCGGCCAGCAGGTTGTTGCGGAAAGCGATCCACGACGGATCTTTGCCGCCGTCATCGATCGGCTGCAATTTTCGCTCGACCGGCGGCGCGGGCACAGCAGCGGGCCGCTCCGTGGCGGGTGCGGCAGGAACCGGCGGCGTTTCGCGTGTCTCCGGTGTCGCTGGCACCTGCGCAGGGGCGAGCCCTGTGAAGAGCATCAATCCGCAGGCGAACAACCATCGTGTCATGGGGCTACCCTGGCGTTCGCTGCAATAGAGCACGATAGTGAGGTGCGTTTCATGAGGGGGTATCGCAGGGCACAAACGTGCCACGTTTGGAATGAAGCGCTCATGTTAAGCGGTGCGCTGGAGGCTTACAACCACCGTCGATCGGGGTGAGAAAGAGCGCATGCTATAATTTTCACCACATTCGCAATCACACACAGCATCAACCGACGGAGTAATCATGGCGCGCATCGAAGTTAAATCGGAAATCACTGGCACCGTGTGGCAAATAAAATCCAAGCCCGGCGACACCGTCGAGTCCGGCGATACGCTGATCGTGATCGAGTCGATGAAAATGGAAATTCCGGTAATCACCGAAGACGGCGGCGTGGTGAAAGAAATTCTCGTTAAGGAAAAAGACCCGGTGGCCGAAGGGCAGGTGGTTGCGATCCTCGAGGGCTAGCCGGCGCTGCCCGTACGAAAAAAGCCGCCGTCAGGCGGCTTTTTTGCCGCCTTGATTCCGTTTATTTTTCGCTTCCTGCAATCTTGCAATAGCCGCATCGCGTGAATCATTGACGCGCTGGCGCGCGATGCGCTCGGCTTCCACGCCGTTGCCTTCGCGAATCGCTTTGAGCAACTTCTGCCAATGCTGCACCGATTGCTTGCGGCGCTGCGGCGTGGATAAACCCAGTTGTGAGTAACGCAGTGTTTGCAGCGCGAGGGAATCGAGGATCGCCTTCAAGCGGCGGTTGCGCAGCATCTGCCCCAGCGTGCGATTGAGCCGCGCCACCGCTTCGACATACGCGTCGCCTTGCTCGGCATCGCGAGCAAGGCGTGTCAGCGTTGCAACTTCTTTTTCCAGGAGCGGCAGATGGCGCGTGCGCTCAGTGTCCTCGGCAATCGCGCGGTCGCGCAGGCCGTTCAGCATGGCGCGGATATCGAAAATTTCGCGCACTTCGTCTATCGACAATTGGGTCACCAGCGCGCCACGCCGCGCGAGGATAGTCACCAGCCCGTCTTTTTCCAGCAGCCGCAGCGCTTCGCGCACGGGGCCGCGGCTTACCTGAAACTCGTCGGCGACGGCCTGCTCCATGATGCGCTGTGCCGGTGCGTAGTCACCGCCGACGATGCGTTCGGAGAGCCGCGCTGCGATTTGTTCCACCAGTGAAAGTGTCAGCGGCGTGGTGTCGGCACGGCGCGACGCGGCAGCGGCGGAGAAAGGGGCAACAGCGGCATTCAGGGTGGCGGGCGGCATGGTTTTTGACGATAGAGACATTTTGTAGGATTGTCAACAATCTTCTTGACAGCAACGCGGCGCGCCGGTAGCCTGCTTACTCCTCCCTTTGGTGTTCCCGGCGCGGCAACTATTTCCCCGGATGTGATGACCTGGCAGCCTGAAATCGACGATATTCATCGACGCCGCGCGCTGGCCGAAGCCTGCGGCGGCGCCGACGCGGTCGCAAAACATCACGCAGCCGGAAAGCTCACCATCCGCGAACGCATTGCGGGCGTACTCGATGCGGGATCGTTTCAGG
>JBEBHE010000181.1:0-9389 GCA_040081205.1 Burkholderiales bacterium | reverse complement strand
GCCCAGATCAAGCTGCGTGCGCAGCTTTTTCACCGCTTCGGCAAGCTCGCTGCGCTTGACGGCGAGCTTGAGGAATCTTGCATCGCTCCGCCGCAATACCCAGAGGAAACTTTCATCCGTTGAAACCAGCAGCAACGCCATCGCTTCGTCCTCGGCCAGCAGTTTCTGTGCAGCGGCAAGTTCCAGCGGCTTCGGGTTGATGAGTTCCCGGTACTGCGGATAGTCGCGCTCAAGGCGCGCATCGAGTTCGGTGATGGCCTTGAGTGATTCGGACTGCTCGGTGCGCAGTTTTGCAGCGAGTGCTTCGGCGCCGCGCTGGCCTGCTGCCTGCACAATGCGGGAGTCCAGTTGTTCGAACCGTGCCATGGTGTCCTGCCGCGCGCGGGCAAGCTGAGCGAGCGCGTCGCTGCCCGCTGCATGGCGTGCCGCCATCTTTGCCACTTGCTCTGCGGTGTCGCTAGCGCGGGCGAGTTGTGCGACTTCGAAGCCTTCCCGCGTGGCCTCGGCGCGTGCCTGCAGTCCGCGCTCCGCAAGCAGCGAAACGTGAAACTCGAATGCGCCCGAGCGCGTTCGCTGCTCACCGACCGCACCACGGCGGGATTTGCTGCTGTCCGCCGTGAAGCGTCGCGCGAGCGACGTATTCGCACGGCGCGCGAGCGCCAGTGCTTCGTCTACTTTGCCTTGCGCTCGATTTAGCCAAGCAAGATTGTTCAACGATGTTCCTACACTCGGATGATCTGGGCCGAGCGTTTTTTCCTGTATTCCCAGCGAGCGGCGATGCAACGGCTCTGCCTCCACATAGCGCCCTTGCATTTGATACAGCCCCGCAAGGTTGTTCAACGACACCGCGACATCCGGATGATCCCGACCAAGGGCTTTTTCCCGAACCCCCAGCGAGCGGCGATGCAACGGCTCTGCCTCCACATAGCGCCCTTGCGATTTGTACACTGCCGCAAGAGTGTTCAACGACACCGCGACATCTGGATGATCTAGCCCGAGAATTTTTTCCCGAACCCCCAGCGAGCGGCGATGCAACGGCTCCGCCTCCGCGTAGCGCCCGAGCGTTTGATACAGCAACGCGAGGTTATTTAGCGACACCGCGACATCCGGATGATCTGGCCCGAGGACTTTTTCATAGATACCCAACGAGCGGCGATACAGGGGTTCGCCTTCTGCGTAGCGTCCTTGTTCTTGATACAGCAACGCGAGGTTATTTAGCGACACCGCGATATCCGAATGATCCGGTCCGATGGCTTTTTCCCGGATTGCCAGCGAGCGCTGGTACAGTGGCTCGGACTCAGTATAACGACCTTGCTCTCGATACAACTCAGCAAGATTATTCAAGGATTTTCCCACACTCGGATGGTTCGGGCCGAGGGCTTTCTCATCGATCTCCAGCGAACGTCGGAATAGTGGCTCGGCGTCGACGTAACGTCCTTGTGTTCGATACAGTAACGCAAGGTTATTCAACGACACCGCGACATCCGAGTGATTTGCGCCGAGAGTTTTTTCACGAATGGCCAGTGAGCGCTGGTACAGCGGCTCGGCCTCGGCGGAGCGACCTTGCAATCGATACAACTCTGCAAGATTGTTTAACAAATTCCCAACATCTGGGTGATCTGCACCTAAGATTTTTTTCAGAATTTCCAGCGAGCGGCGATACAGGGGTTCGGCTTCCGTGTAGCGTCCTTGCGTTTGATACAGTACCGCAAGATTGTTCAACGATTGCCCGACATCCGCGTGATCCGGCCCGAGGGTTTTTTCCCGGATTGCCATCGAGCGCTGGAACAGCGGCTCGGACTCAGCATAACGGCCTTGCGTTTGATACAGCGCCGCGAGGTTGTTTAAAGACGTTCCTACATTCGGATGATCTGGCCCTAGTGCTTTTTCCTGGATTCCCAGCGTGCGCCGATATAGGGGTTCGGCCTCTGCGTAGCGCCCTTGCGAATCGTACAGCAACGCAAGATTGTTCAACGTCGTTGCGAGACGGGAATCGCTCGTGCCAAACGATTCCGCTTCCCGCAGCGCTGCTTCAAGGCGCGTAGTGGCGGTGCGGTAATCGCCTGCGCGGTACGCGGATGCTCCTGCATCCATGTGCGCGTTCCACTCCGCTTCGCCGGCGAAGGCATAGTTGGCCGAAAGTGCCATGTAGAGAAGAAAAAGCAGCCGGGCTGAGACCATGATTAATTCTACGCTCGCAAGCGGCAGCCCGTTTCGCGCGTAATTGAGTAAAGATATTGCTCAGTGCAGGTAGGGGGGGTAGTCGCTATGCGGCGTAACCCGCCGAATGAATGTTGCGACTTTCTGCATAATTCCGGTCAGCGCGACAAATTCTCCATCTGGTGGGTTACGCTAAGCTAACCCGCTCGCGGGCTAAACCGACAAGGTGACCAGTTATGGCGGAAGAGTTTCAAGAGATAGGACATTCCGGCGGCAAGATTACATTTACGATCGTTACCGACGAGCACGGAAAACGCACCTACCAAGTGGGCTTCAGTTCAAGCCGTCCAGTTCCTATGGTCCTAATTCAAATCTATGCAACTTGGGATGGCGTGCCCTTTGCCAACGGGTCATTTTCCGGAATCGGCGGTTCTTCGGATACCCCGCCACCGGGTGGTTTGCCGGTAATGATCGCATGTGACAGCGAGGGAGAGTTTGGACACAACTGTCCTCGATGCAAACTGTACTGGCGTAGTGGCCCCTACCCAAATAGTTGCCCATACTGTGCACTACGTGCTCCGGATTACAAATTTCTCTCAGCGGCTCAGCTTCGGTACGTTCAACGATACTGCGAAGTCCTCAGTAATGCGCTTGAGTCAGAACACGATTCCGAAGTTCTAATCGACATGGACGAAGTTGCCGACGCTATTGGAAAAGATGGAGAAAAACCTGCGTTCTATGTGTCAGAGAAGAGCCAGCAACGCAAGTTCAAATGTACGGCTTGTGATGAGTTTAATGACATCCTGGGGAGATTTGGCTATTGCTCAAGTTGCGGCACAAGAAATGACTTACAAGATTTCGAATTAATCACAATACCAGACATACGTTCTCGGTTGAATTCCGGACATTCACCTGAAGACGGTGTAAGGGATGGGGTCGCATCTTTCGACTCATTCACAAGTCAGATTGCGGCGGAGTTGGCGAGGCGGGTTCCGATGTCAAAGCACCGTAAGGATCGACTAGAAAGGAAACCATTTCACGAGTTAAAAGAGATTCGACAGATTTTTGGTCAATGGTTTGACATTAACATTTGCGAGGGCGTGAAAGATAATGAATGTGTCGCACTAGAAAGGATGTTTTATCGACGTCATGTCTACGAACACAACGGGGGCGAGGTAGACCAAAAGTATTTAGATAATAGTGGGGATACATCGGTTGTTCTTAAACAACGCATACATGAAACCCTAGAAGGCGCACATGAATTGCTTGGCTCTCTAGTCAAAATGGCACGCAATATGCACAATGGATTCCAAGAATTGTTTCCGCCACTCGAGGGCCCAATTGAGGCATTCCGGGAGAAGTGAAACGCATCCCGCCTTACACGTGCTGACGAACAGCGTGGGCACGCTGCGCTTTGCCCACCCTACCAACGCTGGAATCTCAGTTCGCGGTGCGCGGCATATCAAACTGATACCGCACACCCACCCAGACCATGCGCGGCGCGCCGGGCGCGTAGAACGTTGCTTGCCGCACCGGGAAATCACCGCCACCGGTCATGGGCAGCGGTTGCGCGACAAAATTGCCGTTGGCGGTGAAGCCGGTGGGGCCGAGCTGCGCGGCGGTGTGGTAACGGCGGTTCAACAGGTTGTTTACTTGCGTAAAAAATTTCAACTGTTTATCCACCTTGTATTGCGCGCTGAAATTGAACACGGTATAGCCGCCGGATTTGCCGGGGCCGAGGTAGGTGGTGCCGTCGGGGACATGCGCGCCGTTTTCATTGCCGCGCGCGATGGAACTGCCAATGGTGATCATATTTAAACCGGCGGAGAGCGCGCCGGTGATCTGGTAGTCGGCGTACGCCTTGAACATATGTTGCGGAATCAGCGGCATGCGGCTGCCGGGATTGACGCGTATGTTGCCGTCCAGACCTGCATCGCCGGTGGTGACGGTGGTGTCATTACTGCTGTTGCCGGTGCCGTTGATGGTTTCGGATGATTGGTAGGTGGCGTTGAGATACGTGTAGTTCGCGCCAAGATTGAACGCGCCGGTCTTGCCGCTGGCACCCGCTTCAAATCCGTCGCGGCGCGTTTTGCCGAAATTCTTGAAATAGCCGAACTGGGTATTGTTCGGCGCCGCCACGAACAGAATGTCGTCGTGGTTCTCCGCGCGAAACACGCCCGCGTTCCAGCGGATGCCGTTGGAGAACAGGCCATGCAATCCAAGTTCCAATGTGCGGGTGACGACCTGTTTTAACGGCGGATCGCCGGCCATTGAATTGGGCAGGCGGCAAGGATTGTTCGGATCGGCGCAGCCGAGTTCGATGGAACTCGGCGCGCGGCTACCTTCGCTGTAGCCCGCATAGGCGCGTATCGACTTGCCGGGCGCGAAGGCCACGCCCGCCGCCGGATTGAAGCGGCTGTAGGTGTGGTCACCGTCGAGCGAACCCGCGCCGCCGCCGGGATTGATCAAGTCACGATTGTGGATCACCGTGCGGTTATAGCGGCCCGATACTGTCAGGTGCCAGATGTTATTGATGGAAAGCGTGTCGGTCGCGTATACGCTCCACGTATGGTTGCGTCCGCTGAGATCGACGCGTGTGTCGAACGGATTGCCGGCGTCATCCACGCCGCCGGTGATACCATCGCCAAACGCGTTCAGTCCGGTGATGCTGCGGTCGGGATTGAGATAACCCAACTGCGTGGATTGGCTGAAGCGCACGCGGCTTGCGTCGTAGGCTGCGCCGCCGGTGAATTGGTTGCGATTGGTGCCGATAGCGCCAAGTCGCGTGAACTGGCCCGACATGCCATAGTTACTTTGCTGTGTGCGGCTGCGGTTGATGAGGCCATTGCATTTTTCGGACGCTTCGTCGAGCAGCAACACATTGGCGATACAGCGCCAGACAGGAAACGGCGTATTCGAGGCGTCCGCCCCTGCGACTGGAAAGCCGGTATACCCCGCAGCGGTGAGCGCGGCCTGTTCGCCAGCGTTGGGCTGGTAAACGTCTTGATCCAGCGATCCTTCATTGATGTCGCCGTTGAGTGTGCGCGTGAGTATGCGGCGGTAATAGGCGTTAGCGGAGAATACGGTGTTGTTGTTGATATTGTGATTCAGCGCCAGATTGAGGAATGTCGATTGATTTTCGGTGACATCCGGCTTGGTGTAAACGCTCGCGTAGTTGCCGGCCAGCAGGTTTTGCTCTTGCAGGCCGTTGCCGGTGAGTTTGTTATTCGCATGCGCCAGCGTGAGTTTGAGATCGGTGGCTGCATTGCGCCAGCCGAGTTTGCCGAACAACTGGCCTACGCGCGACGGTGAATCGTCGCGCCAGCCGTGTTCCTTGAACACATTACCGGTGACGAACCAGTCCAGCGTTTGATTGCTGTTGCCATATTCAAACTCGGTGGCACGGCGTGCTTTCATGCCGATGTAAGCCTGCACTGCCGCGCCGGGGTGGCTGCGACCGTCCTTGGTTTGGATCGACAGCGCGCCGCCCAGCGTGTTCAGGCCAAACAACGGATTGGAGCCGGGCATCAGGGTGATCGACGAAATCGCGGATTTTGGAATGAGATCCCAGCTCACCACATCACCAAACGGCTGATTCAGGCGAACGCCGTCAAGGTAAACCGACAGACCCTGCGGCGTGCCCAGCAACGGCGACGCAGTAAAGCCGCGATAATTCACATCCGGCTGGAACGGATTGTTCTGCATTTCGTTGATATGGACACTGCCGATGTTGCGGTTGAGAAAATCGGAGAGATTGAGCGAATTGCCGCGCTGAATATCGGCGTCAGTAGCGGACTGCACCGGCGACGGAATCTGCTCGCGGGCGAGGCCGATGCCCGGCAACGGAGTAGTACCGATGACTTCGACTTGGGGCAGCTGGGTTGCCGTTGATTTGGATTCGGCGGCGAAAACGCTGTTTACAATGTTTGCGTGCATTGCAAGGCTTGCGGCGCAAACGAACAGCCATTGCCGGTTAGCCCCGGAATTTCTGGTTAACATGGATTTCCCTTGAAGAACACCGCTATTATTGTGATGTCTGCACGTTGCCGTGCCGGCAGGTTTTCAATCGCCATTTTAGAGTTGGATACGCCGGCGTGCGGTGCTGGTCATCGTGCTATTTCCTGTTCGAAGGCGGGAATTTTTCCTGATGGTGATTAAGCGCCTACGCAAAGGTTTCTCATGAAAATGCAGGCTGGAATTCAAGAATCGAACGCGGCGTCACGCCGGGATCTGTGGCTGGTGGGTGGCGGTGCGGCGGTATTTTGGGTGCTCAGCGCTCTGCTTGAATTGCATGAGCGGTTCACAGAATGGACGCGGCCGTGGGAGCATTATCAGCTTGATGAGTTGCCGGGCGTTATGCTTTTTCTGGCACTGGCGATGGCGTGGTATGCGTGGCGGCGTGTGGGCGAAGCACGCGTGCAATTGCAATGGCGCATTGACACGGAGGCGCGGTTGGCCGATACGCTGACAGAGAATCGCCGCCTGTCGTTGTCGCATGTCCAGGTGCAGGAAGAGGAGCGTAAACAGCTCGCACGCGAGTTGCATGACGAGTTGGGGCAGCATTTGAACGCGATCAAGATCGATGCGGTGTCGATACGTCACTGGAGCGAAGGGCGAATGAGCGATGTGTATGGCGCTGCGTGCGCAATTGTGGAGGTAACGGATCATGTGCAAGGCATTGTTCGCGACATGCTGCGGCGACTGCGTCCGGTGGGGCTCGACGATCTGGGCTTGTCGGCAGCGCTGGAGCATCTGGTGCAAAACTGGCGTGTGCGCAACCCCGCTACCAGCGCCGATCTAAGGGTCAACGCGAGTGTGGATAAATTAGGTGAACACGAAAACATCACGCTGTATCGCATCGTGCAGGAAGGGCTTAACAATGTGGCGAGGCATGCGCGTGCTGTGCAGGTGAAAATCGTGCTCGACCGGGACACGCACCATGTGCATCTCGACATTTCCGATGACGGCACGGGTGCTGAAAGCTGGAACGCCGCATCCGGGTTGGGTTTGGTCGGTATGCGCGAACGAGTGGAAGCGCTGGGTGGTTCGCTGGAAGTGGTGTCGGTGGTTGGGCAAGGGTTTGTGATCAAGGCAGCGATTCCGCTGCCGGAGATGCCGGTATGAACGTGGACAATGCTGAAAAGGACATCACCGTATTTCTGGTTGACGATCATTCGGTGGTGCGGGAAGGCTATCGCCGATTGCTTGAACGCAGCGCCGGCATACGGATCACTGGCGAGGCAGCGAATGCGGCCGACGCTTACCGCGAATTCCAGCGCCTGAATCCCGATGTGGTGGTGATGGATATCTCTCTGCCGGATGTCAGCGGCATTGAAGCCATGCGTCATATGCTCGCGCGTGAACCGCGTGCGAAAGTGCTGATGTTCAGCATGCATGAAGAGCCGATATTCGCTTCGCGTGCATTTCAGGCGGGCGCGCTGGGCTACGTTACCAAGGCCAGCGCGCCGGAAGTGTTGGTGGAGGCGGTGCGGACAGTGGCGCAGGGAAAGCGCTATCTCAGTCAGGATATGGCGCAGGCGCTGGCGTTGCAGTCCGTCGGCGGCGGCGAGATGGGCCTCAAGATGCTATCGAACCGGGAGTTTGAAGTGATGCGCCTGTTGGTAGCGGGTGATACGATTTCGGTCATCGCGGAAAAACTGCTGTTAAGTTACAAGACGGTAGCTAACCATCAATCGGCGATACGCCAGAAACTGGGTGTGGAAACGTCTGCGCAACTGGTGCAGTTGGCTCAGCGTCACGGTGTGGTGGGGTTGTAGGGCCGGTCGATGGATGCGAATCCCTAATTAGACCTGCACGGCAGTCACGTCATAAGTAAACAGCCATTCGTAACGTTGCGTGACGCGTTCTTCCGTCCATTCTCGATCAACGTATTCCTGCGCGGCGACCGGGTCGGCGAGCGCGCGACTCTGGAAGCGCCGCGCGTTTTCTGCCGAGCCGAGCACCACTTTCGCGGTGCGTTCTTTGCGCGCTTGCTCGTAACGCGCGAGGCGTTGTTGAAGGTTGCCGCGCGCATCCGCCAGTGCGCGACCGAGTATGTAGCCGTCTTCGAGAGCCATCGCGGCACCCTGCGCGAGCATCGGCAGCATGGGATGGCAGGCGTCGCCGAGCAGGCTGACGTTGCCCGCGCTCCAGTGTTGCAACGGCTCACGCCCCATCAGCGCCCATTTGAAGGGCGTGGCGATGTGGCCGATCATGCAATGGATGTCGTCGTTCCAACCGGCGAAGGCGGCGTGGCACTCGTCGTGCGAGGCACGCGCGCTCCACGATTCCACCTGCCAATCTTCACGCTCGATGATGCCGTTGAAATTCATGTATTCGCCGCGATGCACCGGGTAATGCACTACATGCCCACCGGGGCCGATCCAGTTGGTGCCGACCATGCGGCGCATGTGCTGCGGCAGTTTCTCCATCGGAATCACGCCGCGCCACGATACCAGTCCGGTGAACACCGGTTGATCGTGTCCGAACAGCGCCTCACGAATGCGCGAATGCACGCCGTCCGCGCCGATCAGTGCATCGCCGTTCGTCTCATTATTGTGGCCTGCGTCTTCGTAGCGCAGCGTGACGCCACCGGCTGATTGTTCAAAGCCGGTGCATTGCGCATTGAGATGAATAGCGTCCTGTTTTTCGCGCCGCACACCATCGGCCAGCACCGCAAGCAAGTCGGGACGATAGGCAAGATAGTACGGAAATCCGTAACGCGTCACCGACTGCGTTCCCAGATCGAACAGCTTCCAGGTCTGTCCGCTGTCCCACAGGCGGATTTCTTTGCCTGACGCTTCGCACGCGAGTGCGTGAAATGCGTCCAGCACGCCGAGTTCGTGCAGCACGCGGATGCCGTTGGCGCTTAGTTGCAAACCCGCGCCGACTTCGCGCAGCTCCGGCGCTTGTTCGTACACATCCACATCGAAGCCGCGTTTCAGCAATGCCAGCGCAGCGGTGAGCCCGCCGATGCCGCCGCCGGCGATCAGGATGTGCGGCTTGGCCTTCATGGTTATTTTAATCGCGCACGCGCGGGCGGAAGATCGCGGTGTGCAGTATCTCCGCAACCGTGCGCTGGTCGCGGCGCACGGCGACATACAGACGCACGAACTCGTGGCCTTTGTGGCTCCATTTTTCTTCGGGAATCGCGCGCACTTCGTAGTTAGCGTCCGTGCGCAGGGCTTCATAAAACGTGATGCGGCTGGCCGCATGTATCCACGCAGGAA
>JBEBHE010000180.1:0-9413 GCA_040081205.1 Burkholderiales bacterium | reverse complement strand
CGGCACACCTGCGGGCGCCGACAACCCGAGAAAGTTCTCGGCAACCAGCTTGGGCTGGCCCGCCTCGACCACCGTGGGCACATCAGGCGAAATGCCGGCGCGCTGGGGCGAGGTTACTGCTATGCCACGCAGGCGCGCGTCCAGCATGTAAGGCACGTTCTGCGGCAGCGTGTCGATGGCGAATTTCAGGCGGCCACCAATAAGATCGGTATGCATGGGCGAGGAGCCTTTGTAGCCGATGTGTTCGATGTTCAGGCTGTGTTCGTTCTTGAACACTTCACCCAGAATGTGACCGATGGAGCCGATACCGCCGGAGCCATAGTTGATCGGCTCTTTTTGCGCTTTAATCCAACCGATGAGTTCCTTGACCGTCTTAGCCGGCACTGAAGGATGCAGCACGAATACGTTGGCCACGGAACCGATATACGCGATGTGATTGAAGCTTTTAACCGGATCGTAAGGTGATTTTTCGAGCATGAACGGCGAAATCGATATCGGCGCGCTGTTGGAAAGCAGCAGGGTATAACCATCTGCCGGGGAACGCGCCGCTTCTGCTGCGCCAATCGTGCCGCCGGCGCCGCCCTTGTTGTCCACCACGATGGTGTGACCGAGTTTTTGCTGCAGCGGCCCTGACATCAGTCGCGCCACGACATCGCTTGATCCGCCGGCGGCAAAGGTGACTATCACCCGTATCGGCTTGGTCGGCCAGGTCTGCGCCACCGTGATTCCGGGAGCAGCGGTAAACCCAAGCGCTGCAAGGGTTAACGCGCAACGAATCGATTTCATGGGAATACTCCTGAGCAAAAAGTCGTCGGCGCGATCAACTGCCGCGATAGGTTGAATAGGCCCACGGACTCGCCAACAGAGGCACGTGGTAGTGGGCGTTGGTATCGGCAATGCCGAAATGCAGCGGGATACAATCGATAAAGAGCGGGTTGGCAAGCGCCACACCCGTTTGGCGGAAATAGTCGCCGATATGAAATAACAACTGGAATTGGCCGCCGCGCATGGCATCGCCGGTCATTAAAGGCTCGTCAGTGCGGCCGTCAGCATTAGTGATTACTGTCTTGATCGGCTTCCAGCTTACGCCGTCTAGAATCGAGAACTCGATTTTTACCCCGGCAGCCGGCCGACCAAGCGCGGTATCGAGTACGTGAGTGGTCAGTCGTCCCATAAGCTATGCAAACTCCGAGGGCTTTTGCCACGACCCCACGCCATGCACGATCCGCACACCCGTGCGTTGGCAGGCCCACTATCGACATACGCGGCATGCCGACAATCGGCGCTGTTGATGGGTTCGACTAACGTCATGCCGAAAAGTTACCGGCTTTATTGTATACAGTCAAGGGCAACCTACTGTCCATCGCTGCACAACTTTGTGGCACAAGAATGGTGCTTACCGCACTGTAACGAGGCATTTGCAGTAGCGCTATATATTGTATACAATTTTTTGACCATGCCTACCCGAAAATCGGTCGCACCGCGCCGCCAGCCAGCCAGCACTGAAACCATCGTCGCCCGCATCACCAATGCGCTGGTCGAGCAACGCCTCCCCCCCGGCACCAAACTGGGCGAAGTAGCCCTCGGCGAGGTCTTTGGCGTATCCCGCACCAAAATCCGGCAGGCACTGATCCGGCTGGCGCAGGACAAACTGATTACCCTGCTGCCGGCCCGCGGCGCTTTCGTAACCAAGCCGGAACCGCGCGACGCGCGCGAGCTTTTCGATGCACGACGCGTCATCGAGCGGGTGCTGATCGAACGCTTCACCGCCAGCGCAACACGCGCGCAAATTGCCACCCTGCGCGATCACATCGCGCGCGAACGCGCGGCTATCGCTGCGGGAGACGCGGCATTACGTAACCGCCTGCTGGGTGAATTTCATGTGCTGATCGCCGAAATGGTCGGCAACAGCGTGCTTGCCGAGCTATTGCGTGAACTCATGCAGCGCTCCACGCTGGTGACTCTGCACTATCAAAATGAGCGGGCAGCATCCTGCTCTTCCAGCGAACACACTGCGCTGCTGGATGCCGTGCGCCAGCGCGATGCGATCGGCGCCGTGCGGTTGATGGAACAGCACCTGACGCATGTCGAGCGCGATCTGGCGCTGCCGGGCAGCAATGCCGCCGCGCTTGATCTGCGGGCTGCGCTCACCTTAGCGAAAGTCTGAACCTATGCCTTTAGTGTTTTTTGCCTTATCCCTGATAAAACGCCACTTGCCGATGGCTGCGCCATGAGCGAACGCCCTCCACGCTACCCGCGCGATCTTGCAGGCTACGGTGCAAATCCGCCCCATGCACAATGGCCGGGCAACGCTCGCGTGGCCTTGCAGTTTGTGCTCAACTTCGAGGAAGGCAGCGAGAACAATGTGCTGCATGGCGACGCCGGTAGTGAGCAATTTCTGTCTGAGATGTTCAATCCGCCGATGTTTGCGGCGCGGCACCTCAGCATGGAAAGCATCTTCGAATACGGCTCGCGCGCGGGTGTGTGGCGCATCCTGCGCGAGTTCGAGCGGCGCGCGCTGCCGTTGACGGTTTTCGGCACTGGCATGGCGCTCGAACGATGTCCCGAGGTAGTGGCGGCTTTCCAGCGCCTGGGCCATGAGATTGCCTGCCACGGCTGGCGCTGGATCAGCTATCAGGACGTTGACGAGGCCACCGAACGCGAACACATGGCGCTGGCCATGGCGCGCGTAACGGCATTGACCGGCGAGCGCCCGCTGGGCTGGTACACCGGCCGCGACAGCCCCAACACGCGGCGCTTGGTCGCCGATTTCGGCGGTTTTGAATATGACAGCGACTATTACGGCGATGACCTGCCGTTCTGGCTGCAGGTTCGCAAGAGCGACCGGTCGCTCGCGCCGCATCTGGTGGTGCCCTATACGCTAGACGCCAATGACATGCGCTTTGCGCTGCCGCAGGGCTACTCGCACGGCGACGCGTTTTTCCAGTATCTGCGCGATGCCTTTGATGTGCACTACGCCGAGGGCGCCGAGCGCCCCTCGATGATGAGCGTCGGCATGCACTGCCGCCTGCTCGGCCGGCCGGGCCGCCTGCGGGCGCTGCAGCGCTTTCTGGACTATGTGCAGCTGCATGACCGCGTATGGCTAGCGCGCCGCGTCGACATTGCGCGCCACTGGAAGGCGACGCACCCGTTCGATCCCGCAACCGCGTTCATCTGGAACTAACCCTGTGCCCCTGACGCTCGAGCAGGTCAACGTCGCCACAATGGAACAGTGCGTCGCAATGCTGGACGGCACTTATGAGCATTCGCCATGGATCGTGCAGCGCGCCGTTGCACAGCGGCCATTCTCCAGCCTTGTACATCTGAAACTCGTACTGGCGCAGGTCGTTCGGGAATCCGGCCGCGAATCCCAGTTGGCGTTGATCCGCGCCCACCCCGAGCTTGCCGGCAAGGCCATGGTAAGCAAGACGCTGACCGCCGAGTCGACGAATGAGCAAGGCAAGGCCGGCCTGACCGATTGCACGCCGCCGGAGTTCGCCCGCATCCAGCAACTCAATGCCGACTACAACGCCAAATTTGGTTTCCCCTTTATTCTGGCGGTGCGCGGCCCGCGCGGCACCGGCCTTAACAAGGCGGAAATCATCGCCACCTTTGAACGGCGGCTAGACCACCATCCCGATTTCGAAATCGCTGAATGCCTGCGCAACATCCATCGCATTGCCGAGCTGCGGCTCGATGACACATTCGGCGTGGTGCCGGAACTGGGCGATCGCGTTTGGGATTGGGCCGAGCGCCTGTCCAGCCACAGTGACGCCGGTTATGCCGAGCGCGGCGAACTTACCGTGACTTACCTCACGGATGCGCATCGCGCCTGCGCGCAGCGCCTGTCGCACTGGATGCGCGCCGACTGCGGCTTCGACGAAGTGGAAATCGACGCCGTCGGCAATGTGGTCGGCCTCTATCATGGCAGCGATCACGCCGCCAAACGCCTGCTCACCGGCAGCCATTACGACACCGTGCGCAATGGCGGCAAGTACGATGGGCGCCTGGGCATTCTGGTGCCGATGGCGTGCGTGCGTGAATTGCATCGTCAGGGCCGGCGGCTGCCCTTTGGTTTTGAGGTGGTGGGATTTGCCGAAGAGGAAGGCCAGCGCTACAAAGCCGTGTTTCTCGGCTCGGGCGCGCTGACGGGTCACTTCGATATGGCTTGGCTCGACCAGAGTGATGCCGATGGCATCACGATGCGTGAGGCGATGTTGCACGCAGGTCTGTGTATCGACGATATTCCCAAGCTGAAACGCGATGCATCCAAGTATCTCGGTTTTGTCGAAGTGCATATCGAGCAGGGGCCGGTGTTGAACGAAATCGACCTGCCACTGGGCATCGTGACCTCGATCAATGGGGTCGCACGCTACGTCGGGGAAATCGTGGGCACGGCCAGCCACGCCGGCACCACGCCAATGGACCGCCGCCGCGACGCAGCAGCAGCAGCGGCTGAACTCACCGTGTTCGTCGAAAAGCGCGGCCGCGCCGAACCCCATCTCGTGGCTACCGTGGGCATGCTAAATGTGCCCAACGGCTCGATCAACGTCGTGCCTGGGCGTTGCGCGTTCAGCCTCGATATCCGCGCCACCACGGATGCGGTGCGCGACGCCTGTGCCACCGATGTGCTTGCAGAGCTGCGGCGCATCTGCGAACGGCGTAGCCTGCGTTTCAAACTGGAGGAAACCCTGCGTGCCGCCGCCGCGCCGTCGGCGCCGGCCTGGCAACGGCGCTGGGAGCACGCGGTGCAGGCGCTGGGCCTGCCGCCGCACTGCATGCCCAGTGGCGCCGGTCACGATGCGATGAAGCTGCACGAAATCATGCCGCAGGCGATGCTGTTTCTGCGCGGTATGAACGCCGGCATCAGTCATAACCCGCTCGAATCCATTACCAACGACGATACCGAACTGTGTGTTCGTGCCTTTCAAAACCTGCTGCACCAACTTGCCACGGAACTGGAATGACCGCCCACTACCACGCTCTCGACACCTGGATCGACGCCCACTTTGACGAGGAAATGCGTTTTCTGCAGCAACTGGTGCGCGTGCCCACCGACACACCGCCCGGCGACAACGCACCGCATGCCGAGCGGACAGCCGAGCTGTTGAAAAAATTTGGATTCGAGGCGGAAAAGCATGCGGTGCCGGCGCATGACGTAAAGTCCGCAGGCCTGCAATCGATCACCAATCTGGTGGTGCGCCGCCGTTACGGCGCGGGCCGAACCATTGGACTGAACGCCCACGGCGATGTCGTGCCGCCGGGCGAAGGCTGGTCCCATGATCCCTACGGCGGTGAAGTAGCCAATGGCAAGCTCTATGGCCGCGCTACCGCTGTGAGCAAGAGCGACTTCGCAACCTATACCTTTGCCACGCGCGCAATTGAATCGCTGAAAGCGCCGCTTAAAGGAAGCATAGAGCTATATTTCACCTACGACGAAGAGTTCGGCGGCGAACTCGGCCCGGGTTGGCTGCTGCAACAGGGCTTGGTCAAACCCGATCTGCTGATCGCGGCAAGCTTCAGCTATCAGGTGATCACCGGGCACAACGGCTGCCTGCAGATGGAAGTAACCGTGCACGGCAAGATGGGCCACGCGGCAGTGCCGGAGACCGGCGTCGATGCACTGCAGGCCGCCACGCTGATCCTTAACGCGCTATATCGCCAGAACACGCTCTACAAGCAGGTGAAGAGTCAGATGAAAGGCATCACCCATCCTTACCTCAACGTGGGTCTGATACAGGGTGGCACCAACACCAATGTGGTGCCCGGCAAAGTAGTGCTCAAGCTCGACCGACGCATAATCCCCGAAGAAAATCCTGCCGAGGTCGAAGCCACGCTGCGCAAGATAATCGCCGATGCGGTGGCTCAGTCACGCGGCATCACGATTGAGGTTAAACGCCTGCTGCTCGCCAACGCGCTTAAACCTTTGCCCGGCAATCAGCCGCTGGTTGAGGCGCTGTGCCGCCACGCCAGCGAAATTTTTGGTGAGCCGGTCAGTGCATCGGGCACGCCGCTCTACACCGATGCACGCCTGTTTTGCGAGCGCGGCATTCCGGCAGTGCTCTACGGCTGCGGCCCGCGCACGGTGTCAGAAAGCAACGCCAAACGGGCCGACGAACACATCGAGTTGGAAGACCTGCGGCGCGCCACCAAAGTAGTGGCACGCGCTTTGGCTGATCTACTGACCTAGTACACAACGCAATTGCAAGCATCTATTTTTATTTAATAATTTATAAGGTTTCCCTTATGGAAGCTTATGCGTTGGAATGGCTGAATCTGCTGCTACGCTGGCTGCACCTGATTGTCGGTATCGCGTGGATCGGCGCCTCGTTTTATTTCGTGTGGCTGGACAATCACATCGAAGCCCCCAAACACCAAAGCGATGTGGATCGCGGCATCGGCGGCGAACTGTGGGCTGTACACGGCGGCGGTTTCTATCACGCTGAAAAATTTCGTGCGCGTCCGCCGGCGATACCCGAGCGCCTGCACTGGTTTAAATGGGAAGCGTACTGGACCTGGATCAGCGGTTTCGCACTGCTGATCATTATCTATTACGTGGGCGCCGACATTCATTTGATCGATCGCGCGGTTGCGGATATCTCACGCGGCGCGGCCATCGCTATCGGCTTAGGCTTCATCGCGGGCGGCTGGATCGTCTATGACCTGCTGTGCCGGTCCCCGCTAGCGCGCAGCGAAAGGACGGTGTCGTTGATCATGTTCGTATCGTTATGCATCGCGGCCTGGGGCCTGACCCAGGTGTTTGGCGGCCGCGGCGCCTATATACACTTCGGCGCGATGCTGGGCACCATCATGGTGGCCAATGTGGCGATGGTAATTATGCCGTCACAAAGAGCCATGGTGCGCGCCGCGGAAGAAGGCCGCGACCCCGATCCGCGCTACGGCATCGCCGGCAAGCAGCGCTCGGTGCACAACACTTACTTTACGCTGCCAGTACTGTTCGTGATGATGAGCAGTCACTATGCATTCACCTTTGGCCATCGCTACAACTGGGGATTGCTGATCGCGATGTCGCTCGCGGGTGCGCTGATTCGCGTCTGGTTTGTCGACCGCCACAAAGGCAAACAATCGCCGCTGACGCTGGTGGCCGCGGCTGGCTTGCTGGCCATTGTCGCTTGGGCGGGACTGCCGGTTGCCTCAAAAACCGCCGCTTCAGCGCCAGGCGACTTCCAGCGCGTGCGCGCTGTGGTGGCCGAACGCTGCAGCGGCTGCCACGCAGCTCACCCCACTTTTGCCGGCATATCAGCGCCGCCCAAAGGCGTTATGCTCGAGACCGAAGCGCAGATTCGCGACCAGGCTGCGCTGATCGTGCAGCAAAGCAGCACTACGCGGGTGATGCCTCCCGGAAACCTGACAGGCATGACGGACGACGAGCGCGCGTTAATCGCCGCTTGGGCTTCCGGGGCAAAAAGCCGTTAACGCGGATCACTCGATTGCGCTGTGCACCAGATTGGCAACAACATCCAGCCGGCGGCTGTGCCACGGATCGGGCTGGCGGCTGTTGGTAATGTAGGCAAACGACACGCCGGAATCAGGATCAGCCCAGCAATACGATGATCCCACGCCGCCGTGCCCGAAAGTGCGCGGTGATCCAATAGCGCCGAGTCCGCGTATTTTTTCGGTCATGCCGCGCACGTGTACACCGAGTCCGCGATGCATCGGCATATCCATGCCGCCGTCGTGCATGTCGCCGGTGTGATTGCGCGTCACGAATTCAATCAGCCGGCGCGAGAATAAACGTGCGCCGTTGAGCTTGCCGAAATTCGCCATCATTTGGTACAGCGCGACCATGCCGCGCGCCGTCGCATACCCGCCACTGCTTGGCACACCGGCGCGGCGAAACGGCGCGGTGTTTTCGTCTTTCAAGGCTTGTTGCTTACCGTCCACAACAGGTTCGTAAATTGAAGCAGCGCGAGCGTGTTCCGCGTCGGGCATGCCGACGAAAATGTCCTTCGCGAGGCCGAGCGGCTCGATGATTCGTTGCCGCAGAAAATCACGATAATCGATGCCGCTTATCGTCTCGATCAGTGCGGCAGCTACCCACAGCGCGCTACGCGCGTGATAGTGCAGTCGCGTGCCCGGCGTCCATTCGAGCGTGAAGTTGCACACCTGTTTGCGCATTTCCGCATGATCGGTCCACACCGCCGGCGTGACATTCTGGCCGGGAAAACCCGCGCGGTGGCTCAACACTTGCGCAATCGTAATGTCGCCTTTGCCGTGCTGCGCGAACGCCGGCATGTGATCGGCAACGCGGTCGTTAAAACTCAACAATCCATCCTCAACCAGCGCCCAGATGCCCATCGCTGTGATGACTTTGGTGTTGGAAAACAGCAGCCATAACGTGTCATCGCGCGCGGCTTTTTTGCCTTCAATCGAAGCCTGGCCGAACGTTTCAAACAGCGCAAGCTGGCCGTGGCGCGCCAGCGCAATCTGCGCACCGGGATAGCGCCCCTCGGCGATGTGCTTTTCGATCACGCCGCTCAGACGCGCGAGCGCAGGCTCGTGAAAACCGAGTTGGGCGAGGCTGGCTGGTGCGAGCGGATACGCAGCGTTGATTGCGGTCAGGTCATTCATTACTTTCTCTCCTTTGACTATTCGATTTTCGATCCCGCCGCCTTGAACACTTTCGAGCGAGTTTCAATTTCGATGCGTATCATTCGATCAAACGCTTCGGGTGATGTCCACTTGGAGACGCCGCCGATGCCGACAATGCGTTCTTTGATATCCGGCATGTCAAGAATACGTGCCATTTCCTTTGATACTTTTTCTACAATCGGGCGCGGCACTTTGCCGGGCGCCAGCATGCCGTACCAGCCATCGTATTCGAATTCAGGCAGGCCCGCTTCAGCGGGCGTGGGCACATCGGGCAGCAACGGCGCGCGTTGTTTGCTGCTGACCATCAGCGCGAGGATGCGCCCTTCGCGCGCGAGCGGCACCGCCACCAGCACCGGCGGCAGATAAAAATTCACGCGGCCTGCGAGTGTGTCGGTGAGCGCTTCCGGCACGCCTTTATACGGCACATGCGTCGCATCAAACTTTGCGGCTAACCGGAACAACTCCGCACCGTAATGTGTGCCGCTGCCGATGCCGGTGGAGCCGTACGTCATGTGCCCGGGCTTTTGCCGCGCCAACGCGATTAGCTCTTTGGTGGTTTTCACGCCGAGCGAGGGCGCGACGACCAGCACCAGCGGATTGCTAATCACTTGGGTGATCGGCGCGAAATCCTTGAGGGTGTCGTACGGCAGCTTCGGGTAAATCGAAGCGGCGCCCGCGAGTCCCGATGAAGTGAGCATTAAAGTGTGGCCATCCGCAGTTGATGTCGCGACGATGGCGGCGCCGATGGTGCCACCCGCGCCCGCGCGATTATCGACCACCACTTGCTGGCCCCACGCATC
>JBEBHE010000179.1:0-9444 GCA_040081205.1 Burkholderiales bacterium | reverse complement strand
ACCGTGTTTTTCGCGATGTATCTCGATTCCAAATCGATGGCGAAGTCGGCGTTTCGCGCCACCATGTCAGCGATGTTGCTGACACTATGCGTGGCGCGCGGCATTGGCTATTGGGCGGTCGGTGAATTCACAGGCGAGGTGTGGATGGCGTTTGCCATGGCATTGCCACTGATGCTGGTCGGCATCTGGGCGGGCGACCGTATTCACGTCAAGCTTTCCGAACTGGCGTTCAAGCGGCTGGTGTGCGTGGTGTTGCTGATATGTGGAATTCCATTGTTGCTACGCTGATGGGCGGCGTTACAATGACACGCATGCCTCGCCTGAAACCCGAACTGCGTGCCATGCGCCTTGCTCCGACGACATTTGCGTGGTCGTTGCTAACCGTCGGATTTGCCGTGACGGCGGCCAGCGCGCAGGGCGCGGATGCCTACCCGTCGCGCCCCATTCGCCTGTTAGCGCCGTTTACCGCGGGCAGCACCGTGGATGTAATGGCGCGTGTAGTGCAGGAACAACTGGCGAGCCGCCTTGCGCAGAACCTTGTCATCGACAACCGGCCCGGCGCCAACGGCATTATCGCCACCGAGATGGTGGCGAAAGCGCGTCCCGATGGCTATACCATGCTGATATCGACGGGCTCGTTTACTGGCAATGTGATCGCCACGAAAAAGCTGCCCTACGACACGGTGCGCGATTTTGCGCAGATTACGCAAATTGCCCGCTCCTACGGATTGATGCTGGTGGTGCATCCCGGCGTGCAGGCGCAATCGGTCAAGGAACTCGTCGCGCTGGCGAAAGCGAATCCGCGCAAGATGGGTTACGCCTCCAGCGGCGTGGGCAACATGACCCATCTGGTGGGCGAGTTGCTTAACGTGCTGGCAGGCGTTGAACTGACGCATGTGCCGTACAAGGGCAGTGCGCCAGCGCTGACCGATGTGATGGGCCGGCAGATCGAGATGACCTTTATTTCAACGGTTTCGGTGATGCCGTTTATCAAGGCCGGACGCGTGCGCGCACTCGCGTTGACCGGTGGTGAGCGCTCGCCGGTGATGCCGCAGGTGCCGACGTTTCGCGAAGCGGGCTATCCTGAATTTGAAATGACCGGCTGGTATGGGTTGTGGTTTCCCGCCAACACGCCGGCGACCGTGGTTAACCGCATCAATGCCGAAATCAAGCGTGCAGTGGTGTCTCCCGAAATGAAAGCCAAGCTTGATGAGCTGGGCTTGATCGCGGTGGCTTCTACGCCGCCGGAATTCGCCAAATTTCTGCAGGAAGATTTGGCACTACAGCAGCGCATCGCAAAAAAAGCAGGAATTGAGCCGCAGTGAGAGCGCACTGCAATTGATTTCAACGGGGAGTCGTCATGTTTGAATATTTTCCGAATAACTACACGTGGAGTCTGGCAGTGATGTCCGCGCTCAATCGCGGCGGGCAGATGTCCGAGATCGACGAAGCCTGCCGTCCGTTAAAGGAGGTCGCGGGTGTCAAAGCGCTTTTGGGCGACCCAACGCAGCAGCGCGCGTGGTTCGAAAGCTGGATGAAAGTGGCCGAGCGCGTGCAGCGTTTGGGCGAAGCCGATGAAGCCGCCGGCCATCCGCTGTCGGCGGGACGCAAATATTTGCGCGCGGGACTTTATTATCTGCTGGCTGAGCGCATGCCCAGTCACAAGGACCCGCGCCGGCTCGACGCCTACCAACGCGGTATCGATATCTACAAACGCGGACTGATTTGTCGCAAAGAGCCGGTGGAGTTTGTTGAGGTGCCATTCGGCAAGCACAAGCTGCCGGCGTTTTTCATGAAGGCGCCAGTGCCGGGCAATGGTGGCAAGGCGCCTTGCGTGGTGCATTTCGACGGGCTGGATGTCACCAAGGAAATTATCTATGCGGCGGTGGGCGATGAATTCCGGCGGCGCGGTATATCGTTATTGATCGTCGATCATCCCGGCGTGGGTGCGGCGTTGCGCTTGCAGGGTTTGCCCAGCGGGCCGGACACCGAAAAGCCTGCCGGCGCGAGTGTCGATTATCTCGAAACGCGTTCGGATGTGGATCCCAAGCGTATCGGCATCATGGCGTTGTCCTTGGGCGGGTACTACGCGCCGCGCGCCGCTGCGTTCGAAAAGCGCTTCGCCTGTGCGGTGGCGTGGGGTGCTATTTTTGATTACCACGCCTGTGTCACCGATCGCATCGGTGGCCGCGGCGAGCCGGCGGTGCCGGGTTACGCAGAGCATGTGAACTGGGTGTTCGGCTGCGATAAGATTGAGGACACGCTGAAGATCGTCAAGCAGATGACGCTGGAAGGCGTGGCGGATAAGATCACTTGTCCATTGTTGATTGTGCATGGCGAAAACGACCGGCAAGTGCCGCTGTGGCATGCCGAGCGCACGTATGCGGCAGCGGTAAATAGTCCTGGCCGCGAACTAAAAATTTGCCGTCTCGCCGATGGCGGTGCTGAACACTGCGGTGCGGACAACGGGCCGCTGGTGGTGGATTACATGACGGATTGGGTGGCCGAGAAGCTGGGTGGCCACGTAAAAGGGATTTGAATAAACCCCAATACTTACAGGAATTGCCTATGAATCATCCACAAGGCGTCCCGCTGCGCGAACGCGTCAGCGCCGAAGAATGGGACATGCGCGTGAATCTGGCGGCGGCCTATCGTTGCGCCGCGCATTTGCGCATGACCGACTTGATTTATACCCATATTTCGGCGCGCGTACCGGGGCCGGAACATCATTTTCTGCTGAATGCGTTTGGATTGATGTGGGACGAGGTGAAGGCATCCAATCTGGTCAAGGTGACGCTCGACGGCGAGATTGTCGACGACCCGACGGGCCTTGGCATTAACCAGGCTGGTTTTGTCATCCATAGCGCGATTCATCGCGCGCGCGCAGAGGTCTTCTGCGTCGCCCATACGCACACTGCCGCGGGTATCGGCGTATCAGCGCAGGCACAAGGGCTGTTGCCGATTTCGCAGCACGCGATGCGGCTCACCGGGAATGTGAGCTATCACGACTACGAAGGCGTGGCGCTGGATCTCGACGAACAAAAGCGCCTCGTCGCCGACATGGGAAGCTGCATGACCATGATACTGCGCAATCACGGTTTGTTATCCTGCGGCACCACTGTGCGCGAGGCGTTTGATTATATATATTATCTCGAGCGCGCTTGCCAGGCGCAGATTGCCGCGATGGCGGGCGGCGCGAAGCTGGTCATGCCGTCAAAAGAAATAGCTGAGAAAGTGGCTGCGCAATTCAATCGTCCGGGCTATCAGGAAAAAAAGGGCGAATGGCGGGCGTTGCTGAGAATGCTGGACAAAACCGACCCATCCTACAAAACCTAACTTCAAACGGAAACGAGAAATGGCAATGACCAAAGGCACGATGTCGCAGCCCAAAGACTACAAAATGATCGTCGAGAAAGATGTGTGGATACCGCTGCGCGATGGCACGCGGGTATGCGCGGATATTTTCCGACCGGAAAGCAGTAGTGAAAAATTCCCGGTGATCATGTCGCTGGGCCCTTACATGAAAGACAAGCTGTGGGTGCCGCCGCCTGATCTCGAAGAAAAACCGAATCCCTATATGAACTGGGAAACAGTCAATCCGGAATGGTGGTGTCCGCGCGGCTACGCGATGCTGCGTGTGGATACTCGCGGCTCTGGTAAATCACCGGGCAAATCCGAACCGAGTTCGTATCAGGAGTCGCTCGACGCCTACGATTGCATTGAATGGGTGGCAAAGCAAACGTGGTGTACCGGCAAAGTCGGGACTTGCGGTATTTCTTATTTGGCCGCATTTCAATGGAAAGTCGCCGGACAGCAACCGCCGTCACTGAAGTGCATTATTCCCTGGGAAGGCCGTGCCGATCAATATCGCGATCAGGCTTATCACGGGGGTGTCTTTGCAATGGGCTTCATTGCCAATTGGGCCAACCGCGGTACCGCGTGGAATTTGCTCGACAAGCCGCACACGTATAACCCTGACGCTTTCGATAACAATTTGCTGTGGAACTTCATGCGAAATAGCCTGGATTCGGAATATTGGCGCATGGCCAGCGCGCGCTGGGACAAAATTGAAGTGCCACTGATGAGCGCGGGCAACTGGAGCGGCTTTGGCATGCATCTGCGCGGCAATACTGAGGCGTGGCTAAACGCGAAATCCAAGCACAAGAAGCTGCGCATTCACAGCGGCACACACTTCCACGCGTTTTATTCCGAAGAAGGGCGCATTGATCAATTACGTTTTCTGGATCACTGGCTGAAGGACATCGACACCGGTTTCATGGACGAGCCGCCGGTGAAGCTCGAAATTCGCACCGGTGGCACTGAGCGCTCGCCGTTCCGCCATGAGGACGATTGGCCGATTCCGCGCACGCAGTGGACCAAGATGTATCTGCGTATTGACCGCGAGCCCGATGCGAATCCCAAGTCCGTCGAAGGCGAATTGGTAAAACAGCCGCTGGATAAAGTGGCGACTGCAAGCTATGGCGCGGCGGCGCCGACGCGTCCGGGCAAAATACCGCGCGGCATGTCGTTCGAAACGCCGCCGATGGCGGCGGATACCGAAGTCACCGGCCACATTGTGCTGAACGTGTGGGTGTCGAGTACCAAGGACGACATGGATATTTTCGCCACCATTCGCAATATTGATCCGTCGGGCAATGACGTGATGGAGATGGGACAGATGGGCGAGCCTTTGCAATGCGTGACCAAGGGCTGGTTACGCGCGTCGCATCGCAAACTGGATCCAGCGAAGTCGCTGCCATATCGTCCTTATCATGCGCACAATGAACGCTTGCTGTTGAAACCCGGCGAGCCGGTCGAGTGCCAGGTTGAGATTATCGCGACCAGCATGGTGTTCAAAAAGGGCCACAAGCTGCGTCTCGACATTTCTCCCGCGGACGGTGTGGGTACGCAACACTTCACGCACTTTCACGGGGACTACAATCAGGGCGGTGTCAGCACCATTCATTCGGGCGGCGACAAGCCGACTTGGTTGCTGTTGCCGATCATCCCGCCTAAGTAAGCATCGACGTGAAAAAGTAATATAGACATGAATCGCGCTGCACGCATTGCATTGCTGATACCCGCAGTGTTTTGCGTGTGCGCGGCGTACCCACCGACGGTGGTTGCGCAGGACTGGAAGCCGTCGAAGAACGTTGAGCTGATCGTAAATTCCGGCGCGGGTGGCGCGGGTGATCGCGGTGTGCGCGTGCCGCAGCGATTGCTGCAAAGCATGCCGGGAATGCCGAGTATTACCGTGGTCAACAAGCAGGGCGGCGGCGGCAATGTCGCCTACACCTATCTGGCGCAGCACGAGAAAGACGCGCACTACTTGAGCAACCTGAGCACGGCTTTGCTGACCAATGAAATTGTAGGCGTGAGCAAGCTGAGTTACCGCGATCTAACGCCGCTGAACATTCTGATGCGTGAATACGTTGCGGTGTGGACGCGTGCCGAATCGCCGCTGGCGTCGGCGCGGGATGTCGTTGCACGGCTAAAAAAAGATCCGGCATCGCTGACGTTCGGGTTTGCCACGGCGCCCGGCAACCAGAATCATATTGTGATTAGCATGATTGCAAAGGCGGCGGGTGTCGATCCGAAGGTGATCAAGACGGTGATTTTTGCCTCCGGCGGCGCGGGCATGACGGCGGCGCTGGGCGGCCATGTGGATGTGTGGGTGGGTACCACCGGCGGTGCGTTGCAGCACGTGCGCGCCAGCAAGGCGCGTGTACTGGGCGTGAGCGCGGCGCAGCGGCAGGAGAATGGCCTGGAAAATATGCCGACGTTGCGTGAGCAGGGCATCGATGCCGAGTATTACGCATGGCGCGGATTTACCGCGCCCAGAGGGCTCACCGCAGCACAGATAGCGTTCTGGGATCAGGCGTTTGCACGCATGGTCAAATCCGACGAATGGAAAAAAGAACTCGCGGACAATGGCTGGGCCGAAGGCTTTGTTGGTAGCGCGGACATACGACGGCGGCTGGATACTGAATTCACGCTGCTGGGCGGCATGCTGGGCGAATTGGGGCTGGTCGCGCGTGGCGCAAAAGCAAACTAGCCACATCAGGCGAGCGGATAGGCATTCGTTGCGAATCGCGGGCTGCCTGTCGCTGCTGATGGCAGGTGGCGTGGCAGCGCAGAATTTTCCGGAGAAAACCGTCACCATGATCGCGCCATTTTCCCCCGGCGGATCGGTTGATCTGGTGGCGCGCGCGGTAGCGCAGCAGATGGGCGAGTTGTGGAAGCAGCCGGTGATCGTCGCCAATCGTCCCGGCGCCAGCGGCAACATCGGTGTCGAAGCGGCGGTGCGCGCTGCGCCCGATGGTTACACGTTGTTGATCGGTACGACGGCGCTGTCAAGCAGTCCGGCGTTGTTTCCGAAGCTGCCGTTTGATCCTGTGCGTGACCTGGCACCGGTGAGTCTGGTGGTGACCATGCCCAATGTGCTGGTGGTGCATCCGTCGCTGCCCGCGCGTTCGATCAAGGAACTGCTGGGCCTGGCAAAGGCGCAGCCCGGCGTGCTCAATTCCGGATCTGCCGGCGTCGGCAGTTCCAATCATCTGGCGCTGGTGATGTTCAACATGCTGTCGAATGCGGGCATCAGCCATGTGCCGTACAAGGGGGCAGCGCCTGCGGTGGCCGATGTGATGGGCGGCCATGTCTCGATGACCTTTGCGCCGATTGCGGCCGTGGTACCGATGATCAAGGCGAAACGATTACGCGCGCTCGGCGTGACCGCTGCCGCGCGTACGGCGATTTTTCCGGAGATACCAACCATCGCCGAAGGCGGTGTCGCCGGTTACGATGCGGCCGGCTGGAATGCACTGTTCCTGCCGCGCGCGGCATCGCGCGAACTCGTGATGCGCGTTCATGGCACGCTGAAAGAAAGTTTATCCGCGCCGCGTCTGAAAGAAGTGCTGGTGAATGCCGGCGCCGATGCAGTGGGCAATACGCCGGAGGAATTCGCAAAGTTCTTTCAAAGCGAAATCGTGAAGTGGGGTAAAGTGGTTAAGGCAGCGGGCATAAAGGGAGAATAGATAATGAAAAATTCCTTTAAAAAACAAATACTTAATATATTTTCGTGGATGAGTGTTTGTGCGCTGATGACAGCGTTTGCGTCGCCGGTGGCTGCGCAGCCCTATCCCGCCAAGCCGGTGCGCCTGGTGGTGCCGTTTCCGCCGGGTGGCGGCGTGGATGTTACCGCGCGCATCCTCGCGCAGCGCCTCAGCGAACGTACCGGGCAAACCTTCATCGTCGACAATCGCGCCGGCGCCAGCGGCATTATCGGCACCGAAGCGGTGGTGAAGGCGGCACCCGACGGTTACACCATGCTGGTCGGTTCGCAGACCACGCATTGCGTGGTGCCGGCGATTTATAAAGTGAATTACAGCACCGGGCGCGATCTGGTGGGTGTAACCGAGATTGCCAAATCGCCGATGCTGTTATTGGTGCATCCGCAGTTGCCGGTGAAGAACGCCGGCGACCTCATCAAACTCGCAAGGGCGCGTCCCGGTCAACTGACTTATGGCGCGGCACACGGCGCGACCATACACATGGCGGCCGAACTGTTGAAGATCATGGCGAAGATCGACATATTGCTGATTCCGTACAAGGGAGAAGGCCCTGCCATTGTTGACGTGATGGGCGGGCAGGTGATGCTGATGTTCTCAAACATGCCTGTGTCTCTGCCGCAAGCGAAAAGCGGTCGGCTGCGCGTGCTGGCGGTGACCAGCGCGCAACGTGTGCCGACGCTGCCCGAGGTGCCGACGATAGCGGAGTCAGGGATGCCTGGCTATGAGGCAGCAACGTGGTTCGGCATGTTTGCGCCCGCGGCGACACCGCGCGAGATCATCGCCAAGCTGAACACCGATGCCGTAGCGGGTCTTAACACCGCAGAGGTCAAGGAACGCATGGCGAATCAGGGATACTTTGTAGTCGCGAGCGGCGTTGAGTCGTTCGCCGAATTCATCAACAAGGAAATTCCGCGCTGGGCGAAAGTGGTGAAGACCGCGAATATCACGCCGCAGTAATGGAGGGCAGATGAAATACGAACTCTATTACTGGCCGCATATCCAGGGGCGCGGCGAATATGTGCGTTTGACGCTCGAAGAAGGTGAGGCCGATTACGTTGACGTGGCACGCCTGCCAGAAAGCGAGGGCGGCGGGCGGCCTGCCGTGGCGCGCATGTTGCAGGATGCATCGAACGCGCATCCGCCGTTCGCGCCGCCGCTGCTGAAAGCGGGCAACCTGATCGTGTCGCACACGGCAAACGTATTGCAATATCTCGGTCCGCGCCTTGGGCTGGTGCCGAAAGCCGAAGCACAACGCCTGTACGCGCATGGCCTGCAACTGACGATTACCGATTTCGTTCGCGAAGCGCACGATGTGCATCATCCGATAGCGAACAGCCTTTATTACGAAGACCAGAAACCCGAATCGCTGCGCCGCTCGGGACATTTCAAGGCGGAGCGGCTGACCAAGTTTCTGAATTATTTTGAAACCGTGCTGGCGCGCGGCGGTGGGCGTTACATGCTGGGCAAATCGCTATCGTACGTCGATCTGTCAGTGTTTCAGGTAATGGTCTCGCTTAACTACGCGTTTCCCAAGGCGATGACGGGGCTGAGCGAAAAGATTCCGCGGCTGAATGCCCTGCACGATCTCGTTGCGGGGCGTCCGCGCATCGCGAAATACGTCGCATCGCCCGCACGGTTGCCGTTCAGCACGCATGATTTGATGCGGCACTATCCCGAGCTTGATGGTTGAAATCATGTCGCTCGACGAAAATAAACGGCTGATTCAACGCTTGATGGACGAAGGGCACAACCGGCAGAATGCCGACGCGGCCGCGGCGTTTTATACCGAGGATGCGTCCAATCATCTGCGCGTGGTGGGGCGTGCGGGCATGAAGACCGTATTCGACACGCTCTATGCGGTATTTCCGGATTTTCATTACCAAATTGAGGAAAGTACTGCGGAAGGTGACAAGGTCGTATGTAAGGTGACAATGACAGGCACGCACCGCGGCCAGCCCAGGGTCCGCGACGCGTTTAGCGGCATGCTGAATGGTGTTGCACCCACCGGAAAATCGGTGAAAGTGCTGCAGTTCCACAGCTTTCGTATCAAAAACGGCCAGATCGCGGAGCACGCGGCGGTGCGCGATGATATGGGGATGGTGCAGCAGCTCGGGCTAGTGCAAAAACCCGGCGGTTAATCGAAGCGTTTACATCCTCAACAGTTTCACTGCATTGCCGCCGACAATCGCATCGCGTTCGTTGGATGATAAATCCTTCAGGCGTTCCACCACATCCACCGGCCGCGTGTAGCTCATGTCTGCCGGGCAATCGCTGCCCATCACCACGCGATCGACGCCGACGAGTTGAATCAGGTTCATCAGTATCTGATCGCTGTGGGTAATAGTGTCGTAATGAAAGCGCCGCAGATACGTTG
>JBEBHE010000473.1:0-2506 GCA_040081205.1 Burkholderiales bacterium | reverse complement strand
TGCGGGATAGGTTTGCGCGTGCGCGATGCCGGATGCCGCGACTGTGAAAAACAAAAAACCTTTTAAAAACAGATGCATGCTATGTCCTTTCGATTGAGCGCCGCCGTGAACGCCAATGCGATGCGCATCATACGTGAAACCACATGCCGCGCGATGCTTGGAGTGCCTAACATAATGAAACCCATGCGTCGTTGTGTTAGGCACTCTTAATGCGCCGCCGCGCGCTCCTTGATCGACACGCGCCAGTGAATGCGATCTTCTTCGGGCGGATAGTCGCCGGCTGCCTTGTGATACGAACAGCGATTGTCCCAGATCACGATATCGCCTTTTTGCCACTGGTGGTGATACTCCGCGCCGGGCTGAATCATATAGCCGGTGAGTTCATCGATCAGCGCGTTGCTTTCATCAGCCGCAAGGCCTTCGATGCGTAAAATTTTTCCGGGATCGAAATACAGCGCGCGACGTCCGGTTTCGGGATGCATGCGCACCAGCGGGTGAAGTGCCGGTTTCTTGTCGCGATCTTCGGCGTTAAGCAGGCCATTGCTTTTGCGCCGCCCGCCGTAGATATACACGCCTTGCAGCCCGTCGATGCGCTGCTTGAGATGTTCCGGCAGCGCGTCGTATGCCGCATACATGCTGGCGAACCCGGTGTTGCCGCCGCGGCTTGGAATCGCCAGCGCATACAGCTGTGTTGCCTTGAACGGCACGTCGTCGTACGCGCCGTCGGTGTGCCAGCCCGAAGCCCCGCGTTGGTAAATCGCCATGTTGAGCTTGCCGTCGGCGCCGAATTTGTTCACGCCGAGCAGCGTGATTTCAGGGCAATCCGGATGGCGCGTGCTTTTCGACGGATGCGGTTCGATCAATCCGAAGCGGCGGCTGTACGCCAGATAGTCGTCCAACTGAAGTTCCTGACCGCGCACCACTAGCACATTGCATTCCAGCCACGTGCGGTAGAGCGTGGCGAACGTCGCGTCATCCATGGTTCGGACATCAACACCCTCGGCAATCGCGCCCACTTGCGGCGTCATGCGGCGAATTTCAAGCATGGTTTGCGCTCCCGTAACATGCGTGGCGGAATCGTATCACCAGCGGATGGCGATTGCATGGCGCGTTGCGATGCCGATGCGCGGAACGAGCGGCACGAAATGCGGTAACCTGCGTGGCAAGGCCTCGGGAAAATTCAGCCTGTAGCCGGCCGGTGTTATTCATGTGTTAAACCCAAAGGAGAGCAGGATGAAAAACGCGATGAAAAGCATGAAATGGTTGATGTTGGCTGCAACCCTGGCGTTGGCGCCGTCGTTGGCAAACGCGCAGGCGGTGATTACCGAGCGCTCGATATCGCAAAGCGCCGCGCTCGAAATGGCCTCTGCCGCGCTCGCGGCGTGCCGCAAAGAAGGTTACAAGGTGACGATCACCGTGCTGAATCGTGCAGGACGCACGGCGGTGGTGTTGCACGACGACGGCGCGAACCCGCACACGCTCGAAAACAGCCTGCGCAAGGCGTACACCTCGCTCACCTTCCGCGTGCCGTCCGGGGAATTCGGCAAGCGCATGGCCGCAACACCGCCGCCACACGGCGCGATGGTGCTCGACAAAATCACCTCGGCCGAAGGCGCATTGCCGATCATGTCCAACAAAGACGTGATTGGCTCCATCGGCATCTCCGGCGCGCCCGGCGGCCATCGTGATGCGGCGTGTGCGCAGGTGGGCATCGACAAGATCGCAGGTGGGTTGAACTGATATTACTTGTGGGATGCGGGGGTCGGGCCGGGAGGTTCGGTGTTCGGTTAACGTCCGCGATGACGCGCGCCCGGAAGCGCACGCTTTCTGGCGTCGCGGTCGATCGCGTTGTTAGGCCTAAACCGCACCAAGAGCGAAGAACACATGGGGTTTGAGTTGAAGCACGAACGGCTGCTTCTGCGCGTCCTGTGGAATTGCGACAAATCGCTCCACGCCAGATTGATTCTCAAGCTTCATGTCGAAGTAACCAGTCAGCGATACCTCGGTCCGCTTGAGCCGGCCCTGGCGCCATAGGAGACGCAAATCGCCCTCGCCAGGGGCCAGAAAGCACCATACGGAGTCATCCCCGCTCTGATACTCGAATGTTGCACCAGAATACTCCCATGGCACATCGCTGGGGCGTATCTCCGCCTCTGACTCAAAGAATACGCTGAGGTCATGCAACTCAATCATGGCGGGCGCAGGGCCTAACTAGTTTTATACAGCGAAAACGCCGCATAACATCCCGGCGCGATGAATAACATCCCAAGGCTTATTCGTATATTAACTATTATAAACAAATAGCAAGTGTAGCCCGGATGAAACGAAGTGTAATCCGGGGTTACGATTCCCGGAATACGCTACGCTTCTTCCGGGCTACGAATTCAGATTATTTCCCTGCCGTCGTGCGATCCACGCAACTGTTGTCGAACCACTTCGCGCCCTGCGTTCCCGCCAGCGTGCCCATCGGACCATCGACGTAGCCGCCAACCATGCAGCGTATGCC
>JBEBHE010000472.1:0-2511 GCA_040081205.1 Burkholderiales bacterium | reverse complement strand
CAACAGTACTGCCGTCGGATGCGTAAGCGGCGGGCAGGCGTGCCACGGAAAACAGTGTATTCAACGCCCTTTGCGTATATTTCATGCGTGCGGAGATCAACATGCCGTTGCTGGAATTGATCTGATTTGCGGCAGTTGCCAGTCGTAACAACTGTTCCCACTGCTCGGCTTCGCTGCCGTCGCCGGCGTAGTGTTCATTCAACAGTTGTTCCATTCCGGCGCGATTCGGTGTCATTCCGCAGTGGCGCAACAGTTGCAGCCGTTGTTCTCCCCACGTCGTCAGTTCGAGGATCGATTGCGCTTTCTGCTCCGCAAACAGGCCAAGGTGATCGGTCTTTCCTTTCAGTAACACTTGCTGTTCCTGACGCAGTGTTTCGATAAACGTGAGCAAGGCCTCATTTTCGGCGGCCAAAGTAGCATGGAGGTTGTTGCAGTTGAGTGCCATGTGAACACCCTCCGTTTACCGTTTGTGCGCGGCGATGAGCTCCCGCACGGTTTCCAGCAAACGATCGGCGACTTTGTCGGCGTCAACCTTGAAATGGCCGTTGCTGATGGCGTCTTTGAGTTCGGCGACGCGCGCCGCATCGATCACCGGCGTATCGGCAAAACCGCGCTGGATGCTTTGCAGTTGCGCAGACAATGGACTTAGTTGCACCCGCGTGCTTTGGGGCGAAGTGCCCGTGTCACCGTCGGCTGATTTAAGCGGTCGCCCCCGTTCTTCCCGAATGGCACCATTGGCAATGGACTTCGTACTGTTATCGATTTTCACGGTTCTGCTTCCTTACACTATCGCGATACAGGCTATAACGGCGGACTGAACGCGGGACTTTAGGGTTTTCTGCAATTATTTTTTTGCACAGCACGGTGTGTTGATAAAGTTTAGGGGGATTAATTTAAGTGCTTGTTTTTATGGAATTTTATTGTCTAACCTCGACGATGCCGCTGACCCGCGCTATGCCGCTGACGGTTTGCCCGGATGCGGTACGCACTTGAGTCACTTGCCCGTCGCGCGCGTTGTTAAGCGCTTTGCCTTCCGCCGTTACGCGGAACCCCTGGCCGGACGATTGCAACAGCACGCTTTGCCCTTGCTGCACAACGACCGGGGCACGCAGTGATTCTTTGATCAGCGGTTGGCCGGCTGCCAGCGCGCCGGCCACAATTTTGCCCACGGCGAGTGCGGGATCCGACAAAGTGCCTTGTGGCAGTTGCGTCAAATCGCCGCTTTGCAGCGCGATATCGGCATCGGTCAGGGTGTGTCCCTGCGGCACCGCACGGGCCAATACCAAGTAGCTGCCGCTTACGGTGACATGCACCGTGACAAAGATGCTCCAAGGTGTATCGCCGCCACAACGTACGCCGACTGCGGTTTGACCCCACAACCGTGCGCCCGCAGGCAGGAAGTAATCCATTGCCGGGCAAACGGATAGGGACACGCGCGGGTCCACCGGGGTGATGGTAGTGCTGATTTTGTTAGGCGAACCCGCCGCCTGATTGCGCAGAAAATGGTCGATACCACGATAAATCGTCGTGTGATCCTGGCGCGGCGGCATCTGCGCGTACGTGGATTGGCCCATGAACAGGGTGGCTGCAACGATCGACAGAGCATCCGCAATCCGCTTGAGGTGTGATTTATATTTCATCGTTGTTGATGCTGGCATTTTTGTTGTTGGGCGCGGTGGCGAATCCGCGAATGACCGATAGCCATTCTGCTGCCGTTCGGCGGGCGCTCAGTGTGGGAAATGGGAGGCTTTTATCCCGGTAATCATCCAATCGGGCCGGCGAGTCCCTGACTATGATCGCTGCACGTCGAACGCCGGGCAAGCGTCGTTGGGCGGGCGGGCTACTTATCTTAACGGCGTTTCCCGCGAATTCTTTAGTCCAGGCAGAACGGCGATCGGGTGATCACAACCAAAGGCGGGAACGCAATGGCCAATCAGATTGACACAACGCTGCAATTTCATGCGGACGCCCTCAACTTACGCGCGCAGCGCCAGCAATTGCTGGCGTCCAATATCGCGAACGCGGATACGCCGGGTTACAAAGCACGGGACGTCGATTTTCGCAAGGCGATGCAGGAGCTGCTCTCGGGCCGTGTGACCGGTGCGCCACTGGCGCGCACCGCATCCGCGCATCTCGCACCGGGATCGGGAAGCGCTTCCGGCGGCGCTGCCGCGTCGGCGGGCCCGGTGCTGTATCGCAGCGCGGTGCAGCCCTCTCTCGACGGTAATACCGTCGATATGGATGTTGAGCGCGCGCAATTCGCCGAAAACGCCATCCACTATGAGGCCAACCTGATGATCCTCAACAGCCAGCTCAAGTCGTTGCTGTCCGCAATACAGGGATAAACATGTCGCTATTTAATGTATTCGAAATTTCAGGTGGCGCGCTCACCGCGCAGTCGCATCGGCTCAACACCGTGGCGAGCAACCTCGCCAATGCAGACAGCGCCACCGGTCCCGACGGCACGCCGTACCGCGCGAAACAGGTGGTGTTCAGCACGGTGCCGATCGC
>JBEBHE010000471.1:0-2512 GCA_040081205.1 Burkholderiales bacterium | reverse complement strand
AAGACCCGATGTTCTCGGAACGTATTTTTGAAAAAATGTACAACGGCTCGCGCGCCAAGCCGGCGCTCGAACGCGGCGTGCCGCAAGCGGAAACCAGCCGCCGCAGCGGCATGGTGATGGAGGCGATTTCCGGCGTGGACATTGCGATCTGGGATGTCAAAGCAAAAGCGCTGGGCATTCCGGTGTATCAGGCGCTGGGCGCGGTGCGCAGCTCTGTGCGCGGCTACGCCAGCGGCGGCTGGGCGCCCGGCAATGAAGCCGAAGCGGAACTGGGCGGTTATGCCGCAAAAGGTTTTACGGCCGTAAAAATGCGCGTGGTGGGCCGCGATGGATTCTCGATTGAGAATTGCGTGCGGCGCGTGGAAGCCGCGCGGCGCGGCATCGGTCCGAACGTAGAATTGATGGTGGATGCACATGCCTCGCTCGAAACACCGGTAGCGATCCGACTCGCCAAAGCGCTGGAGCCATACAACATTGCGTGGTTCGAAGAGCCGGTGTCGCCCGACAATCACGCGGGCATGGCCGAGGTGCGCGCGTCAACACGCATTCCCATCGCATCGGGCGAGCGCGAGTTTTCGCGTTACGGTTTTCGCAGCATGATCGAGCAAAAAGCTATCGACATCGCGCAGCCGGATGTGGCGCGCGCGGGTGGCCTTACTGAAATTCGCCGCATCGCCGCGCTGACTGCCGCGCATGACATTCGTCTCGCGCCGCATGCGTGGGGCGCGGGCGTGTTGTTCGCCGCGAGCATTCATGTCGCTATGTCGGCGGCGAACTGCCACATTCTCGAAGTCAGTCAGGGCTATATGCCGATGATGAACGAGCTTTTCAACGAGCCTTACGACATCCGCGATGGCTATGTGCATGCGCCGGATCGCCCAGGACTGGGCTTTACACTGCGGCCAAACGCGCTGGAACGATTCAAGTATGTGGATGGCCCGGAGTATGCGTTTTAGCGATATGCGCCGGGATACAACTTCGGTGTTAGATTTCACTATCGTCACCCCTAAACGGAGAATGCCATGATAGAACTGCACTCAACCCCCACCCCCAACGGCCAGAAAGTCATGATCATGCTGGAGGAGTTGGGCCTCGAATGGAAACACATCGACGTCAACATCCGGCTCGGCGAACAGTTCACACCCGAATATCTGAAGCTGAGTGCCAACAATCGCATCCCTGCGATTGTTGATACCGACGGCCCCGGCGGAGGGCGCTACACCATGATGGAGTCGGGCGCGATCCTGTTTTATCTGGCCGAGAAAACCGGCAAGTTTCTGCCGAAGGATGCGCGCAAGCGTTACGACGTGATGCAATGGCTGATTTTCCAGATGGCGCATGTGGGCCCGATGTTCGGTCAAGCAAATCATTTCAACAATTACGCCAAAGATAAAATTCCGTACGCGATGGATCGCTACAACAACGAGTCGATACGCTTGTATCGCGTGCTGGATAACCGCGCGCGCGACAGCGCATGGATCGGTTGCGACGAATATTCGATTGCCGACATGGCGATCTATCCGTGGGCGAAATTACATGGGGATCGCGGTATCACCGAAGCGGAATATCCGAATTTCATGCGCTGGTTTAATGCAATGAAGGCGCGCCCCGCGGTGCAGCGCAACGACAAAATGGCGGTGGAGATTCGCGCGCGCATGAACAAGGCGACCGAGGGCAAAGAGATGATCAGTCTCTACGATGCCAAGGACAACGCCGAGCGGCTGAAGCGCGCCACGAGTTAGCTTGTCAATATAACTATATGTTTTTAAAGTATTTTTAATGGCCAGTATTGCGCTCATCGTGGGCGCTGGCAGCGGCTTGAGCGCCGCCGTTGCGCGCGCTTTCACAAGCGAAGGTTTGCATTGTGTGCTCGCCGCTCGCCACACGGATAAGCTCAAATCATTATGTGAAGAAATCGGCGCGACGCGTTTCGCGTGCGACAGCGCACAAGCCGATCAGGTCAACGCGCTATTCGCGCAACTCGATACGCTGTGCGATGCGCCGAAGGTGGTGGTTTACAACGCTTCGGCGCGGGTACGTGGGCCGCTGATCGAACTGGATCCGCAGAAAGTTGCAGAGGCCATTTCAACTACGGCGTTTGGCGGGTTTCTCGTCGCGCAGGCCGCGGTAAAGCGCATGTTGAAGCTCGGTGCAGGCACGATTATTTTCACGGGTGCGTCGGCGAGTGTGAAAGGCTATGCGCAGTCAGCCACCTTCGCGATGGGCAAATTCGCGCTGCGTGGACTCGCGCAAAGCATGGCGCGTGAGCTGTCGCCGCAGAACATACACGTGGCCCACGTGGTCATCGACGGCGGCATTCGTTCGGCGGATCGGCCCGTGCCGGCGGATAAACCCGACAGCCTGCTTGATCCGGATGCCATCGCGCAAACGTATGTGCATTTGCTGAAGCAACATCGCAGCGCGTGGACATGGGAAATCGAAGTGCGTCCGTGGGTAGAGCGTTTCTGAACGCGAAGCCCGCGCGCACGCGGGACAGCACACCGTTCTAAGG
>JBEBHE010000178.1:0-9533 GCA_040081205.1 Burkholderiales bacterium | reverse complement strand
TTTGCCTGCGAGTGAGCGCACGATGTCGCCCGATGGCGCTTCCACTTTAATCACGTCCGCGCCATGATCAGCCATGATCTGCGTAGCGAGCGGTCCGACCACGACTGAGGTCAGATCAACAATACGTACACCCTCAAGTGGTCCACCGGCCATTACACGAACTCCGCGGTCGCGCTGAGTGTCAATGCGCCGGTGTCGTCCTGCGTCCACAGCTTTGCTGATTTGCCGTCGGCGGACGGCTCGCCGCACACGGAAATCGGACGGTTCGCGAACATCGGGCGCACATTACGCGAACTGATCGACTTCAACGCCGTTTTGGCATTGGCTCGCGCGAGTTCGTACACCAGCAGCGTGGTCAGTCCGCCGTTCATTACCAGCGCCGGATAACCTTCGACCTTGGTCACGTAGGGATGATCGTAATGAATGCGGTGCCCGTTGAACGTCAGCGCCGAATAGCGGAACAACATCACTTCCGTCGGTGTTACCGTATTCTTCCAAACCGCGGTGCCGGGTGCCGCTTGCGGTGGTGGTGGCGGCGCGTTGGGGTCGGGATCCTGACGGTAAACAATATCCTGTTCTTCGCTGATGGCAAGACCGCGCGGCGAGGTGATGTCGGTTTTCACCATCACAAAAACCATTTGCCCGGTGCGCCCGCTTTTGATCGTAACGTCTTTGATGGTGGAGACGCGTTTCACTTCATCGCCGAGCCGCAGATCGCTGATGAATGTGCTGCGCTTGCCCGCGAACATGCGCCGCGGCAGCGGTACCGGCGGCAAAAAATCACCGCGTGCCGGATGACCGTCCGGACCGATCTGCGAATGAAGCACCACGCGCGGAAACAGCGGTGCGTGCCAGCCGATGGGCAGCACATCGCCCATTTTTGGAAACGCATCGTCGCGATCCAGTGTTGCTGACAGGCGATGCACAAACGGAACGGTGACGTAATCGACGCTGGATTCCTGTTCGCCGATCCATTTTTTCAGATTCTCCAGTGCTTCGGGCATTGTAATAATCCTTTTAAAAACAAATATTTATATAATTTATACGGCTTGTTTTATGACATTCACCACGGGCGCGCTGACAAGCATGCGCTCGCCGGCGGGCGTCGAGCGTGAGCGTGCAACGGAAGGGCGCCAGGCCCAAAGCAAAAATCAGCGGGGAACGCATGGAAGGTTTTGCGGGAAACGCTGCGATGATAATGGAAAACGCGCGCCGAAGCCCGCTGCGTGATGGTGTGCGCTAATCCTTCCTAATCTACTTTGACGCCAGTGGCCTTCACCACTCCGAGCCAGCGGTTCACTTCGCGTTCAACAAAAATATCGAATTGCGCCGGCGTGTTACCCACCGTTTGAAACTGCATGTCTTCGATGCGCGTGCGCGAATCGGGTTGTTGAATTACGCGTGCGATCGCTTCGTGCAGAGTTTTCACGATGGCGGCATTGGTGTTGGCGGGCGCGACGACACCCCAGAAAGAATCCATCACCACGGGCACGCCGGCTTCCTGCAGTGTGGGCAACTGCGGCAGCGCGTTAAGCCGTTTCGCGCCCGAAGCGGCCAGCGCGCGCATGCGTCCGCTCTTGATATGAGCCAGCAGCGGTGCGGGCACCGACAACAGCATCGACACCTCACCCGAGATCAGCGCAGTGATCTGCGGCGCACCGCCCTTGTAGGGCACATGCACCGCGTCCATGCCGGTGACCTGGCGAATCTGCGCGAACGCGAGATGCCCGGTGGTGCCGCTGCCGGTGGAGCCATAGGTGAGCCGCCCCGGCTGCGCCTTGGCGAGCGCGAGCAATGCTTTCACCGATGTCGCGGGGATCGACGGATGCACCACCAGCAACGGAGATGTCATCGCAATCATGGTGATGCGCGCAAAATCTTTCAGCGTGTCGTAGGGCAGGCTGACTTGCACGCTGGGCCCTATGGTGTAGGCGTTATCGACCGAGAGCAGTGTGTAACCGTCGGGCGCAGCGCGCGCGGCGAGTTGTGTGCCGATGGTGGTGTTGCCGCCCGGCCGGTTATCGACAATGGTGGTCTGGCCGAGGTCGGCGATGGCACGCGTGACCACGCCGCGCGCGAAAATATCGTTCGCCCCGCCCGCCGTATAGGGCACGATGATGCGCACCGCGCGTGAGGGGTAGCGCTCCGTTTGCGCCTGTGCAGCAGCGCCGCAGATCATGAGTAACGCGCTGGTCAAGGCGCTTGGTCGCTTCAGCAAGCGGTGTTCGAATTTAAAGAGGGTGTGCATGAATACCTCCGCGAAATAAAACACCTGCCTCAGTGCCGCGATAAGTAACGCGAAAAAATGTTTGGTCAGCGTGCGAGTTAATCCACTTTCATCCCCGCGGCTTTCACCACGGGCGACCAGCGTTTGAAATCGCGCTCCAGAAACTCCGTGAACTGTTGCGGCGTGTTGCCGGCGATTTCCGAGCCTTCGCCGGTGAGTTTGTCGCGTACGTCAGGCAATTGCAGAATGCGCACGATGTCGCTGTTCAATCGGTTGACGATAGGTGCCGGTGTTTTCGCGGTGGTAACGACGCCAAACCAATTGAGAAACTCAAACGCGGGATAACCTGATTCTGCCACCGTTGGAACCTCGGGCAGCGTTTTCGTACGTTGCGGACTGGTGACTGCAATGGCGCGCAGGCGGTTGCCCGCCATCAACGCGGCGGCTGTCACGTACGCGGCAAATTGATAATGCAACTGGCCGCCGGCCACATCGGCCGCTGCAGGACCCGCGCCTTTGTAGGGTATGTGCGCGACATCAATCTTTGCCATCATTTTCAGCATTTCGCCCGACACATGGCCGCCGCTGCCGTTGCCCGCCGAGCCGTAGTTGAGCGGGCGCGTTTTCGCCAGCGCGACCAAATCTTTTACGTTGCGCACCGGCAGCGCCGGGTTTACCACCAGCACCAGCGGCGACGTGGTAAGCAAGGTGATGGCCGCAAAATCTTTCAATGGGTCGTACGGCAATTTTTTGTAGAGATGCGCGTTCAGTGTGTGCGGCGTGTACACCAGCAGCAGCGTGAGGCCGTCGGGCGCGGCTTTAGCGGTGATGTCGGCGGCGAGTACGCCGCCCGCGCCGCCGCGATTGTCGATAACCACTTGCTGGCCCAGCGCCGTGGCCAGCCGCGGGCCGGTCACGCGCACCAGAAAATCGGCAGTGCCGCCGGGCGGGGCGGGCACGATAAAGCGCAGCGGGCGCGATGGATAGGTTTGCGCGTCAGTGCCTGTGGTTACACCGGCAGCGCACAACAGCACACCGGCAACAATGGAAATTCGCGCATTCATGGGATACCGAATTATACGGCGGCGCCGCGCTATGCAACCTTATTCGACTTTGACGCCGGATTCTTTCATCAGCTTCGAGTACTTGGCGATATCCGCTTTTTGCACGGCGGCGAAACGCTCGGACGTATTGGCTATCGGCTCCGCACCTTGACCGAGCAGCCGCTCTTTCACATCGGGCAGGCCGAGGATGCGCACGATTTCGGTGTTAAGCCGCGTCACGATATCGCGCGACGTTCCCGCCGGTGCGAACACGCCTAGCCACGAAATCGATTCATAACCCGGCAGCGCTGACTCCGCCATCGTCGGGATTTCGGGGAACGCAACCGAACGTCCCGCCGACGTTACCGCCAGCGGACGCAGCCGTCCGCCCTTCACGTGCTGCGAGGTTTCGAGCACGGTGGCGAACGACAGCGACACTTGGCCTGCGATCAAATCGGTGACGGCGGGGCCGCCGCCTTTATACGGTACATGTGTGAGCTTGACGCCGGCCATGCTTTGAAACAATTCTGCCGCCACATGCATCGACCCCCCCGCGCCCGACGACGAATAATTCAGATTGCCGGGTTGCGATTTCGCCAGCGCGATTAACGCTTTCGCACTCTTCACCGGCAACGACGGATGCGCCAGCGCAAACAGCGGCAGCCCTGCTGCTTGCGTGATCGGCACAAAATCGCGCACCGGATCGTACGGCAACTTGCTGTAAAGACTCGGGTTGATGGCGTGCGTGCCGATGTTGCCCATCATGATGGTGTAGCCGTCGGGCGGCGATTTTGCCGCAAGCTCGGTGCCGATAATGCCCGCCGCGCCGCCGCGATTATCTACCAGCACTTGCTGATTAAATCGCTCCGCCAGTTTCTGCGCGATGATGCGCGTGCCGATGTCAGTGCCGCCGCCGGGCGGAAACGGCACGATGAAGCGAATCGCTTTTGCAGGGTAGGCTGGTTGCGCGAACGCCACCGGATGCGTCAGTAAGGCCGCAGCGGTAAAAAAATATAAATATATATTTTTAAACATTATTTTTCCAATGCGATAGATACAAACACAACAATACAAATCCTGTCATTCCCGCCTGCGCGGGAATGACAGTGGGTAAGTGATTTATTTTTGGCAGTACAGATTTAACGCCGCGCACACTCAATCTGCCTTCGCGCCGGACTGCTTGACCATCTTGGCATAACGCGCGATTTCTTCCTTGATGACGCTGGCAAACTGCGCCGGCGTGTTGGGCGTGAATTCCAGCGACAGCGCATCGAGCCGTTCTTTCACGTCCGGCAATAGCATGATGCGATTGATTTCCGTGTTGAGTTTGGCAACGATGGCCGGCGGTGTGCCCGCAGGCGCGAAAAATGAAAACCAGGTGTGATCGGCGAATCCCGCGAAGCCCGATTCTGCCACCGTCGGCACGTTGGGCAAAATCGCCGAGCGTTTCGCGGTAGTCACCGCAATCGGCCGCACGCGATTCGCTTTGACCTGCGGCACTGCGGGCGGCATGGAGGTCGATGCAATTGGCACTTGATTGCCGACCACGGCGGTGACTGCCTGTGCCGGGCCATAGGGCACGTGCGTGATATCGACTTTCGACAGCGCTTTGAAAATCAATTCCGCGTCGAGATGCGGCGTGGTGCCGGTGCCGGACGAAGCGTAACTCACCGGCTTTGTCTTGGCGAATGCGATGACCTCTTGCAACGTCGTGGCTTTCACCGACGGATTTACGGAAATCAAATTCGGCGTCGTCGGCCCCTGAAGCACCGGCGCGAAATCAGCGGCAGTGTAGCCGGGTTTGGAATACAGACTCACGTTCACCACGAACGCCGAGCTGTTCATCAAAATCGTGTAACCGTCGGGATTCGCGCGCACGGCGGTTTGCGTGCCGATGTTGCCGCCCGCGCCGGGACGATTTTCGATCACCACGTTTTGTCCCCACGACTCGGAGAGTTTCGCGCCGACAATGCGCGCGACAATATCGGTTGATGCGCCAGGCGGAAACGCGACGACAAAACGTATCGGGCGATTCGGGTAGGCGCCTGCATCACGTGAAGGTTGCGCGTGGGCGTTGTGCGCCAGTGTGCCGGCGATGACGGCGCACGCGATGGCCAGCCAATGGGCGTGCAAGTGCAAGCATTTGTTATTGTTCAAAATTATCCTCCTGTGCGTTTTGCCGAATTATACTGGGCAACTCCTGCTAACGCGCTACGCCTCGAAAGCTCTCCATGGATCAAATGCTCAGCCTGTTCGCGCAATACGGCCTGTTGCTGGTGTTCGCCAACGTATTGCTGGCACAGGCGGGTTTGCCGCTGCCGGCACTGCCGATGCTGATCGTCGCAGGAGCGCTGGTGCGCGATGGGCAATTGTCGCTCACGCTGGTGTTGCTGGCGGCGGTGGCCGGGTCGTTGCTCGGCGATTTGCCGTGGTATGCGGCCGGGCGCATGGCGGGCTATCGCGTGTTGCGCGTGCTGTGCCGCGTGTCGATTGAACCCGATTCGTGTGTGAAACAAACCGAAACCACGTTCGAGCGCTGGGGCGCGCCGTCGCTGCTGGTGGCGAAATTCGTGCCTGGATTTTCCACGGTGGCACCGCCGGTGGCGGGTGCGATGCGGCTTGGGTTACCGACTTTTCTGATTTATAGCGCGGCGGGGGCGTTGTTGTGGGCAGGTATCGCAGTGGCGCTGGGTGTGATATTCCACAAGCAAGTGGATAGCCTGATCCAGTGGCTGAGTGAAAAGGGCGCGCTGGCGATCCTCATCGTCGGGATTGCGGCGTGTTTGTATATCGCGTTCAAATGGGCGGAGCGCTACTGGTTCATTCGCGCGATGCGCATGGCGCGCGTCACCGCACACGAACTTAAAGCGCTGATGCAGGACAATGCGCCGGTCATCATCCTGGATGCGCGTTCCTCCACCGCGCGTAAAGTCGATCCGCGCCATATCCCTGGCGCTGTGGCGGTGGATATTGCCGCACCTGAACACAATGTCGGTGACGTCACGCCTGCACATCACATCGTCGTCTATTGCAGTTGACCAAGCGAAGCCAGCGCGGCGCGTGTCGCCCGCCTGTTGATGAACAAAGGTTTGCGCAAAATCCGGCCGCTGGAAGGCGGGCTGGACGCGTGGATCGAAGCAGGCGGGGAAGTCGCGATGTTCGATACAATAGTGGATTGAACGAAAGCGAGTACGCGGAGTACGTATATGGATATGTCAGGCTACCCGTTCGGCACCGTCGATTGGTCGAGCATTGAGCGCGTCGAGTATCCCGGCGACGCGGGCGTTGCGATTTGGCGTACGCAACAGTTCGGCGATATCCGCGTGCGCATGGTCGAGTACACGCCAGGCTACGTGGCGGATCACTGGTGCGAAAAAGGCCACATCCTGTTGTGCCTGGAGGGCGAACTACACACGGCGCTCAAGGATGGTCGGAAATTCGTGCTCAAGCCGGGCATGAGCTATCAGGTCGCCGACCATGCCGAAGCGCATCGCTCGGTCGCGCCGACAGGCGCGAAACTTTTCGTGGTGGATTAGCTGGCGAACGTAAATACCAGAAAGCCTGCGCCGGTAGCGGCCAGTGCACCGCCGGCCGCCTTGAGAAATTCAAACCCCGGCTTCTTTGACGTGACATAACGCGCGACGGCAAAGCCGCACAGCGCGATCGCGAATTGCACCAGCGTAAAGCCGGTCAGATACGCCAGCAGCGGCGTGGCTTCCGCGCCGACGATGGCCTCACCGTACGCATAGCCGTGCGCTATGCCGCTTAACGCGAACAGCACGATAGCGGCTTTGCTTTTGAGAAAATCGCTGCGGCGAAAAAATAGTGCGCCAAGCACTATCAGGCTTGCCGCTACCCATGCGTCCGCATATGGAACATCGGGTAACCGAAGATGCAGCAGCGTGCCGGCGAGCGCGCCCAGGAGAAACATCGCAAGGGTGGCGATGCGTTGACCAAAGCAATAACACGCGATGCCGATGGCGACAATAAACAGCAGATGATCGAAACCGATAATCGGATGCCCGAAGCCCGACAACAATCCCTCCAGCAGCGTGCCCGGCGTTGCGCCGCCCATCGGATGATGCGCGGCGGCGGGCAACGCAACGGTAATCGCTGCCAGCGTGATCAAAAAGCGGAGGATGAACTTGTTGCGAATTTTCATGACAATTTTTCCGTAAGATGTCCGGCAATGACCGGCCGCCTTGGCCGTAGGCAGGTATCAGCGTATCGCACCGCGAACGATTCGTAAACTCGGCGCGCTGGCGCAGTCACTCGCACCGTTACTCGATTTGCCCCAAATTTTCGGCTACAGTCCGCTCCCTCATGGACTACTTTATCCAACTACGCGGCCTGATGGTCGAGGTCATGCTGCCGCTGTCATTGCTGGTGGCGGCAGGCGCATTTTGGCCGCGCATTTTCGCCGACGCGCAACCCGAGGTGTTGCGCACGCAACTCAATCGCGTGGTGATGTACGTGTTCTACCCGTGCGTGCTGTTTGCGGTGGCTTCCACCACGCCGATTACGTTCAATTTATTGTCGGTGCCGCTGCTGGTGGGCATTGGCACGCTGGCGTCGGGCGCCATTCTGTATCTGCTGTTGTACCGTTCGCCGCTGGGGCGAAATTTGTCCGACCCCACGCGTGCCATACTGGTTATCGGCGGCATGTGGGGCAACACGTTCAACGTTGGCGCGCCGGTGTTGATCTTCTTTTTCGGCCGCGAGGCGCCGCGCTACGCTATTTACAACGACGTGCTGATGACTATGCCGCTGGTGTGGAGCCTCGGCGTATGGATTGCCACGCGTCTCGGTTCGCATGAAGATCATGTGTCTTATCCGTCAGTATGGCGCGTGATGATCACCATGCCGCCGCTGTGGGCGTTCGCGCTCGGCTTCGCGTCGCAACAACTGGGGCTGACGTATCAGCCGCTGGTGTCTGCCGCGCAGTTTGTCGGCCAGGCCACGATACCCGTGGTGATGTTCGTGCTGGGACTGACGATACCGTGGCGCAACCTCACGCCACGCCCGGAAATTCTCACCGCTGCGCTGGTGAAGCTGATGGTGATGCCGGTGATGGTGTGGCTTGTGGCAGGCGCGTTGTTTCCACAGATGGGAGAGGCGCAATACGCATCTGTCGTCGAAGCCGCCACACCGGCGATGATGACCACGCTGCTGCTGGCGGATCGCTTTAATCTCGATTCCGCGATGGCGGGGTTGATCGTCGGCTGGACGACCTTGCTATTTTGGCTGAGTTTGCCGGTGATTATGGCGTTGGGGATGATAAAATAATCCACTAAATTAATAAATTGTTCTGCACCGAAGTCAGCAGTTTGGCGACTTGTTACTTAGAAACGATATGCCTTCGAGACCAAAAATTCCTAGGAGTATCCAGTCGGCAGTGTTGACGAAATCTCGTAGGCGATGCGCATTATGTTTTTGTTATGACAGTGTTACATCTATCGTAGATGGTCAAATCGCACACATCGACAGAAACAAAAACAATAATCTTGAAGACAACTTAGCCTTCCTTTGCCTACCTCATCACAATAAATATGACAGCACTTCCCGGCAATCAAAAGGATTTCTTGCTGAAGAACTAATACAAGCCAAACTCGATCTGGAAAAATGGGCTGAGAAATTAGAGCCAGGGGAAACCGGCGCGACATTTCTTGAACAAAAAGATATCCCTGTTATTCGAAAAAAAGTAAGTATCGAAGTATTCGAACGCCGTCTCCCTATTTATAGAGCTTTTCATCGATTTGTTGGGTTGGTGCTGACCGAGTCAAAAATTTCCTATTCCCAAATTTTCGATTTTGGAAATGAAACGCATGAAGCGTTATTCCTCTTCGACGAAAAAATCGAAAGATACTTGAATGAAATTTATGAAAAAGCGGTGAATTTACGCTCCGTGCGCAAACGTATGGAGCAACCGAGTGCCGAGTCCTCTAAAAATTGGGAAAATTGGGTTCAGCTTGAAACGGATGGGCTGCTTTGGTTTAGCGAGCAGTTGCGAAATGGAAAGAAAATTTTTTATCCATATTTAAAAATATAATTTTAGAAACAAAGACAACATCAAGTTTCTAGCTAAATTTTTGGTTCAATAATTTTCAGCGAGCAGAGAGCGTAAGTCGTGATAGGCAAAAATTCTCTTGGCTTCTTCTACATGGTCACCTTCGAGATCGCGCCCGAAGACGAAAAGGAATTCAACGACATCTACGATACCGAGCATATCCCCAACATTCTGCAAGTCGAGGGCGTGTTGCAGG
>JBEBHE010000177.1:0-9548 GCA_040081205.1 Burkholderiales bacterium | reverse complement strand
CCCAGCACCTCGCCCGAACGTCCCGCTGGCGCGCGGTTGTACACCATCAACATCGACAGCGGCTGACCGCAACCCAGGCCAAGTCCCAGCAAAAACGAAATCATGAACAGTACCGTGACGCCCTGAAAAAACGGAAACAGGAAAAAACCGCATGCGGCAATCAGCAAGGCGCCTGCCATTACGGTTTCTTCACTCCAGCGCCGTATCAGATAGGGCATGGCGATCCGTACCAGCAGCGCCGCGATCGCCTGTGCGCCCATCACCGCGCCGATCATGGTGGCGGACAATTTGATGGTATGGCCATAAATCGGCATATAGAACGTAAACAGGTCCACGCCGGCCACCACAATACCCGCAATCATAATCGTCAGCCGTAAATCCCGATTGCGCAAAATCTGCACAATGCCGCTGGCCGGTGCGGCTTCATCTTTGGCGCGCCCCGGTGGTATGCGGCGTCTGCACGCAAACCAGATCACGCTAACCAGCAACAACACAACGCCCAATGCCAGATACGCCATGCGATGCCCGTGATGGTCGATCACGTAACCCACCCCCAGCGGCCCCGCCAGCCCGCTCGCCGCCAGGCCGATACTGTAGTAGCTCACGTTGCGATTGCGCTCGGCGGCGCCGCCGATGGATGACACCAGCTGCTGCGACGCCACGCCAAAAAATACCAGCGACAATCCGGTCACCAGCGCAGAGACAAATAACGCAGGCATCACCGGAAAACAAAAGGGAATCATGACTCCGGCGCAGAATCCGGCCATGCCGCCGAACACCGGCCAGAAAGCGCCGATGCGGTCGATGACACGTCCCGCATAAACGGACATAAACAAAGGAAAGATCGCAAAAAATGCGATCAACACGCCCACCACTGCTTGCGACGCGCCAAGCTCCAGCGCAAACAGCGACATCAGCACGCGCACGCCGATAAAGCTCCCGAACGTCAGAAAGCACAATGGAACAACAAGCCAAATCAGCATTGAGAGGCGAATGAATTCGCAGCGGCCGGGGAAGGTGATATTCTAACGTAAACGCTGCTTGATCCATTCACCCTCGCTGCGCACTTATACTTTACGGAGACAATCATGGAACTAAACAACAATATCGGCGTTACCAGCCCCGGAGACATGGGGCAGGGTGTCGCCATGTGCATCAAAGCGATGGGGTTTAATGTATGCATGGCATCGGACGGACGCAGCGCGCGCACGCGCGGCTTGGGTGAAAAAGCCGGACTCACCGATTGCGGCTCGTTGGAAAAACTGGTTCAAACCTGCGACATGGTGCTCTCGATACTCGATCCCGGCGCCGCCGTGAACAACGCGCGCGCGGTGGCCGCCGCGTGCAAATCCGCGGGGCGCAAAATTGTTTACGTGGACTGCAATGCCGTTGCGCCGCAAACCATGCATGAAATCACCGATATCATGTCAGCGGCGGGCTGCGCCACCATCGACGCCGGGATTATCGGACCACCGCCGCGCAACGGCGCGAAGCAACGTTTTTACGTATCCGGACCAAACGCGGATATCATGAACCGCATCAACTCGCCGCAAATTATCGTGCGCATCGCAGGCGAAAAAATAGGCGATGCCTCTTCCGTCAAAATGTGCTACGCCGCGCTCACCAAAGGCAGCATTGCACTGGGCACAGAGCTGCTGGTTGCCGCGCGCAAACTGGGCGTCGATAAAACGCTCGAAGCAGAATTCAAAGGCAGTCAGGCCGAATTGTATGAATCCGTGCTCAGCCGTTCAGCCAGCATGCCGTTCAAAGCCTATCGCTGGGTGCCCGAGATGAACGAAATCGCAAAGACCTTTGAGGGCGCGGGCATGACGCCGCGCATCTTCCAGGGCGCAGCCGATCTTTTCACGCAGATAGCCGCCACGCCGCAGGGCAAAGAATCACCCGAAGCGGCGCGCGACAAAAAACGCAGCGGTGTCGAAGTGATTCAGGGATTGGCGGACACCATTTAAGCCGCCGGCGGCGCGGAAGCTACACGCGATATTGCGAGCGCCGGTCGCGCTGGAATGCAATCACGTCATCGACCTGTTCAGTACGGCTGCGTCCGAGACGAATTTCGCCGGTGCCTTCGATGACGGTTTCGCCGCGCAGCAAATGAATCTCATCGCCACTGGCAAGCGTAATATAAGTGCCATTGACGCTGTGATCCACCAGATAAAAACTGGTGCGTACAAAACGTATCGAGCAATGGCGGCGCGACGCAAAAATGTCTTTCACCACAAGATCGCAATCGGTGGCACGGCCCATGGCGATCAACGGACGCCATCGGTCCACGCGAATCCGATCGTCACCCAGCGTCACCACCAGGCTGCCGCTGTCGGCGCCAATCACGCGCGGCGCCATCAAGTTAACGTCGGTAAGCTCCATGTTATCCAGGCGCCACAGCACCTGGCAAATGGCGGATTCGCCCGAGCTGCCTTTCAGCACCGCGCTGAACAACGGCCGCACCATCGGCTTAAGCACGGAAGGCAGGCCGCGTTCGGTCACGTCCGAAATCAGAATCTGGTCGGCCATTGCCACGTTGGTCAAAAACGCGGCGGCATTCACCGTATCGCCGAAAACATCATCGGCCTCCACCAGCACCGGCCCTGCATGCAATCCGATGTGTATGCGCAGCGGATGGTCACTCGCGTGCCCCGCACTCACCGCCGCTTGCATCTCCGCTGCCGCACCCACAGCCTCCCCGGCGTCCGGGAACACACACATGATGGCGTCGCCGAGCGTCTTGACCAAACGCCCGCGAAAGCGCGGCAATATCGCGGACAGCGAAGACAGGCAATCGTTAATAATGCCGCGCGCGGCGCCATCGCCCAGTTGCTGATACAGACGGCTGCTTTCGGTAATGTCCGCGAACAGCACCGTGAGCGTTTGGGTTTCCCTGACCATGGCCGCCATCGTAGCGGCATTGCCTGCGTTCATGCAACCGTCGGTTGATAAAACGTATCGACTTTTGATCTTAGCTTCATCACAATCACGACACTTATTCGCATTGAGGCTTCCATGACCATCGATACCCGCAGTATGGCGTTGTTCTGCGACTTTGAAAATGTCGCGCTCGGCGTGCGCGAAGCGCATCACGATGCCTTCGACATCGGCAAAGTGCTTGAACGGCTGCTGCTTAAAGGCAACATCGTGGTCAAAAAGGCCTACTGCGACTGGGAGCGCTACCGCGAATTCAAGAAAAACATGCACGAAGCCGCCTTCGAAATGATCGAAATCCCGCACGTGCGCCAATCCGGCAAAAATTCGGCCGACATACGGATGGTGGTCGATGCGCTGGATCTTTGCTACACCAAGTCGCATGTCGATACGTTCGTGATCATCAGCGGCGATTCGGACTTCTCTCCACTGGTGTCTAAGCTGCGCGAGAACAATAAAGTAGTGATTGGCGTCGGCGTCAAAAAATCGTCGTCGGATTTGTTGATCGCTAACTGCGATGAATTTATTTTTTACGACGATCTGGTGCGGGAGAAAACCCGCGCGCAGTCACGCAAAAAGAAACCGGCCACCTCCAGCACTACAAGCAAGTCAGCGGCAGACGGCGACCGCGCCGCCGAAGCGCTCGACGTGGTGATGGAAACCATCGAAGCGCTGTTCGCCGAACGCAGTGCCGAAGAAAAAATCTGGGGGTCGATGGTCAAGCAGGCGCTGAAGCGTCGCAAGCCCGGTTTTAATGAAGCCTTTTACGGCTTTCGTTCGTTCGGCAAATTGCTGGACGAAGCCGAAGCACGCAAACTGGTGGCACTTGAGCCCGACGAAAAATCCGGCGGCGTCATTATCAAAAGCTTCAACCCGGATTATTAAATCGGCTGAACCTGCGCAATGAATAATTGTCGAATGCCGTTATGAATACACTACAAAGCACCGGCTGGATTTCCCGCATACTTGTGGCATTAATTACGGTGGCATTGCTCATTCTCGGTTTTTTCTTTCTCACCGTGGCGCTCGTTGCCGGTGCCATCGTCGCGGCCGTTTTCGGCGCACGCCTGTGGTGGACGCTGCGCAAACTCAAACGAGCCCAGGCTGCCGCCAACGATGCTAATGTTGTCGAAGGCGATTACCAAATTATCGAACACGAAAGCATCGCGGTGCGCCTGCCACCGAAGCAATCGCCTTGAATAGAGAAAATCGTAAGCATTTGTTTTTAAAAACAAATTATTCACCTGATGAACGTTATGCCCTGTCGTATAAAATGCGCGCTCCGCAATATTCCAATCGCCCAACTTGAACGTGGTTACTGACAGTCGCTGGTGCAAGATCACCTCCTCCGCCCTGCTGCGATTCGAAGGGCCGGATGCGCAGGCGTTTCTGCAAGGCCAACTCACCAATACTGTTCAAGCGTTGACGTCGGCGCGCAGTCAGTATTCCGGTTATTGCACGGCCAAGGGCAGACTGCTCGCATGCCTGTTGCTTTGGCAGCATGACGGCGCGTACTTCGCATTATTACCGCGAGAGATAGGCGAGCCCATACGCAAGCGGTTATCGATGTACATCCTTCGCGCCAAGGTCAAAGCGACGGACGTAAGCGTCGATCACGTTTGTTTCGGCGTGGCGGGTGCAGATGCCGCGCAGTGCGTCTCGGCGCTCGCCGGCGCCGCGCCGGCTAACGTTCACGACGCACGCCACGAAGACGGTGTTTCTATCCTAAAGCTGCCGGTGAATCGCTATCTCGTCGCCGCCGCGGCGGCCAAAGCACCCGCGATTGAACGCGCACTGACGCAATGTGCCACGGTTGCTGCCGAATCGCTATGGTCGCAACTCGATATCGAAGCGGGCATTCCGACCATAGTCGCCGCAACGCAGGAACAATTCGTGCCGCAAACGGTAAATTTTGATTTCATTGACGCGTTGAGTTTTGACAAAGGCTGTTATCCCGGACAGGAAATCGTCGCGCGCACGCATTATTTGGGCAAATCAAAGCAGCGCATGGTCCGCGCGCATGTTGATTCAGCAGACGTTCCGCACGCCGGTGACAAGCTCTATTCCGAAGCATTCGGCGATCAGGCCAGCGGCATGATTGTCAGCGCGGTCTCCTCGAATGCGCATAAACACGATGTGCTGGCAGTAGTGCAAACCAGCAGTATCGAAAAGGAAGACGTGCATTGGAAATCCGTAGCCGGCCCTACCCTGAAAATCATCGCGCTGCCCTACGCGGTCAAATAATGCTATGTGTCTGATACTGTTTGCGTTTCAGGCGCACACGGAATTCCGATTGGTAGTCGCTGCGAATCGTGACGAGGCTTATGCACGCCCCGCCGCGCCGGCGGCGTTCTGGCAGGATCACCCGCACGTGTACGGCGGACGCGATCTCGAAATGAACGGCACATGGATGGGGCTCACGCGGCAGGGTCGATTCGCCGCCGTCACCAATTACCGCGACGGGTTTCCCAAGGGCGTTGCGCCACGTTCACGCGGCGAACTCGTCGGCGGTTTTCTGACCGGCACACAGTCTGCACAACCGTATCTGCAAACCGTGGCCGCGCGCAGAAAAGAATACGCGGGATTCGGCGTACTTGCCGGCGATCTGAATGCACTGTGGTTTTTGTCCAACTACGGCAATGGCGTTGAGACCATCACACCTGGCGTGCACGGACTGAGCAATCACTTGCTTGACACACCCTGGCCCAAAGTCGCTGCCGGAAAAAATGAACTGGCTGCTTTGTTGGCGAGAGACGTGCCCGTGTTATCCGAAAAACTCTTTGAAATGCTCGCTGACCGCAGCGTCGCCACGCCCGAGGATTTACCCGACACCGGCGTCGGCATCCTGCGTGAAAAAGAATTGGGACCTAAATTCATTGCTGTCGATGAGCGCTACGGCACGCGCGCCAGCACTGTGATCATCGTTAACCGCGACGGTCATGTGAACTATTCCGAGCGCAGCTTTGGCCCACGCGGCAAATTTTTGAGCGAAGTCACGAACCACTTTCATCTCGAACCGTAAGCGGTAATCGCATCTCGACGTGCGGAATGCCAGCTTCCATAAATTCACCGCCCTCAGGCATATAGCCGTGCTTCTGGTAAAACGCCGTGGCATGCGTCTGCGCGTGCAGCCGCGTTTCGGTGTGGCCGTTCTCGCGCGCCATCTTAATCAACGTGGACAGCAGCGCGCTTCCCACCCCGATCCCGCGCCACGCTTTGAGTACAGCCATGCGCCCAATGCGGCCATCGGGCAATAACCGGCCCGTGCCTATCGCAGCACCATCCGCCGCGAGCGCGATTACATGCCGGCTGATCGCATCCTGGTCGTCCCATTCTTCCTCCTCCGGCACGTGTTGTTCGAGCACAAACACCGCCCGGCGGATTTCCACCAGTGACGCGCCGTCCGTATGCCAGGCTGCGCGCACGACCTTAAACGAATTCGTATTCACCATGACGCCGATTATAATCAGCACATGAACAGTCTGTGGAACGAGACCGACGCCGCGCAGTGCAACAACGAACTCGCGCTGCGCGCCTACAGCTCACGCCTTTTGGGCGGAGACCGGACACTGGTGCTACACGGCGGCGGCAACACCTCCATCAAGCGGGATGAAAGCGGTGAACGCGTTCTTTATGTCAAAGGTACGGGCAGCGATCTCGCGGCAGTCGAAGCATCTTCGTTTACGCCGCTAACCCTCAAAGACGTTATCCAGGTGCTCGCTAGGGAAAATCTTGATAACGCCGGCATGATGCGCGCCCTTGATACCTGCCTTGTACGTCGGCCAGCACCGCGGCCGTCGATTGAAACACTCCTGCATGCAGGACTGCCTTTTCGCTGCGTGGAACACACGCACGCCGATACCGTGCTGGCGGCGATGAACGTCGAAAACATCGAGGCCGTGCACGCCGAGGTTTATGCCGATCGCGCGCCGTTAGTGCCTTATCATCATTCCGGACATGCGCTGGCGCGCGCATGCATGGACGTATTCCACGAGCGTCGCACCCGCAACACCATCGGCCTTGTGCTTGCTTTTCACGGCGTAGTGGCTTTTGGCGACGATATTCGTTCGTCTTACGAAAACATGATCGAATTGGTGAATCGTGCCGAACAGTATCTGCGGACGCACGGCGCGTGGAACCAGACGCTCGCGGCAAACACATCGGCCCAGCCCGAATGGCAAGCGCTGGAACACATACATACCGAGATCAGTGCTGTTGCCGGCGCACCGTTGGAAATGCAAATGACGAATGACGCGCAGTCGCTGGCATTTGCACGCCGCAGCGATCTCGCTGAAATATCCCGGCATGGCCCCGCCACACCGCAGCACGCCGTTTACACCAAACGCGTGCCGATGATCGGTCGCGATGTGCATGCCTACGCTGCGCGTTATCGCGCGTATCTTGATACCCATCTGGGCAAGCAGGCAAGCGCTTTGATCGACGCCGCGCCGCGAATCGTGCTCGACCCGGAATTCGGCGTATGCGCTTTCGGCAAGACCGCGCACGATGCAAGGATCGCTGCTGAAATGTTCCAGCACGATATTGCCATTATCACCCGCGCCAGCATGCATGGCCGCTATTGCTCCGCCCCCGCTGCTGCCATCGCGATGGCCGAATTCGAATACGGCGGTTTTGCCGCGCAACTGAAATCTGCCAACACATAAATAGCGATGAATAAAAATAGTACTTTGCGCTGGAATACCTCTTTGCTTGAAATGCTCGATCAGCGCGCGCTGCCCGCGCGCGTTGAATACCTGCGCTATGAATCAGCGGCCGCTGTGGCGGAAGGCATTAAAGCGATGGTAGTACGCGGCGCGCCCGCTATTGGGTGCGCCGCAGCCTACGGCATGGCACTGGAGGCACTGCGGCAACGCCTCCAGCCGTCCGCTGCGTTTTTTTCGGCATTGGAAACCGCCGAGGCTCAGCTGGCAGCGAGCAGGCCCACAGCGGTCAATCTCTTCTGGGCGCTGAATCGCATGCGCGCGAAACTGGATTCGCTGCGAACATGCAGTGTTTCGGATATTGCCGATGCTTTACTGAGAGAGGCCCATACCATCAGCAGCGAAGACGTGCGCCTGAATCGCGCAATGGGCGCACATGGCGCGACGCTGCTGCGTGACAACACTCGCGTGCTCACGCACTGCAATGCGGGCGCGCTCGCCACTGCCGGCCACGGTACGGCGTTGGGCGTCATTCGGTCTGCGGTGGAAGCCGGAAAACGCATTCATGTCTATGCCGACGAAACACGGCCGTTCCTGCAAGGGGCGCGGCTCACCGCGTGGGAATTGATGCAGGACGATATTCCGGTCACGCTGATTGCCGACAACGCCGCCGGACTGCTCATGCGAGCCGGCGAAATCGATGCAGTCATTGTCGGTGCCGATCGCGTGGCTGCCAATGGTGATGTGGCAAACAAGATTGGCACCTACAGCGTCGCTGTGCTGGCGCGGCGTCACGGCATCCCGTTTTATGTGGCCGCGCCGCTTTCAACGGTCGATGCCACTATGGCGTCCGGCAATGCGATTCCGATTGAAGAGCGAGCCGCAAGTGAAGTCACCGGCTATGGCGATACCCAATGGGCGCCGGCCGGTGTAGCAGTCAGAAATCCGGTGTTTGACATCACACCGGCAGATTTAGTCACAGCGTTGATTACCGAGTGCAGCGTAGTGTTCGCACCAGACAGCAAAAAAATACACGCGCTGATGGCCAACGGCAATCTCGGCAAAAACTAAATAATCAGCCCGCCGCTGACTTCAATCACCGCGCCGTTGATATAACTGGCGTCGTCAGAAGCCAAAAATGCAAATGTGTTTGCCACGTCTTCGGGCTTGCCCAAACGTCCCATCGGCACTTTGTCTTCGAGCGCCTTAATGACCTTGTCGGGAATCGTCGCCAGAATGCTGGTGGCAATGAATCCGGGGCACACGGCGTTAGCCCGTATGCCCTTGCGACCAAGCTCGCGAGCCCACGTTTTGACCATGCCGATGACACCGAATTTACTCGCGGCGTAATTGGTCTGTCCGAAATTGCCGTACAAACCCACGATCGATGACGAATTCAAAATCACGCCTGACTGCTGCGCGAGCATGGTATCGAGCACGGCCTTGGTGGCGTTGAACACGCCTTTCAGGTTGACCGCGATCACTTTATCAAACTGATCTTCGGTCATGTTCTTCATTTGTGCGTCCGACACGATGCCGGCGTTGTTGACCAGGCAATCAATGCGGCCGAACTTCGCCAGCGTCGCCTGAACCATAGTCTGCAAAGATTGCATATCCGTGACATTGGCCGCGCACCCCAGCGTTTGTGCGCCGGCCTGCGCGCATAGCTGGAGCGTTTCGGCGATTGCTTCGAGGCTAAGGTCGCACACCACGACTTTCGCGCCTTCGCGTGCAAACTTGACTGCGGTCGCCTGCCCGATACCACGCCCCGCTCCCGTAATGATCGCTACCTTGTCCTTGAGCCGCATTTCCCGTCCCTGTAAACTTCGTTATAAATTAGCTGCGGCGCACAATTTATCCGATATTTCTGCGGCGCACAACGAAAAATCATGCTGCGCAACAAAAATACTACAACAGCGGGGATTACTGAAATGTCGAACGAAGTCCAAG
>JBEBHE010000176.1:0-9551 GCA_040081205.1 Burkholderiales bacterium | reverse complement strand
GGTCGGATAGCTTTGCGCGCTTACCGGTGAAGCAAAAAATAATTAATAAAAACAAATATTTAAGAAATACTCCGTGAGCGGGAATCCATTCCATCTGGAGCCGCGCCTGCTGGCAATCACGGAGCAGGAATATCCGCGTTTCTCCGATGCGGAGTATAGGCACCGTCACCAGTCGCTAGGCGACGCGATGGCAAAGCACGGTTGTGATCATCTGCTGGTGGTCACCGACCATCGTGCCGGTAATGCGGTGCAGTGGGTGACCGGCTGGCCAGGCACCAACGAAGCGTATGTGGTGTTCAAGCCCGGCGTGCCAATGACGATGTTCATGGAGTGGTTCAATCACTTTCCGTTGGGCAAAAAACTGGCGCGCGATGTCGATACGTATTGGGGCGAGCATCGCGGTATCGACAAAACCATCGAAGAACTGAAGCGGCGCGGCGCCAGGCGCGTGGGTATCATCGGGCCGCTGGTGGCGGGGAAATACCAAAAGCTGGAACAGCAGTTCGACATGGTTTTCCTGGACGCCGAGTATGTGCGGCTGCGCATGCGCAAAAGCGATGAAGAAATTGACTGGCTGCGTATCGGTGCCGCCATGAGCGATGCGGGTTTTGTGGCATTGCTTGCCGGCACAAAGCCGGGGGTGGATGAACGTGAACTGGCCGCACTGGTGGAAAGCGCGTATGTCAAACACGGCGGCACAACGATGATTCACTACATCGGCGTCACGTCGATGGCGCATCCGCATATTTTTGTGCCGCCGCAGTATCCGTCTCCGCGATTAGTGCAGAAGGGTGACGTGGTGTTCTGCGAACTGTCGGCGTTCTGGTGGGATTACGCCGGGCAATTGCTGCGCACGTTTTTTGTGGATATGGCGCCGACACCGCTCTACAAGGATTTGCACGCGACCGCGGAAGCCGCATTCGACGCGGTTACCCGGGTTGTCAAACACGGCGCGGCCATGGAAGAAATCCTCGCCGCCGCCGATATCGTCGAGAAAAACGGTTTTACCATCTGCGATGACCTGATGCATGGTTTTGGCGGCGGCTATTTTCAACCGATACTCGGCAGCCGCAGCCGTCCGGCGGGGCCGTTGCCGAAGATGACGCTGGAAGAAAATATGACGGTAGTGGTGCAACCCAACGTGACTACCGCCAATGGGGATCAGTCCAGACGCGCCGGCGTGCAGGTGGGGGAGTTGATACGCGTGACCAAAACGGGGTTCGAGAAATTACATCGTGTGCCGCGTGGCGCGTTTTGCGCCGGACAGAATTTGTAGCATGGGCATGTTTTTTGTGCCCATGCTGCAAGTGCGTGCTACTCCATGCGCATGCCGGTAGCTTTCACCGTTTTTTCATTTGCCCGAAATTGCTGGCGCAAAAATTCGTCGTAGCGTTCCGGGTTCAGGTAAGCGTTGTAGAGGCCGTTCTTGATTAAGCCCGTCTTGACTTCGGGGGTATCGAGCGCGCGCGCGAATTCGGCGCTCAGGCGGTCAATGGACGCCTTTGGCGCGCCCACGCGTGTGACAGCGCCGAACCAATTCGTGGCCTCATAACCGGGATAGCCGGATTCATGCAGCGTGGGCACGTCTTTCATCACATCGCTACGTGTTAGAGAGGTGACCGCGATCGCGCGCAACCGGCCACCGGCAACGTACGGCGCGGCTTCGGACACGTTGCCGAGGTTGATGGTGGTGTGCCCGCCCATCACCGCAATCGCGGCAGGTGCGCCGCCTTGATACGGTACGTTGACGATATCAATTTTTGCCAGCAACTTGAACTGCTCGGCAGCCAGGCGTTGAAAGCCGGTGGGACTGGCGGTGGCGTAAGTGAGTTCGCCGGGTTTGGCGCGAGCCAAGGCGACCAGCTCTTTGGGGCTGCGCGCCGGCAGTGACGGATGCACGGAGAATAACAGCGGGTTGGCGGCCAGCCGCGCGATACCGACGAAATCCCGTTCGGTATCGTACGGCAGTTTTCGAGCGAAAAGATTGATGGTGTAGCTGGGGCCCATGAGCAGCAGCACATGGGCGTCTGCAGGCGCGCGTGCGACCAGTTCAGTGGCAATTACGGTGCCGCCGCCGGGACGGTCTTCTACTACGATTTGCTGACCGAATGTCTTTGACATCGACGGCGAAAGCAGGCGGCCGATAATGTCGATAGTGCCGCCGGCAGCGAATGGCACAATGAAGCGCACCTGTTTCGAGGGGAAGCTTTGCGCATGCGCTACGCCAGCGCACGTTAGGGCAGCCGTACACGCCACAACACTGATCACTGCACGGTAGTTACGCATGGACTGGCTTTCCCCGCGATGCTACTGCACCTTGATTCCGCGTTCCTTGACGACTTTCACCCAGCGCGCGTATTCGCGCTGAATACGGTCGTTGAATTGTTGCGGCGTGCCGCCGGTGGCAATCATGCCTTGAGCGTCGAGATTTTTCTTCATATCCGGCTCCTGCAACACCTTATTGATGGCACCATTCAGCGCTGCGACAATGGGTTGCGGCGTGCCGCGCGGCGCCATCGCTCCGAACCATAACTCGACCTCATAACCGGGAATCGTTTCACCGATGGTGGGAACGTCGGGCAGCGAATACCAGCGTTTGGAGGTGGTCACGCCCAGCGCGCGCAACTTGCCGGACGCGACGTGCGGCACCACTGGCAGCAGACTGCCGACGATGATAGGCACTTGTCCTGCCAGAAGATCCGACATGGCTGCGCCGGTGCTCTTGTAATGCACACCCACCATCTGTGTGTTAGTCATGCTGAGTATGAGTTCAGTCGCCATATGTGTGGCACCGCCCATGCCGGTGGAAGCGTAGGTGAGGGCGTCGGGCTTTGCTTTCGCAAGCGCGATGAACTCCTTGGTGGTTTTGGGCGGCAGCGAGGGATGCACGGTGAGTACGAACGGCGTAATGCCAAATTCGGCGACACCCGGAATGCTGTTGATAGGATCGAAGGCGGGCCTGTTGGTGGCTGCCGACGCTGAAAAACTGCCTGACATCATCATGATCGTATAACCGTCGGGTGGCGCCTTGGCCACCATTTCCATGCCGATAAGGCCCGCTGCGCCGCCGCGGTTATCAACGACAAATTGTTGCTTGAATTGCTCGGTGAGTTTGGCCGACACCTGGCGCGCAGTGATATCGCTGCCGCCACCGGGCGCGAACGGCACAATGACGCGGACGATTTTTGTGGGATAGGCTTGTGCGGCGGCGAGTGCGGGGCACAGCGCCGCAGCCGCAGCGAGGCACATCATGTTCAGTTTCTGGGTGGTCGATTTCATACAGTTCTCCTCGTTTTAGTAAGGCTATTTTAAACTAGCTGCCAAGGGGTGAGAGGACAGGCATAAGATACGTTACACCTGCTTTAACGCCGGGCTCATTGGCGAGTTTACCCCGGCTTGTCGAGAAATTCGAAACTGTGCGATAGTTCATCGCTATTTCCCCTTCCCGAACTTCTAACCTTCAATTAAGCGACTTAAATAGCCATGACTGCAGCGACAAACGATTTCAGAGTGATGACTTCAGGGGCCTTTACGGCTGCGCACCTGGCGTTGATCCCGCAATTGGAGCGCCTGACGAAAAAAACGATCGTTACCGCATCCACTTCCATAGGGACGGGCGAGAATTCTCTCCCCAACCGGCTCAAGCGCGGAGAAGTCGCGGATATTGTTATCGTTGCGGATGCCATGCTGCGCCAATTTATCGACGAAGGCCTGGTGTTTGCAGAAGGCTATATGCCGGTTGCACGTTCGGTTATCGGGATGGCGGTGCGCGAGGGGGCACCCAAGCCGGACATTGGCTCTGTCGACGCGCTGAGGCGCACGCTGCTGCAAGCGAAATCGATCGGTTATTCGGCCAGTGTGAGCGGCCAGTATCTGACTGAACTGGTTCAACGGCTCGGCATCGCCGATCAAGTGCTCAGCAAATGCCGCCATGTGGGCGGTGGCGAGCGCGTGGGAGCGGTTGTGGCACGCGGCGAACTGGAGATTGGTTTCCAGCAGATGAGCGAGCTACTTCCTGTGCCGGGCATCACGCACATTACGCCGTTGCCGCCGGAGGTGCAGAAAGTTTCAACTTTCTCCGCCGGCGTTGCGGCCAGTAGTCCGGATGCGGCGCTGTCTCGCTCGGTGATCCGGTTTCTGGCGTCGCCCGAGGCGGCATCTGCGATAACGACCAGCGGCCTGCAGGCGGTCACTGGTGCATGAAGGCGGTTTCGCGGTGGATTGTTCTGAACGGGCGTGCTCGCAATGGAGGCATAACACCAAAGCCGTCCTATAATGGCAGGCGCGCCACTTTGCCGGCACGAGGAGCTTTCGATGAGTAATGTTTTTCACCGCAGCGTTGTTGCTGCCACCGCCGCTGTGGGCTTTTCTGTATTGGTGCTTGCCGCCGGCACTGAGGCCCAGGCACAAAACTACCCCGCACGTCCGATCCGCTACGTGGTGGCATTTGCACCCGGGGGTGTCAACGATATTCTTGCGCGTATTGTTGGGCAAAAGCTGGCCGACTCTTGGGGACAGCCGGTGATCGTGGATAACCGCCCGGGCGCGGGCGGCAATCTCGGCACCGATCTCGTGGCGAAATCGGCGCCCGACGGCTATACCATACTGAACATCAGCACGGCACAGGTCATCTCGCAGTCGCTATACGCCAAACTCCCCTACAGTCTGGAGCGCGACCTCGCACCCGTGGTGCTGCTGGCTTACACGCCGCTGGTGGTGACGGTGCATAACGGCATTGCAGCGAAGAGCGTGCCGGATTTGGTCGCGGTGGCGAAAAGCATAAAGCTGGTGAATGCTTCCGGCGGTCACGGCACGATCAGTCATCTGTCCGGAGAAATGCTGAAACGAGCGGTCGGCTTCAATGCGACGCATGTTCCGTACAAAGGCAACGGGCCAGCCATTCCCGACATGATGAGCGGCCAGGCGCACCTGCTGATCAATGGCATTCCCGACCTGTTGCCTGCAATCAAGTCAGGCCGCGTGCGCGCCATCGCGATGATGGCCGACAAGCGGCATTCCTTCCTGCCCGATGTTTCCACCATGGCAGAGCAGGGCTACAAGGATTTTGTGCTGGGCAACTGGGTCGGCATTGTCATGCCCACCGGCACGCCCAAGCCGGTCATCGACAAGATGTACACCGAAGTTGCGAGGTTGATGAAATTGCCTGATGTTGCCGAGAAGGTGGTGCAGCAGGGCTTCGACCCGGCCGTGAGCACGCCTGCTGAATTCAGCAACCGCATCAAAAATGAAATTGCGCGGTTTGCGAAAGCGGTCAAGGAATCGGGCGCGCGAGTGGATTGATTGTGCCGTAGAGGTTCAGACTGACAATCGCGCGTGCCGCGCTTCTTCCTCGAGATAGCAATTCCGGTACAGCGTCGTTGCGCGGTCGTGCGCGGCAATGCTCCGTGCATCCAGCTCCACCTGTGGCGGCTCGACGCGCTCGAAATGGTGATAGCGGTCAACGCCACGCACCAGCATCGCTGCCGGCTTGATCGAACCTGCCGGGCACACAGAAGTGGGTATGAAGTTCAACCCTAACCCAATGCGGCGATGGTTTGCGGTGTTCGGCCCAGAGCGGTGCGGGCATAACCCGTGATGCATGGAAAACGAGCCGGCCGCCAAGGGCATGGCCACCGGTGTTCCCTCATTGAGCGGCTCCGTGATAACCTGACTCGCGCGGTTGACGCTGTTTTTGACGACACGCGAAACATGGCTCAGTTGTCGTGGCTTGCCGCGAAACGAAAGCGCATCCATGCAACCGGCGGCTTCGTTGGCTTCGGACAGTGCTACCCACACCGTTACTTCTTCTTTGGGTTCCAGTCCGTAATAGGTTGAGTCCTGATGCCAGGCGGCGATGGTGGGCGAGTGCGGTTCCTTGATAAAGAACGTGCTGGTGAAAATCAGGATATCCGGGCCGATCAAGTCTTCCACCACGTCGAGAATGCGCGGGTCACGCGCGAGCTTCGCTGCCCACGGCAGAATCAGGTAAGGCATAGTGCGCCACTTTAATTCTTCAGAGGCATTGACCGGCGCACCCAGCCATTTCTCGAAGCGATCCAGTCCGTCGCGGCAGGTTTTGAGTTCCGTCGCATCCAGCAGTGGAAACGGTGACAGAAATCCGTCGTGCCGCCAGCGGGCGATTTGTTCTTGAGTTAACAAGCGCATAGAAGAGGTTCTTGCCTGTTACGCCCACTTCAGGCGTTCAAGTATTCCTCGCCCCATCACCCAATCTTTGTCCTGCTCGGTCAGAAAATCCAGCGTCTCGGTGAAGTGCGTGATGCGCTGACGGTAAGTGGTTTTGTTGAAAGCGTTGGTGATGTCGGTGCCCCAATAGCAGCGGCGCGGGCCGAAGGCATCGAATAGTGTTTTGATCGGCGGCGTCATGTCTTGAAACGGGTACGCTTCGCGCGAATACGTCGGCGCGGATGAGAGTTTTACCGACACATTCGGATATTTTGCCAGCATCAGCGTGTGCTGAATGACTTCCGCAAACTTGCCGTCACGCACTGCCGGATTGGCGAGCGACATGCCCATATGATCGGCGATCAGTTGCAATCCCGGATGACGTTCGGCGATGCGCGCAAACTCCGGCCCTTTTTCGCTGGCGAGAAACATTACCGGCAAGCCGGCTTTTTCCGCCGCGGGCCAGAACCATGCTGCGCTGCCGTCCGACAGCATCGCGATATCCTTGCCCAGGAACGTCACGCGTACACCCAGCATGCCCGGCTGTTCGCGCCACTTGGGCAACAGCGCCGCTGACTGGGGATTGCGCAGTGTAATGCGGCCCATCACGCCGAAGCGCGTGGGATAGCGGCGCGCGGCTTCCAGCGCATAGTCGTTGCGGTCACCCGGCCACGATGGCGGCACGATCACCACACGATCCACACCGGCTTCGTCCATCAGCGGCAGGAGTTTTTCGATAGTGAAGGGTTCGGGCATCTGCGGTTTCATGCCCGGTACCCATTGCCAGTCGGGTGTGGGCGCTCTCCACAAGTGGACTTGCGCATCGACGATCATGCGTTTACCCGAAGATTGCGCGCCCGTCTGCTGGCAGCCCATTGTTGCCAGCGCTACGCCAGCGCCGAGCGCGCTGCCCACAAAACGGCGACGTGAAATCATGTGTGGATGCTCCTGGAGTCCGCGTTGACAGCGCTCAGATTTTGAACGCCTGCCGCGCCAGCATTTTCCAGGCGCCGTTTTGCTTTTGCCAAACCATCAGCACGTTCATGCTGACCGCGCTCGATTTTCCTTCGCGCTCGTTCTCGCCGGCCATGATGTGGCGCACCACCGCAGCGTCGCCTGCAATGTGAATGCTTTGATCGACGGGCGCGACGGATTTCCATATCACGCGTGGACTCATGGCGTTGGCGATGCATTGTGCTTTGGTTTCGATTCTGCCGACCGAGTGGCCAAAGCTCAATTGTTCGGCCAGCAGCGTTTCGAGCTGTTGCTGGCTTTTACTCGTTACTGCTTTGTAAAAAGCGTCAATAGCCTGCGCCACAGCGGCGTTGTCGCTTGATTGAGCGGATACGTCGGTCATGAAGTCCTCCGATTGGGTACAAAAATAAGTACGAAAATCAAGGGGTGCAGATGGGACGCCGGCACTGTATCACAACGTTATAGCCACGCTTCAGCGACGCTCGGCATCGCGTGACAACTACTTGCGCGGCGTTAGGAGTCCGCCCAGCAGTGCTGCGACCGGGCGCACGGCGCCGCGACGCGGGGGGGCAGCAGGCTTGGCTGCTGCTGACGTTTCGTTGCTACCCGGTTCATAAGGTTTGCTGAAGTCAAAGCCGTCGTGCACGGCCTTGGCGATAGGTTTTTCCACGGGACGTTCGCGTGCGGCTCGTTCGGGACGTTCCGCACGTGCTGCCCGCACATCGCCTGCGTCGGCAGCGCGTGGCGGGCGTTCTTTTCGTTCGCTATGTTCGTAACGCGAATGCCGGTGATCCAGTTCGCCCACCGGCAGGCGCTCGATAGGACGCTTTAAAAGACGTTCGATATCGGCGAGTAACTTTGATTCATCGTGGCATACCAGCGATATTGCTGCTCCCGGCATGCCGGCACGACCGGTGCGGCCGATGCGATGCACGTAATCTTCAGGAACGTAGGGTAACTCGTAGTTCACCACGAACGGCAATTCTTCAATATCGAGACCGCGTGCGGCGATGTCGGTGGCGACCAGCGCGGTGGCCCGACCTTCCTTGAAATCGTTGAGAGCCTGTTCGCGCTCGGCTTGCGAACGGTCGCTGTGGATGGCGGTGGCTTTAATGCCGTCGCGCTCCAGTTCGCGCGCGAGTTTGTTGCAATCAATTTTTTTGCGCAGGAACACCAGCACCTGCTTCATCTCGCGCGTGCGGATCAGGTTGACCAGCAACGCGCGCTTGCGCTCCGCCGACACTTCGTACACCTGATGCGATACGAGGTCAGCCGGCGCATTGCGCCGCGCGACTTCAATGGTCAGCGGATCGCGCAACATTTGGTTCGCGAGGCGCTTGATGTCGTCGGAAAATGTTGCGGAAAATAACAGGCTTTGCCGTTGTGGCGGGATAAGTGAAATGATGCGTTTGAGATCCGGCAGAAAGCCCATGTCGAGCATGCGGTCGGCTTCGTCAAGCACTAGGATCTGCACTTGCCCGAGGTTGACGGTTTTTTGCTGTACGTGGTCCAGCAGGCGACCGGGTGTTGCGACGAGAATTTCCACACCGGCCATCAGCGCCTGCGTTTGCGGCTTCATGTCCACGCCGCCGTAAACCACCGTGGAGCGTAGCGGCAGGTGTTTGCCGTAACCTTGCACTGATTCATGTACTTGCGCTGCGAGTTCGCGCGTGGGCGTCAGAATCAAAGCACGCACCGGATGCCGCGCAGGCGAAGGGCTGGTACTGCCGAGCGGGGCGAGTAGTTGCAACAGCGGCAGGGTGAAGCCCGCGGTTTTGCCGGTGCCGGTTTGTGCGCAGCCCATGAGGTCGCGACCGGCGAGCACAGCGGGTATGGCTTGCACCTGTATCGGGGTGGCTTCGGTGTAGCCTTGATCCGCGACGGCGCGTACCAGTTCGGGCAGCAGGTTCAGTGACGCAAAAGACATTAGTGTGACATCAGCGTGATATCAACGCGCCAACTTGAAACCAGGCAGAGAACTGGTCGAGGGTGCGTGGAACGCTTGAGAAAGAAGGGTTGCCAGAATCAGAATTCACAGAAGCACAGTATAACGCAGCGCACCAATCCAGGCTATAAATGCCTGAAAATCGTCCCAAAACTCATAAATCTGGTAAATTGTTGCGCATGGTATCGTATGGAAACTTATCGAATGATGGTGATGGTTGATTGTTTAACCGCTTAAACTGAATCATGGATCAGGTTGTCATCGAAAATCTGCATCTCCCGCATCAACGCACCGCGTTGCCGTTGGTGCTGACCCTGGATACCCACGGCGTGCCGCACCGCTGGATTACCTGGCAGCACGCCTGCTTTTACTACGCCAAGGATCAAGTGGCGTGGACACTAGGAGAACACGCGTTCACCGTGTATGGCGGCAAAAACCGTATGACCGG
>JBEBHE010000175.1:0-9568 GCA_040081205.1 Burkholderiales bacterium | reverse complement strand
GAATGTGGCGCATCAATATCAGCAAGTGACCGATTGGCATACGCGCGCGCCCAAAGATATCGAGGACATTGGCGGGAGCGCGGCGCCATGAAATGGGAAGTCGTCATCGGTCTCGAAACCCACGCACAGCTATCCACAGCGTCGAAGATATTTTCAGGCGCATCCACCGCGTTTGGCGCGGAACCCAACACACAGGCCTGCGCGGTCGATATCGCGTTGCCCGGCGTATTGCCGGTGCTCAACAAAGGCGCCGTGGAACGCGCGATACGCTTCGGGTTGGCGGTCGGCGCAAAAATCAACCGCCGTTCGATATTCGCGCGCAAAAATTATTTTTATCCCGATCTGCCGAAAGGCTATCAGATCAGCCAATATGAATTGCCCATCGTCGAGGGCGGTTCGCTGACGATACTGGTGGACGGCAAGGAAAAAACGGTGCAGCTCACACGCGCCCATCTCGAGGAAGACGCGGGCAAATCGCTGCATGAAGAATTTCAGGGCGCCACCGGTATTGACCTCAATCGCGCCGGTACGCCGTTGCTCGAAATTGTCACCGAGCCTGACATGCGGTCTTCCGCGGAAGCGGTAGCGTACGCCAAGGCACTGCACGCGCTGGTGCGCTGGATCGATATCTGCGACGGCAATATGCAGGAAGGTTCGTTTCGTTGCGACGCTAACGTGTCGGTGCGGCCCGCAGGCACGGAAAAACTCGGCACACGCCGCGAGATCAAGAACCTCAATAGCTTCCGTTTCCTTCAACAAGCCATCGATTATGAGGTGCGCTGGCAAATCAACGAACTCGAAGACGGCCGCGCGATCCAGCAAGCGACCGTGCTATTTGAACCAGATACGGGTGAAACACGCATGATGCGCACCAAGGAAGACGCGCACGACTACCGCTATTTCCCCGATCCCGATTTGCTGCCTCTGGAAGTAACGCCCGAAATACTCGCTTCGGTACGAGCCGCGATGCCAGAGTTGCCCGGCGTAAAACGCGCGCAATATATCCACGATTACGAATTGTCCGCCTACGACGCAGCGCTCTTAACGCAGTCGCACGAATGGGCGGATTATTTTGAGGCAGCAGTCGCCGCGCTAGACGCCACTGACCGGACAGCTGGCGCCAAACAGCTCGCGAACTGGATGACCGGAGAGCTGTCTGCCGCGCTTAATCGCCTTGGTTTTGTCAGCGACAATCCAATAACTGAATCACATATCGCCCCAAGAACGCTCGCGCAACTCGTCACACGCATCCAGGATGGCACGCTGTCAGGTAAATTGGCCAAGGACGTTTTTGCCGATCTCTGGAACGAGCCTCTGCAAAGTCAGGGAAACACCGTTGACGCAATAATTGCAGCGAAAGGTCTACAACAAATTTCCGACAGCGCCGCCATCGAAAAAATCGTGGGCGACGTACTCGCTGCCAACGCCCAGCAAGTCGCCGACTACAAAGCAGGCAAGGAAAAAGCGTTCAATTCACTGGTAGGTCAGGTAATGAAAGCGACCAAGGGTAGAGCCAACCCCCAGCAGGTGAACGACATTCTCAAACGCAAGCTGGCGAACTGACGCCGGCGCTAGCCGGCAATCCCATAATTACTTCTTTGTCGCGACCGGTGCAGCAGCCGCGGAAGCCGGCGCCGGCGTGGCAACGGCAGGCGCTGCTGGTGCCGTTGCGGCAGGCGCCGGCGTGGCTGTGCCTTTGAGCTCCTGGAACCGCTTTTTGTACGCCGCGTAGGTAGTCATCGTGTCCTGCTTGTTTTTTTCCTTGGTCCCGATATCCTGGTCAATGCGCATTTTTTCGCCCTCGGCACGGGACAGATCCTCTTTAATCGCTGGCGGCACCGGCTTCTTGTCCTTGTTGTTTTTCTCGAAGGCAGCTGCGCGTTGCTGCGCTTCTACCAGCCGTTCGTTGGCGATCTTCAACGCAGCTCGCTGCTGCGTCAGACTGTTGTCGAGCGCCTGTATCTCACGATCGCGCTTGAGGTCGATTTCCTTTTCGTTTGAAAACGTGTTCAACAACGCGGAATCCTGGCGCTTCTGCTCCGCCGCGCGTTTTTCCGCTTCCGCTTTTGTCTGAGCCTGCTCCTGCTCTTTTGCTCTGCGTTTGGCGGCTTCATCGGCGGATTCGCCGGTCTTGCGCACGTTGCCGCCTTTATCCAGTTCTTTGGTAGCGCTATTCGAAAACTCCGGCGGCACCTTGTCGCCGCAGCCGACCACCTTGCCCGCTGCGTCTTTCCAGCAAACAATTTTGCCGCCGCCCTTGCTTTGCGCCACGACAGCCGGCGCAAAACCCAGCGCCAGCACCAATGCGGCAACCGTACCAATAACCGACTTAAATTGTTTTGTGCTCATGAAATACCTCGTGTTGTTAGCCGTCGTCCGCATGCGCTTATGGCGATTTTCCCCGAATCCGGTCATTATAGCGATACCCCATGTCATGGAACAGCGGCCGGCCAATAGCGCTTGTTATCGGATACAGAACCGCTACGGCCAATAGCGCACCACTCTCCCTGCGGTTGACAACACGGCCCGCCCGACTAAATCCACACAAACACACCTCATGCTACGCATCGTTTCCCTCAACCTGAATGGCATTCGCTCAGCCGAACGCAAAGGTTTCCTGCCGTGGCTGGCCAGGCACAAACCCGACATACTGTGCGTGCAGGAAATCAAAGCGCAGCAGGCCGACATGACCACGGAGATGCTCGCGCCCGCCGGATACCACGGGCATTTCCACTACGCGCAAAAAAAAGGCTATAGCGGCGTAGGGCTCTACAGCCGGCGCAAGCCCACGAATGTTGCGGTTGGATTAGGCGTAAAAGAGTTTGACGATGAAGGCCGTTACGTGCGCGCGGATTTCGGAAAACTATCCGTGATTTCAGTTTATCTTCCGTCCGGCTCCAGCGGTGAGGAGCGTCAGCAGGCGAAGTTTCGCTTCATGGAAAAATTCTATCCCCAACTAAAGAAACTCAAAGCGGGAGGCCGAGAAGTCGTAGTGTGCGGTGACTGGAACATCGCACACAAGGAAATCGATCTCAAAAACTGGCGCGGCAATCGCAAGAACTCCGGCTTCCTGCCCGAGGAACGCGAATGGCTTACCAGGGTATTCGATGAACTGAAGTGGGTGGACGTTTTCCGCCGCATTGATGACCGGCCCGATCAATACACCTGGTGGTCAAATCGCGGACAGGCCTATGCCAAGAACGTGGGCTGGCGTATCGATTACCACATTGCCACGCCGGGCATCGCGGCCACGGCCAAGCGCGCGGCGATTTACAAGGATGAAAAATTCTCTGATCACGCGCCCCTGACCATCGAGTACGATTTTACGCTTTGACCGACGAAAACACTGCTTCGCGTGGCGCTGTTTCGCTCACGTCATCATTGACGTGGCGAGAAACCATCATGGCCATGTTAAGCCAGCGCATGCTGATTGCGCTGCTGATGGGCTTCGCATCCGGATTGCCGTTGCTGCTTACCGGCTCGGTGTTACAGGCGTGGTTGAAAGACGGCGGCATCAATCTTACCGACATCGGCCTGTTCGCGCTGGTGGGCTTGCCTTACACGCTGAAGTTTCTGTGGGCGCCGCTGTTTGACCGTTATGCGTTACCGCGTTTCGGGCGGCGGCGCGGCTGGCTGATCGCTATGCAGCTCGCATTGGCGGCGGCGCTCGCCACACTGAGTTTCGCGCAACCCACGCCGAATCACCTGTTGTGGATATCCGTGGCATCGCTAATCGTGGCATTTTTTTCGGCCTCGCAGGATATTGTCATCGACGCCTACCGGCGCGAAAGCCTGTCGGACGGCGAATTGGGATTGGGCTCGGCGCTCTACGTCAACGGCTACCGTATCGGCATGCTGCTCGCCGGCGGCGGCGGACTGATACTCGCCGACCACACCTCATTTGCGTTCATGTATCAAGTGATGGCGGCATGCATGGCGGCCTGTGTGTTCGTGACGTTTTTTGCGCCGGAACCGCTGCTGGCGCCTGGCAGTCCCAAGACACTGATCGAAGCGTTTGTGCTGCCGTTACGCGACTACTTCCTGCGCCACGGCGCGTGGCTCGCCCTGACATTCATTCTGCTCTACAAGATCGGCGACACCATGGCGTCCGCCATGACCACGCCGTTCTATCTGGAACTCGGCTACAGCAAAACCGAAATCGGCGCTGTAGTGAAGTTATTCGGCTTTTGGGCCACCATCGCCGGGGGCACCCTCGGCGGCATACTCATCATGCGTATCGGGATGACGCGGGCGCTGTGGATGTTTGGCATCGGTCAGATGCTATCGACGCTGGGTTTTGTCGCGCTCGCTTACATCGGGCACAACAACGTCGCGCTGGCCGCCGTCATCGCCATTGAAAATTTCACCGGCGGACTCGGCACCGCGGCATTTGTCGGATTCATGGGCGCGCTCACCAACCGCCGCTTCACCGCCACGCAATATGCCTTGCTGTCGAGCCTGATGGGCGTGCCGCGCGTGCTGCTGTCGGCGCCGACCGGGTGGCTCGCACTTACGCTGGGATGGCCGCTGTTCTTCGCACTGTGTACCCTGATCGCTATTCCTGGTCTGATACTGATCCGCAGCGTAACGCGACTGTCGGAAACGCAGCCTGCCGCTCAACCCGCGCCGAAGTGATAGATCGCCAGCGCGCCCAGCAGATTGGGCATTACGCTCACTGACGCGCCTTCGGTCAGCACCTTGCGTTCAAGAATACGGATGTTGCGCTCGCCGCAAAAACGCTCGAAGTCGTCCAGCGTACACAGATGAATGTTGGGCGTGTCGAACCATTGATACGGCAGATTCTCCGATACCGGCATACGCCCGCGCAGCACATGCATGCGATTGCGCCAGTAGCCGAAATTGGGAAACGTAACAATACCCTCACGCCCGACACGCAGCATCTCACGGATGATGCGCTCGCCGTTGCGCATCGCTTGCAGCGTCTGCGACAAAATCACGTAATCGAACGACTGATCCTCGAACTCGCTCAACCCGCGCTCCAGGTTTCGCTGGACAACATGGACACCATTTTTCACGCACGCCAGCACGTTCGCGTCATCGATCTCCACGCCGTAGCCCGAAATATCACGCTCGCGTGCCAGGTATTTAAACAGCGCGCCGTCGCCACACCCCAGATCGAGCACGCGCGTGCCAGGCTTTACCCAATGTGCAATCGCCGCAAAATCGGCACGATCGATACTGATCCCGTTCACCGCCGCACCTCGGCATCAATTCGCGAAAAGTACGCCGCCACCAGCCTGTGATAACGCGCGTCGTCGAGCAAAAATGCGTCGTGGCCGTGCGGCGCGTCTATTTCCGCGTACGTGACATCGCGTTTATTCTTGAGCAGTGCATGCACAATCTCCCGCGAACGCTCGGGTGAAAACCGCCAGTCAGTGGTAAACGACACGACCAGAAAGCCTGCCACGGCGGGCGCCAGCGCTTTGGCAAGATCACCGCCGTGATCAAATGCCGGATCAAAATAGTCCAGCGCCTTGGTGATCCGCAGATAAGTATTCGCGTCAAAGTAGCCCGAAAATTTGTCGGCCTGATACCGCAGATACGATTCGATTTCGAATTCGGCATCAAACGAATAATTCACATGGCCCGCTTTAAGCGTGCGTCCGAACTTGCTCGCCATCTCGTCGTCGGATAAATAGGTGATGTGCCCGACCATGCGCGCCACGCGCAAACCACGGCGCGGCGTCACATTTTTCTGGTAATAATCGCCGCCATTGAAATCCGGATCGGTCAGTATTGCCTGACGCGCGACTTCATTGAAAGCGATGTTCTGCGCCGAGAGGTTCGGCGCGCAAGCAATCACCAGCGCGTGCCGCGTGCGCTGCGGATAGGCGATGGCCCATTGCACACATTGCATGGCGCCGAGACTGCCGCCCATCACCGCCGCAAATTGCTGGATGCCCAATTGATCGGCGAGACGCGCCTGCGCATTGACCCAATCTTCGACGGTCACCACCGGAAAACTGGCGCCCCACGGCATGCCGGTATCGGGGTTGATCGACAACGGCCCGGTGGAGCCATGACAGCCGCCGAGATTATTCACGCCCACCACGAAAAAACGGTCGGTATCGAGCGGCTTGCCGGGGCCGATCATGTTGTCCCACCAGCCGACGTTGTTGGGCTCGCCCGCATACACGCCTGCCGCATGATGCGACGCGTTGAGCGCATGACACACCAGCACGGCGTTCGAGCGCGCGGCATTCAGCGTGCCATAGGTCTCGTACGCGAGTTCGTAGTCGGCAATGGCGCGGCCGCATTTAAGCGGCAACGGCTCGCGAAAAACGGCCCGCTGCGGCGTCACTATGCCCACACTGGCGGTAACGGAAGTTGTATTGGCGGTATCCATGAAAACAAAAACCCGGTGAACATTGAGCGCAGCACCAGAACGCCTGTGCGCAATCACCGGGTTGAGTCTTGTGGTCTGAAACCGCCACTATCTCTTTAGCCGGATTTATTGCGCGCCCGCAATCTGACATCAAATCGGCGCGTAAAAACAGGTACTTACCTTACCCTCCTGTTGCTGGCTTGTCAAGTTCCGCACCGCAGTCCGGGCGATAATCCAGCAGCCGTTCGCGAATAAAGTCGCGTATTCGCGGCTCAATATGCGTGGCGCGGGCATCGAATCTCTCCAGCACGTCCGTTAGCGGAAATACGCCGTCGGCCACCATGATCGGCGTCATGTTCTTGAACAGCGATTGATCGCCGCCGTCGATGCCGTGATGCGCAAAGCCTGCGGAATCACGCCAGCGCAACACGCGCTCGCGCAGGGTGCGGTCGTAGCACAACTGGATTTCAACAATCGCGCCGCCGGGTTTCTCCCACACAAAAATGTCGAAATAGTCGTCGCAAAACCAGCGCCGTCGCAGGGCAGGATCCTGCTGATGCACGTTGCCGATTTCGCGCAACATCAGTAAACCTCATTCAGCTTTCGCAGCAACGCGCTCAGACGTTCCGGGTCGCTGGCGCGCAGCATTTTGCTGGCGAATGGTTTCAGCTTGCCAGTGTCGGCGCTCAGGATCCGCTCTTTGACATCCAGCACATGTGCCGAATGCATCGAAAAATTACGCAAACCCAGCGCCAGCAACAAACGCGTCAACGACACATCACCTGCCATCTCGCCGCACAGCGCCACCGGCACGCCCGCTTTGCCGGCGCGTTTGATGATGGACGACAATAGACTGAGTATCGCCGGATGCAGCGGATCGTACAGGTACGCGACGCTGTCGTCGGTGCGATCAATCGCCAGCGTGTACTGAATTAAATCGTTAGTGCCTATCGAAATGAAATCCAGCTTGCGCAGGAATACGTCGAGCGCCAGCGCCGCTGCCGGCACTTCGATCATGCTGCCGATGCGCACGCCGTGATCGTAATCAATGCCGTCATCGTCGAGACTTTCCTTGGCGCGTTTAATCAAATGCAGCGTCTGATCGATTTCGCTGGAAGAGGCCAGCATCGGAATCAAAATGCTGATCTTGCCGTAGTGCGATGCCCGCAGCAGCGCCCGCAACTGGCTCAGGAAACGCTGCGGCTCAGTAAGGCACAAGCGAATCGCGCGCAGGCCCAATGCCGGGTTGAGCGTGGCCGGCTGCGCGTCCTCCGTGTGTTTATCCGCGCCCAGATCGTAGGTGCGAATGGTTACCGGCAGCCCGTTCATCGCCAGGGCGACTTTACGGTACGCCTCGAACTGCTCGTCCTCGTCCGGCAAGTCGCTTCGATTCAGAAATAAAAACTCGCTGCGGAACAGGCCGATGCCCGTGGCGCCGTTGGCGATGACCTGCTCAACGTCATCCGGCAATTCAATGTTCGCATACAACTCCACAGCGACGCCATCGCGGGTCACCGCGCGCGTGTCTCGCAGTTCCAGTAATTTTCGCCGCCCGGACTCAAATTCACGCTTGCGGCGCTGGTATTCCGCCAGCACGCGCTCATCGGGATCGGCGATCAACACGCCATTGGTGCCATCGACGATCACCAATTCGTTTTCACGAATCAAGTCGCGCGCGCGATGCAGCGCGACGATGGACGGAATGTTCAGGCTGCGCGCCACCACCGCCGTATGCGATGTGGTGCCGCCGGCGTCGGTGATAAAGCTCGCGAACTGATGCCGCTTGAACTGCACCACGTCGGCAGGCGACAAATCGTGCGCCACCAGAATCAATTCGTGTTCGGAATCCGCCGGGGGCGGCGGTGCGTACCCCGGCTGGCCCGACAGCGCGCGCAACACGCGTTCGACCACCTGAATCACATCGTTGCGACGCTCCCGCAGATACGTGTCCTCAATCGCGTCGAACTGTGCCAGCAACGCATCGGTCTGCACCTTGAGCGCCCATTCCGCGTTGCACTGTTCGGTTTCAATAATGCGGCGCGGCTCTACCGAGAGCGTGGCGTCGTCGAGAATCATCTGATGCAGATTGACGAAGGCCGAAAACTCGGCCGGCGCGCCCTCCGGAATTTCCGTATGCAATTCCGTGAACTCCGCGCGCACCTTGCGCACCGCCGCGTCGAATCTCGCCGACTCTTCAGGCACCTGATAGGGCGGCACGAGGTAGTGGCTGACCTCCAGCGTGGCGTGCGATACCAGATGCGCGCGACCGATAGCGATGCCGCCGGACACGCCGATGCCGTGAAGCGTGAAACTCATGAGACGCCCCGCCGGGGCAATATCGTTTGCATGGCGTAAAGATTACCATGCCGCAGCAAAAGAACCGCGCGCTACTCGCCTTCGCCGAACTTGTCTGCGATCAACGCGGTAACGGCCTGCAGGGCGGGCGCTTCGTCGGCGCCGTTGGTTTCGACGGTGACGCGAGAACCTTTGGCGGCAGCCAACATCATCACGCCCATGATGCTTTTGGCGTTGACACGGCGGCCGTTGCGGCTGACCCACACTTCCGACGTGTACTGGCCGGCAACCTGCGTCAGTTTCGCCGAAGCGCGGGCATGCAGCCCGAGCCGGTTAACGATCTCAACTTCCTGTTGCAGCATGATGCAAGGTAAATGCCGGCACGCGGGTAACCCCTTCACAACCGCCGCTGATCGCCTTGGTTACCATGAGTTCAAGCGATTTCTCGCGATACGTCAACGCACGAATTAGCATCGGCAGGCTGACACCGGCCACGGCATCGACCTTGCCTGGAACAATCAATTTCGCCGTGATATTCGACGGAGAACCACCGAACATATCCGTCAGTATCAATACACCGTGGCCGTCGTCGAGCTCCTTCACCAGCATGCGTGCCTGCGGCAGCAATAACAGCGGATCATCCTGAGCAGTCACGCCCAATTGCTTGAGCCGCGCCGGGCGCTTGTTCAGCACGTGTATTGCAGTCTGGATCAGACTCTCGCCCAATGTGCCATGCGTAATCAGCAGAATCCCAATCATGTCGACCGTAATCCGGGAGTCATAAACGAGCAGAATTCTACGCTATTGCGCTGCAACAAGCAGGTGTTTTCAAAGGCTTATGTGCAAAAGCGCCGGTGCTTTTAGCATCGCGTCACATCATCGACTTTTTCATAAGTATTTGTTTTTATTGATTATTTTTTATTACTT
>JBEBHE010000470.1:0-2527 GCA_040081205.1 Burkholderiales bacterium | reverse complement strand
ACGGCAACAAACCATTTTTACCTGTCACGTCCTGTTTTTCTGCACCGGCCGACGTTCGACGCGTGGCCCACGGCGCTACAGGACGAGATGCGTGCCGCGGTGCGTGATGCGGTGGCGTTTCAGCGCAACCTGCACGTCAAGGAGGAGGAAGACGCGATGGCTGCCATTCACAACGAAGGCGGCGAGATCGTTCAGCTCACACCGGCGCAGCATCAGGCCTTCGTCGCCGCAGTGACGCCGATCTATGGCGAAGCGCGCAGTCAGTACGGACCGGAATTGCTATCGCTGGTGAACCTGTAGACGCCGTGCTGCCGAATCAGTGACGCAGAGCGCGATGAAAATCGGTGCAATCTAAATCTTTCGCGCGCACAGGGCGCGCCGCAGTACCGGGTGTGGCGCGAAGCCGATGACGGCGGGGGTGATTTATTGTCGCGGAATATTGGCGGTGCGCGCGACTTTTTCGTAGCGCTCGAGTTCTGCTTTCAGAAATGCCGCAAGCTGCTCGCCACTTTCGCCGCCGGGTTCCTGTCCTTGATTGATGAACAGGTCGCGGCTGTCGCGGATGCCTGCCGCGAGCACATTCTGGATTTTCGACAGGACTGCCGCTGGTGTTTTGGCGGGCGCGAGCACCGCGTTCCAGTTGTAGTTTTCAAAATCGGTCAAGCCCTGTTCGTGCATCGTGGCGACGTCGGGCAGCGCGGGCGAACGCGTGCGTGACGTTACGCCGAGGGCGCGCAGCTTGCCTTGTTTCACAAACGGCGCGACATTAAAAATCTGCAATGACGCGAAATCAATATAGCCCGACATCAGCTCAATGGTGTATTGGCTGACGCCGCCTTTATACGGCACGTGAACCACATGGATACCGGTGCGATGTGCAAATGATTCCGTGGACAAATGCCCTACCGTGCCTACGCCGGGCGTGCCATAGTTCAGCCGGCCCGGACGCGCTTTGGCGAGCGCGATGAATTCTTGGAGGTTCTTCGCAGGTATCGCCGGATGCACCACCAGTGTGCTCGCGCTCTTGGCAATCAGTATCACCGGCGTGAAATCACGCAGCGTGTCGAACGGCATATTCGCGGTGATCGCAGGCGCCACGGTCAGCGGGCCGGGATTGCCGGCGAGCAGCGTGTAGCCGTCAGGCGGGCTTTTCGCCACGGCAGCCGTGCCGAGTATGCCGCCCACTGCCGGACGGTTATCGACAATCACCGTTTGGCCGAATGCGGCATTGAGTTTTTGCGCTGCCCAGCGCGCCTGCGTGTCGGTGGGGCCGCCCGCACCGAAGGGCACAATGTAGCGGATAGGTTTGGAAGGATAGTCCTGCGCATGAGCGAGTACTGGCCCCACGCAAATACCTGCGGCAATTACTGGTACACCCCAGCGAATTCGCATTGCGTTCTCCGGTGATCAATGGCCCTGAGCGGTGCGCCTGCGCCGGCATTGCTGTTCCCGCAGGTGCGGGAACAGCAATATAAGCACGGTCAGTGAGGCGCGCTGTACTGGTTTACCGATTCAGTTTCTCGTCAAACCAGTTCCACATGGTTGCCACGCCCAGCGTGAGGTAATCGCGCTGGCAATGCTGCGAGCCGCCTTCTTCGGCGGTGAACACGCGCAGCGTTTTATCGGTGGAACCCGACGCGTTGTAGAGCGCCTGTGCGTCAGCCAGGGAGATTTGTTCATCCTCGGCGCCATGCACGATCAGGAACGGGCAGCGCATTTTTTGCACCACGCCATCGAGCCGGTACGGCTCCAGTTTTTTCAATGCCTCGTCAAGCGTGTTGACGCCCAGTATCCAGGTGATGTGATGGCCGGGTACCGAAAGCGATGTTTTGAAGTTGGCATCGATGCGTTTTTTCCAGGTGCCGTAGTAGTCCCAGATCGCACCCCACGCGATGCAGGCGGCGAAGCGCGGCTCCATGGAGGCGATGCGCGGCGCGTAATAGCCACCGAGACTGATGGCCACCACGCCGACTTTTTTGGCATCAACATCATCGCGTTTTTCGAGCCAGTCCATGCACGCGCTGCCCGCGACTTCGTAATCGTGGCGCAGCACATTGCCGCGAAAGCGTATCGCCTCGCCGGTGCCGGGACCGTCCATCACCAGGCACGAGATGCCGCGCTTGATGAGGTCGGTGACGCCGCGCACAAACTGGATTTCCTTGGTGACATCGAGGCCGTCAAAGAACACCACGCACGGCGCACCCTTGGTACCATTGCCTTTGGGATTTTGCGCGTGCACAAAATAACCAGGCAGGCTTTCCTTGCCCATCGGCACTTCGACGACTTCAATCTTTACATCGGTAAGCTTGGCGTGTTTCTGAAAACAATCCACACCGGTTTTGAAGGCGGCCAGCGCTTTGGCATCTTTGGGCGTGCGAAAGCGTTCGGCCATCTGATAGTAGTTGCACGCGCGCAAATAAGCGGCAGCGGCTGAGACACGATGGCCGCCTTTCTCGAAACCCTCGGCATGCGCGCGCACGCCATCGGCAACTTTCACGCACGCGTCGAACCACGCATCGTCGTCTTC
>JBEBHE010000469.1:0-2537 GCA_040081205.1 Burkholderiales bacterium | reverse complement strand
TCTTCAACGACATGCTGTTGAAAAGTCTGAACCACATCAAGCATGACCTTGAAGCCAGGGCTGCCGCCGACAAAACGGAAAAAACCGCGGCGGCACAACCCACCGTTGCGAAGACCGACGCTAAAGCAGAGTCGAAAGGCGAGTCCAAATGATATGCAAGTATTTGTTTTTATTATTTATTTTTATAACGTTACATGCACACGCACAAACCCCTCGCGTGGTCGATGTGCCGTCGCGCGCCGGTGTGACGCAGCGTTTCTTGTTGTTGCAACCCGAGAATGCCAAGGCTGCGGTCATCCTCTTCGCGGGTGGTGACGGCGGCCTACAAATGTCGTCCGATGGCGCGATGAAAGCACTGCGCGGAAATTTTCTTGTGCGCTCGCGCGATTTGTTCGCAGCGCAAGGCTTGGCTGTGGCCGTAATTGATGCACCGTCCGACCGGCAAAGTTTCCCGCACCTGAATAATTTTCGCCAAACACCGGAGCATGTCGTTGACGTGAAAGCGGCCATCGCGTGGCTCAGGCAGGAACTGAAAATGCCGGTGTGGCTGGTGGGGACAAGCCGCGGCACGCAATCCGCTGCTTTCATTGCAACGCAACTAACGCCCGCCGACGGTGGCCCTGACGGCATCGTGCTGACGTCCAGCGTGCTGGCAGACAACCGCAGCCGTCCGGTACCGGGTATGGCGCTCGAGCGCATCCACGTGCCGGTGCTGGTCACGCATCACCGTCAGGACTCCTGCCGCGCGTGTCGATTCAGCGACCTGCCAATGCTCACGAATAAACTTAAACACATTAAGAAAACAGAAACACTGATTTTCGACGGCGGCGACAATGTCGGCGACCCGTGTGAAGCCCGCGCCTATCACGGCTATAACGGCATTGAGGCGGATGTAGTCGAAAAAATTTCTGCGTGGGTCAAAACCAACTAAAGCTACCAACCAGCAACTACAAATCCGCCTTGATCCCCGCCGACTTTATTATTCTGGCGTAAGCCGCGATATCCGATTTGATGGTTGCTGCGAATTGCTCGGCACTACCGCCGATCGCCTCGTAGCCGAGACCGTTAAGGCGTTGCTGGGTATCCGCGGATTTTAATCCCGCGCCGATCACCTGATTGAGCCGCGTAACGATGTCACGCGACAACTGTGCGGGTCCCACTACGCCGAACCACGGTTCAATCACATAGTCTTTCAGTCCCGATTCGGCAATAGTCGGAATCGCGGGTGCGCTGGCAATTCGTTTCGATCCGCACAGCGCCAGCACACGCAGTTTACCGCTCGGGATATGCGGCTGTATCACTGCCAGATCGGCAAACATCAGGTCGATTTGCCCGCTCATCACATCGGTCAGCGCAGGCGCGGTGCCTTTGTACGGCACATGCACGATATCCGCTTTGGCCATGGACTTGAACAACTCCGCCGCCAGACTCGACATGCTGCCAGTGCCCGACGATCCATAGGCCAATCCCTTGGCGCGCGCGGCGGCAATCAATTCCTTCACCGATTTCGCAGGCACGGTGGGATTGACCGCGACGGCATAAGGCACATGCGCTATGTTAATGACCGGTGTGAAATCGCGGACGGGGTCGTACGGCAGACGTGCATACAAGCTGGGCGCCACCGCCATGTTGCTGGAGCCGCCCATCGATAGCGTGTAACCGTCGCCCGGCGATTTTGCCGCCGCATCCAGCCCCACCGTGCCGCCCGCACCGCCGCGATTGTCAATCACAACGGCCTGCTTCCACTGCTCGGTGACTTTTTGCCCGACCATGCGCGCCAGCAAATCGTTGGGACCGCCGGGCGCGAAGGGCACGATGAATTTGATTGGCTTGACCGGATAGGCCTGCCCTGAACTGGTCGCAGTGGATTGCGCATTGCACACGCCGGTGGCACCCAATGTCAGTAGCGAAACAAAAATCACCTTATTGCGCATATCACACCTCTTGCAGTTGCTGATCGACAAGCCTATCCATTGCCGAGCAACTACCGTGCCACAAATACGAACAGCGTATTAACGATTGCTGCCGCGCCCGTTGCGATACCGTTGCGGTACTTATTGCGGGGTAATGCCAGCCGCCTTGATCACTTTGTTGTATTTGTCAATTTCTGTAGCAACCAGCTTGCTGAGTTCAGCAGGCGAATTGCTCCACAGCGGATCGGCGCCGTTGCGCTCGAATTGCTCTTTCATCTCCGGCGATTTGGCAATCGCAAGCAGTTCTGCATTCAGGCGCTTGAGTATCGGCGCAGGCGTGCCTTTGGGCGCAAAGAAACCGAGCCACAGCGACGCGTCAAAGCCGGGATAGGATTCCGACACCGACGGCACATCCGGCAGCGCAGGAGAACGCTTCATCGTGCCCACCGCCAGCGGACGAAGCCTTCCGGCTTTGGCCTGCGGCAACACCGCCGGCATGCTGCCGAACAGCGCCTGCACTTGTCCGCCTATCGTCGCCACGCCCGCCGGGCCGTTGCCATTGAACGGCACATGCACCACGTCGATGCCCGCGGCCATTTTCAGCATTTCCATCGCCAGTTGCGT
>JBEBHE010000174.1:0-9614 GCA_040081205.1 Burkholderiales bacterium | reverse complement strand
GTCACATATTTCAACTCGGCCTTGAGATATAGAATGTCGGCCACCGGAATCAAGTGCACTTTGCCGCGCTCGCTGGCCGACAGCGAGTTGCGCGGCGTACGGCGCATGTCCGTCAGCGCCGCGGCTTTGGGTGCGCCCGTAGTGCGCGCGGTGGTCAGCGCTTCGAGCAGGCGCGCGGCACGAATCGGTTTCAGCAAATAATCAATCGCATGCACCTCAAATGCCTTCAGCGCATAGGCATCATATGCGGTGGTAAAAACAACTGCCGGCGGTTCGTCGAACCGGCGCAAATGCTGCGCGGTTTCGATGCCATCCATACCGGGCATGCGTATATCCAGCAACACCACGTCGGCGCGCTGCTGTGCGGCCATCTCCAGCGCCTGCGGGCCGCTGGATGCTTCGCCGGCAATTTCCAGCGGCAGTGACGCCGCGCAGTCCGCCAGCAAGTCGCGCAGGCGGCTGCGCGCAGGCGCTTCGTCATCGACAATCAGCACACGCAACGGCAATTCGATCATAGCTTCTCCCTGCGATACGGCATGACGATATGCACCTGATATTCATTGTCGTCGGAACGTGACGTCAGCGACGCCTCCGCATCGAAATGCAATTGCAGCCGCTCGCGAATATTGCCCAGCGCCATGTTGTTGCCGCTGTGGTGGTCGCCGTCGCGTGAATACGGATTACGCAGCACCGCATGCACCTCATCTCGGGTGGCGTAGATGTTGATGCTCACCACGCCCGGCTCGGTGCGCGGTTCGATACCGTGATACACCGCGTTTTCGAGCAGTGGCTGCAACACCAGCGGCGGAATCATCGCGTCAGCGGGCATGTTGTCGATGTGCCATTCCACTTTAAGCCGCTCACCCAGACGCAGTTGTTCGATGCCCAAATACTGCCGGCACAACTCGACCTCGCGCGCGAGCGGCGTCAGCTCGCGATTGTCCGCCATCAACACGCGAAACAGTTCCGCCATGTCTTCCAGCGCGGTTTCCGCGCGCTTCGGCTCCTGCCGGATCAGCGACAGCACCGCATTGATGCTGTTAAACAAAAAATGCGGGCGGATGCGCGCCTGCAACGCCTGCAAACGCGCCTCGGCAATCGCCGGCGACAACGCGCGCACGCGCAAATCAAAGTAGCACAGCAGCATCGCCGTCACCAACCCGACCAGCAGCCAGTAACGCTCAACCGCAGTTACATTCAACGGAAAATACCTCTGCGCCCCGGCGTGCAACAACGTGGTCAGCACCAAGGTCAGCACGATTACCGTTATTGCACCACCGATGTACGGCAAACGCGCCAGCACGCCATTGAACACGTACAGCAACACCAGCGTCAGAATCAGCAACGGCTCGACCATTGCCGCCAATTCGATGATCTGCGCTTCAAGCGCCGCTATCGACGGGCTTTTCACCACGGCTGCTACCAGTGCGATAGCATTCACAATAAGCAATATGCGCAGCAAAATTCCGAGGTTGCGAAAATCCGGCAACGCGCTGCTGCTGTTATAAACGATCGCATTTGCATTGCGATGTCTATTGCGAAGCGCAGGCGGGGGCAGCGCTTCGCTGCCATGCGGCGGGACGTTTTGATTTATACTGCGAGCCATAATGGAATCATACTATTTGCATCATGTCCGCGCAGAATAAAGACCAGCCTCCCTCCTCTGCCGGCGCCAAACTCTGGTCTGGCCGCTTTGCCGAGCCCGTTTCCGATCTCGTCAAGCGCTTTACTGCATCGGTCGGATTCGACCATCGCCTTGCGGAATTCGACATCGAAGGCTCGGTCGCCCATGCGCGCATGCTTCACGCCACCGGCATTATCAACGCAGACGATCTGGCATCGATAGAACGCGGCCTGGCGCAAATCCTGGCCGAAATTCGCGCCGGCACGTTCAACTGGTCGCTTGATCTGGAAGACGTGCATCTGAACATCGAGCGGCGCCTGACGGATCTGGTGGGCGACGCCGGCAAGCGCCTGCACACCGCGCGCTCGCGCAACGACCAGGTGGCCACCGATATCCGGCTTTATCTGCGTGCGGCTATTGACCACATCACCAGCCAGATACGCGCGCTGCAAACGGCGCTGCTCGATCTGGCTGACACACATACCGACACGGTGATGCCGGGTTTTACGCATTTGCAGGTAGCGCAGCCGGTATCGTTCGCTCATCACCTGATGGCGTATTACGAAATGCTGTCGCGCGATGCGCAGCGGCTGGTGGATTGCCGTAAACGCGTGAACCGGCTGCCGCTCGGCGCTGCCGCACTCGCTGGAACGTCGTATCCCATCGACCGCCAGATGGTGGCAAAAGCACTGGAATTCGACGGCGTGTGCGAGAACTCGCTCGACGCCGTGTCGGATCGCGATTTCGCCATTGAATTCTGCGCGGGTTCCGCGCTGCTGATGACGCATCTGTCACGCTTTTGCGAAGAACTCATTCTGTGGATGAGCCCGCGCTTTGGATTTATTGATATCGCAGATCGCTTCTGCACTGGTTCGTCGATCATGCCGCAGAAGAAAAATCCGGACGTGGCGGAATTGATACGGGGAAAAACCGGTCGTGTAAATGGCCATTTGGTAGCGCTGCTCACGCTGATGAAAGGCCAGCCACTGGCTTACAACAAAGACAATCAAGAAGACAAGGAACCGCTGTTTGACACCATCGACACCGTGACTAACAGTCTTGCCGTGTTCACGGAAATGGTCCCGGGCATCGCGGTCAACAAGGACGCCATGCGCGCTGCTGCCGCACAAGGCTTTGCCACCGCCACCGATCTGGCGGATTATCTCGTGCGCAAAGGCATGCCGTTTCGCGAGGCGCACGAAGTGGTGGCACAGGCGGTGCGTTTTTGCGAATCGCGCCAATGCGATCTTTCTGATCTGAAATTGCCGGAACTACAGCAATTTTCAAAACTGATCAGCGACGATGTCTATGCATCGCTTACGCTCGACGGTGCGTTAACCGCGCGCTCACATATCGGCGGCACGGCACCGGCGCGCGTAAAGTCCGCGATCGCCAAAGCGCGCAAAGCAATTCGTTAAAAGTATCCGGTCAAACATACCGGCAAGAAAAACCGGCTTCGCGTTACGGGAAGCCGGTTTTTACTCAGTCATGAATCCGGCGTTACCGGAACTGCTTCGCGCTGAACTTGCGATATTTCGGCAGCAGCCGATGGGGCTGTTTGAACGCATCGCGGCGGAACGGGTCGCCGAGTTCCTGCGTGAGCATCATGTTGATCACCGTAGGCTTGTTGGATTTCACCGCGCCGCGCAGGGCGTCGCCGATTTCATCCACGTGTTCAACCGTCAGGCCGTGCGCCCCCATCGCTTCGGCCACGTCAGCGAAGTTGGGATTTTTGAGGTTGGTACCGAGGTAACGCTTCTCGAAATAATCGACCTGGTTTTTCTTTTCCGCGCCCCACTGCCCGTTGTTGAACACCACGGCAATCGCGGGGATATTTTCGCGCACACACGTCAACACTTCGTTCAGGCTCATGCCCCACGCGCCGTCGCCGACGTAAGCAATCGCCGGACGATCCGGACGGCCCACCTTCGCACCGATTGCTGCCGGGTAGGCATAACCGCAATTGCCGAAGCTCATCGCGGCGAGGAACGACGGGCTGTGTTCAAAATGCAGATAGCTGTTGGCGACCGAGCACACGTTGCCGATATCGGTGGACACCATGGCGTTCTTCGGCATTGCACGCGCCAGCGCCGCCAATGCCTGACGCGGGCCGATGCGGCCTTTTTCATTGGGCGACGGCCACTTGGCGAGTTCTTCGGTCCACGCGGCTTTTTCGACTTTGATTTCGGAGAGGCGCGCCTTGTTCGGCGTGAGTTTGGTCTGCGCCTTCAAACGCGCCAGCAATTCAACCGCCGCGAGCCGCGCATCGCCGCAGATGCCGACGGAAATACGCTTGACCAGATTGATCATGCGCGGATCGCAATCGACCTGAATGATTTTCGCGTTTTTGGGCCAGTAATCAAGGCCGTGCTGCGGCAACGTACCGAACGGCCCCAAGCGGGTGCCAAGCGCCAGCACCACGTCGGCGCGTGAGATGAGCTTCATCGCCGCTTTGGAGCCTTGATAACCGAGCGGCCCGCAGCACAAGGGATGCGACGCCGGGAAAGAATCATTGTGCAGATACGAATTCACCACGGGTGCGGTGAGGTATTCGGCAAGCGCCTGACATTCCTTGCCGCCGTTGCCCATGATCACGCCGCCGCCGGCGAGTATCACCGGGAACTTCGCTTTCGCCAGCAACTTCGCCGCGGCGTCCAGCGACTCTGGGCCGCCGCCCGAACGCTCGATGCGTTGTGGTTGCGGAATCTCGAATTCACCTTCGCCATAAAAATAGTCACGGGGAATGTTCACCTGCACCGGCCCGCGTTCGGCCATCGCGTAATCAAACGCGCGGCCGGTCAGTTCGGCCATGCGCATCGGCGAATTGACATGCACCTGCCACTTGGTGATTTTGGAGAAAATCGGCATCTGCTCGGTTTCCTGAAAACCACCAAGGCCCATGCTCAGGCTGCCCGATTCCGGCGTGATCGCAATTACCGGCGAATGCGCCCAGTACGCCGCGGCGATACCGGTGACAAAGTTGGTGATGCCAGGGCCGTTTTGCGCAATGCACACACCGTGCTTGCCGGTGACACGCGAGTAGCCATCGGCCATGTGCGCCGCGTTTTGTTCGTGCGCCACCGATAAAAATCGTATGCCCGCGAGCGGAAACAAATCATGCGCATCCATGTACGCCGAACCGACAATGCCGAAAGTATCTTTCACGCCTTGCGCCACCAGCGTTTCGACAAACGCTTCGCTGGGCGTCATGCGGATTTTTCCGCCGGTAGTAACGTGAGCGGCTTGTTTGGCAAGCATTTTGCCGTCAGACATGGTGTTCATAGGGGAACCCCTCTGGGAAATTGACGAAACCGGTGCGTGGCGATGAATGTGATAAATATTACGCATGGATATATGCGGGAATGCTGTACTGGGGAACGTTGCTACGGGCAACGGACAAATCAGCCCCGGGCGATACGCGAACGATTATACGCGAACAACCCCAAAAAAATAAAGTTTCCCATTTGACAGCATCAGTAAATTCTATTTAAAAATAAATACTTACATTATATTCAGGACGAATATCCGTTGCGGATACAATGCGTGTTTTCCGACGTTTCCCGCCATGCCCGGCTTCGAATCGCTACCGCTCATCACTGTTATCTGGATCGCCCTCGTGCTCGGACTCGCCGGCGTGGTGCAGGGCGCGCTGGGATTGGGTTTCCCCATGCTGGCCACCCCGATGATCGCCGCCGTGACCGATATGCGCACAGCGGTTATCGTGGTGCTGTTGCCGTGTGTTGCCACCACGGTCACCAACATCGCCATGACCGGGCAGTTTTTGCCGACGCTGCGGCGTTTCTGGTTCATGCCCTTGTGTATGCTGATCGGCGCAGCCATTGGCGCACGGCTCTTTGTCGCGTATCCCGGATTTCCGTTTGCATTGCTACTCGCGGGTGTGATCGTGTTGTATCTGTATCTCGATCACTTGGGGCACGTCGAATGGGCGTTTGTGTCACGTCACCGCGTAGCTTCAGGCATTGGCTTCGCACTACTCGCGGGACTATCGGAAGGTTCGGCGAACGTCGCGGCACCGCCATTGCTGATGTATATGTTTTCGCTGAATGTGGATCGCATGGTGTTCGTGCAAGTACTGAATCTGTGTTTTACTGTGGGCAAACCGACACAGATGGCAATTCTCACCATGGAGGGCGGCGTCACCTGGACGCAATGGGCAATAACGCTCCCGTTTGCCGCCATCGCCACCGCGACCACCATCATCGGCATCAAAAATCGGCATCGTATCGACGCACTAACCTACCGGCGCTGGCTGTTACGGCTGCTGTTTGTGATTGCGCTGGTGCTGGTTATGCAGTTTGCTTTCAGCGTGTGAGCTCCTCCGTCAGCACCACGCAAAAAGGCCATGCTTAGCATGGCCTTTTCTACCGGGCTGCCAGCACGCGCTTACTTCAATAATTTTTGCAGTTCGCCGCTCTGGTACATCTCGGTCACGATGTCCGAGCCACCAACGAATTCGCCATTCACATACAGTTGCGGGATCGTCGGCCAGTTGGAAAACTCTTTGATACCCTGACGGATTTCCGGATTTTCCAACACGTTGACGGAGGCAATCTCCTCAACACCGCACTCACGCAGAATGTTAATGGCGTTGGCCGAAAAGCCGCACTGCGGAAAATCTGGCGAGCCTTTCATGTACAACATAACTTTGTTTTTGGTGACCTGTGCTTTGATATCGTCCTGAATACTCATCATATTTTCCTTACTTAGCAATTTACTGAATTTTATTATCCGACAGATTTAATCGGGTATTATTTTAGCGGCGTACGTGCCATGGCGTCAAGTCGCTCTGCACCCATCACGGCGCTATGCCCAGTAGTTCAGCCGCGTTGCGATAGGCGATACGCTCCATGTTTTCCGGTTTCAGCGGCAGACGGACAAACCATTCGGTGTACTCCTTCAGCGGCGCAAGTGGGTACGCGGTGGCAAAGAAAAATCGTTCTGACATCCACGAGTTCGCCGCCTTCAGATAATCATCCATCCCCGGCATGTTGTGAAAATACATGTCCGGCGACAACGATACGTTGCCGCGCCGGTATGCCACATGCAGAATTTCGCTTACCCACGGCCAATTGCCGTGCGAAACCACAATCCGCAAATTCGGAAAATCAGCGGCAACACGGTCCAGCGTCACCGGGTCCGAGTAGCTCAGGTCTGGGCCTGCGTTGCCGCCTGTCATGATCACCGTCGGCACGTTGCGATCTTCAAGATGCGCGTAGATCGGATAGAGCCTGCGGTCATCTGCGTACAACGGCACCGGATAGGCGCCGGGCTCGATGGTCACGCCCTTAAAGCCTTCGGCAAGCGCCGTATCAATTTGCTGAATCGCCCGCTTGCGGTTAGTCGGATCGACAGCCGCCATGCCGTAGAGTTTCCCCGGATAGTCCTTGCACATGGCTTTGACATCATCATTCGTCACCGACCCGAAGTAATCCGACACGCGCGCCGTGACCACACCGGCAACCACATTCACCGCCTTCATTTCATCGAGCAGCAGTTCCATCGACTTTTGTTCTGCCGAAACCGCGGGCTCCAAACCAAGCTGGCGTGTGTACACATTGCGCCGCTGCGGATTGGTGTACATCACCATGTCTAAAAAACCGCGCAGCGGCGGACGCAACCGGAAGTCTATGATTTTCATTCGGGATGTCTCCAGAGCCTTTGTCCTGAGCGGCTATTCTACCGCGCACGATTCGCAGGATCCCTGCCCCACGCATGCTAGACTTTCGGCTTTCCTTCTGCACAGTTCACAGTATGAAAATCACCGCTCTGACCAAGGCGCCTGTCAGCGTAGATTCGCTCGAGCGCGCATTGACACCTTATTTGCCGATCACCGCCTGCGCGAGCCGCGATGAACTGCTCACGCAGATCGCCGACACAGACATCCTTGTGGTGCAGAACAAGGGTTTTGGTTTTCGCATCGTTGATGCCGATGTGCTGGCGCGCGCAAAACAACTTAAACTGATCCAGCATCACGGCGTGATGTATGACGCCACCGATGCCGTAGCGGCACGCGCGCGTGGCATTCCGCTCGCAGTAACCAGCGGATCAAACCACGCGTCGGTCGCGGAGATCACCTGGCACATTGTGCTGTGTGTGGCCAAAAAAATGGCGCCGATGCAGCAATCGGTCGCCGAAGGCAAAATGGGCCATGTGTTGTGCACCGAACTGGCCGGCAAAACGATTTGCATCGCCGGCATTGGCCGCATCGGACAGGCCGTGGCACGCATGGCACACGCATTCGATATGCGCGTCATCGGCGTGCGGCGCAGCGCCGTACTCGACGACGATGCGCGTGCCGCCGGCATCAGCGCGGTGTTTTCGGTGGCGGATTTCAAAAAAGCCATTGCGCAATCTGACGTGGTCGTTCTCGCACTGCCGTTGAATGACGCCACCTACAATCTGATCGGCGAAGCGGAATTCGCCGCCATGAAACCCGGTGCGATGCTCATCAACGTCTCACGCGGAAATAACGTCAATCGTGCGGCACTCGAGCAAGCGCTTGCATCCGGCAAACTCGGCGGCTACGGCAGCGATGTATGGTGGACCGAACCCGCCGATCCTGCCGATGCGCTGCTTAAGGACCCGCGCGTTTATGTTACACCGCACATCGGCGCGGAAACGCGCGAAGCGATTGATCGCATGTCGATGATGGTGCGCGCCAACATCGACCGCCTGCTGAACGGCGAGCTCTTGGCCAATGTTGTCAATATAAAATAATGTTTAAAAACAAATAGTTACGATAAAGGTGCATTCATGACTCACGTTGCATTCATAGGCATCGGCGCAATGGGCGAGCCGATGGTAGCCAATCTGCTGAAGAAAGGTTTTTCGGTCACCGTACTCAAACATCGCAGGCCCGAACCGGCGCAGCGCTTACAGGCACTGGGTGCAAAAGTAGCGGGCACAACCGCGGAAGCAGCCGCTGGCGCGAGCATTGCGATACTCAGTCTGCCAACGTCGCGCGAAGTCGACGCCTGCGTGCGCGGTGAAAATGGGCTTGCGCAAACGATGGCCGCCGGCAGCGTGATTGTCGATTGCTCAACCAGCAATCCGCAGAACACGCGCGAATTGGCCACGTTGCTGGCCGAACGCAAAATCGGCCTTGTCGATGCCGGAATGACGCGCGGCGTTGCAGGCGCAAAACAGGGAAACCTTGCGTTCTTTATTGGCGGCGCACAAGCGCATATCGATCAGGCGATGCCTGCGCTGAAAGCGATGGGCGACACGTTCCTGCATCTCGGGCCGGTAGGCGACGGCCATACCGTCAAAATCATCAGCAACATCCTGAGTTACGGTACGGTCGCGCTGGTGAACGAGGCGTTGATGCTCGGCGCGCGTCACGGCGTTGATTCGAAAAAAACATTTGATGCGCTGATGCAGGGCGCACCCAGCAAAGCGCTCGAAGCCTTTGGCCCGCGCCTTGTCAGCGGCGAATACGATCCGCCGCGTGTGACTGTCGATCATGTGTGCGAAGACATGATGCTCGGCCAGGCACTCGCCACAAAAGCCACGGCCCCCATTTTCATGCTGGGCGCGGCACAAGAAATCTATCGCTTGCTCGCGCTACGCGGCTTGGGTGAGCGTGATATGTCTACCGTCGCCGAGTTGTGGCGCGCGGCAAAATAACGGCCAAGGAACGTATCATGCCCATCATCGACTTTCGCCTGCGCCCGCCGTTAAAAGGTTTTCTCGACATGATTATGTACGCGGGCTCCGACCGCCGCGATCGTCTTACGCGACAACACGGCATGGAGCCCGCGCCCTCGGCGCAGGCAAAATCGATGCCGATGCTGCTCGACGAAATGGATGCGGCGGGAGTAACCACCGGCGTGGTTATGGGCCGCTACTCCGGCCTCTACGGCTCGGTGAGCAATCAGGACGTCGCCGACATTGTGAAAGCGTATCCCGGGCGTTTTGTCGGCGTGGGGTCGCTCGACCCGAGCAATCGCAGAAACGCGATTCGCCAGAT
>JBEBHE010000468.1:0-2542 GCA_040081205.1 Burkholderiales bacterium | reverse complement strand
ATATATTACAAAAAAATAGCAATTTTCACAATCCATATTGCATGTTACATGTAACATGCAATAAAATTCAAACAAAATCGAACAGAACGACCAACAAATTAACCCGCTATCCGTACCCCTCCGTCACCTAACGAGCGCCCATGATCACAGCCGTCAAACCGTCCGCGCGCATTGTCGACACAGTTTACGCCGCGCTACGCAACGCCATCTTCAGCCGCACCGTTGTGCCCGGCGAATCCCTGAGCGTACCCGAACTGGCGCGCCGCCTCGACGTCTCACGCAGCCCCGTGCGCGAAGCAGTGCTACAGCTCGTCGCGGATGGACTCGCCGTTGAGACGCCGCGCAAGGGCGTCGTGGTCGCAACGCTCGACCAGCAAGATCTGCTGGATATCCATGAAATCCGCCAGAACCTCGAAACCCTCACCGCCACGCTCGCGGCATCACGCATCAACGCAGCCGCGCTCAAGCAATTGCGCAAAATACTTGAACGCCAGCACACTGCCATCGATACCGGCGATGCCGCGCTTTACGAACACACTAACGCAGAATTTCATTCAGCGATCGCGGCAGCTTGCGGCAACCCGCGGCTGGCGCAGTTCGTCGAATCGCTGCAAGACCAGATGCGACTCGCCTTGCTGCGAACCGTAGCAACGCATCCCCAGCATATCGCCCAAGGTTACGCCGAGCATGTCGCGATACTCGACGCGCTGGAGACGCACGCGCCCATGGCGGCGGCAGAAGCCATGCGCATTCATATTTCGAACACCCGTGGCGACGTCGCTGATCACTTGGCGCGCCTCCCCCTTCACTCGCCCCTTGCTGCAAAGGCGCATTGACCATGCGACAACCTCGATACCAGGCAGTCATATTTGATCTGCTCACTGCCCTGCTCGATTCGTGGCAGGTGTGGAACGCCGCTGCCGGCGGGCCGGAACCAGGCGGGCGCTGGCGTGCAGCGTACCTGCGCAAAAATTATCAGACCGGCGCTTATCGTCCCTACGAAACCATCGTCGCCGAAGCCGCCGCGGAAACCGGGCTACCCCCCGATGCGCCGGCGCGGCTGTCCGCCTTGTGGGAGAACATCCAGCCGTGGCCGGACGTGAAGCTGGTACTGGATGAAATCCGCGCGCACATTCCCATCGCGGTGGTGACCAACTGCTCCGAAAAACTCGGGCAGATCGCGGCCCGCGCAACGGGCGCTACGTTCGACAGCGTGGTGACAGCGGAACGCGCGGGCTTTTACAAACCGGACCCGCGCAGCTACGGCCTCGCGCTGCGTGAACTTGACGTCGCCGCAAAAGATTGTTTGTTGGTCGCCGGCTCGCCCTACGATCTTTATGGTGCGGCGGACATGGGCATGCCGGCGTTCTGGCACAACCACGTCGGCCTTGCCGCGCCGCCGGACGCACCCAGGCCGCTTGTCGAGAGCCGCTCGCTGCGTCCACTGCTTGACGTGGTGTTCACGTGAATTTTTCTGGAGCCGCCATGTATCGCCTGCGTTTGTTTTTCACCATCATACTTGCCGCTACCGGATATCTGCCGTATGCCGTCCGTGCACAAGCGCAATCTTTTCCCAACAAGCCCATTCGTCTGCTGGTGCCGTTCTCGGCGGGCAGCACATCAGATATTCTGGCGCGACTGGTGGGACAAAAATTCACTGCCGTCTGGGGGCAACAGGTCGTCATCGATAACCGTGCCGGCGCGGGCGGCGTCATCGCGTCGCAAACACTGGCCACGGCCAACGCCGACGGCCACACCCTGATACTGGTGTCTGCCTCGCACGCGATTGCACCCGCACTCTACAAAAACCTGCCTTACCACATCGCCACGGATTTCGCCGGCGTGAGCCTGGTGGCCGACGTGTCGAACCTGCTGGTGGTCAACAATGCGCTCGGTGCAAAAACGGTGAAAGACTTAATCGCAATTGCAAAAAACAAACCGGGTCAACTCAACTTTTCATCGTCGGGCATCGGCGCCGGAACCCATCTCAGCGCAGAGCTCTTTAAAAGTCTAGCGGGCATCAACACCGAGCACGTGCCGTTCAAGGGCGTGCCGGAATCCATCACCGAGACCATCACCGGCCGTGTTCACTACTCGTTTCCGCCCATTTCGAACGCGCTGCCATTCGTGCGCGACGGCAAAATCCGCGCGCTCAGCATCTCCGGCAAAAAACGCTCCGCGCAATTGCCCGAAATACCCACCATCGCCGAGGCGGCGTTACCGCAGTACGCCTTCACCACTTGGTACGCCATGCTCGCGCCGGCCAAAACGCCGCGCCCGGTCATGGAGAAACTGAGCGCGCAAGTAAAGCACGCCCTGGAAGCATCCGACACGGCAGCAATGCTCGCGAAGTTAAGCATTGACCCGGTTTCGACTACGCCCGGCGCCACGGATGCTTTCGTCAAGGCCGAACACGCCAAGTTCGTGAAACTCGTGCGCGAGGCCGGTATCACCGTGCAGCAATAACGTAGCGGGCAGTGTCAGTGCATGCGCTATATGAGGCCATCATCGGCGTTATATAATTTTATTTAAAAACATATAC
>JBEBHE010000467.1:0-2545 GCA_040081205.1 Burkholderiales bacterium | reverse complement strand
CGTCGAACCTGCCCGGGCGCATGCCAAATTTCCACCTCGGTTCGCAATACGTTAGCGCCTGAGCCGGCGGAAAAACCGACGCCTTTAATGTGAAATGCGTTAAACGTGCCAGCCGGCACGGTTACCGGTTCGCGCGTCACCACGCGAAAATCCATATCAATGAACGCCCGCCCGCTCGCGCCGAAACCCGGCGGCATGACGTATCGCGACGACCATCGCTTGCCCACCGAAAATTCCAGCGGCGTACCCTGATTACCCATCGCCAATCGCTCTCCCTGGCGACCCCTGATCCGGTTGCCGAGAAAATCGGTAACAAGTCCGCTGTCGTAGGTCACCGTGGTACGGCTGATTCGGGTTACGGTATCGGCAGCACTCGCATTCTCGGTCTTGGCGAACAGGTCCTGGTTCCGATAGGTGTAGCTGTCGCCCACCTTGAAGCGCGTATCCGCGATAGCGCTTCCTTTCGTATAGGGATTCCGGCTATCGGATATCACTTCGATTTTCTTTTCGCCTTGCTGCGCCAGCAGCCGGTCCAGCTGTAACTGGGCCAGGTCCGAAAACTTCCCGCCCGGATGGCGGCGCAGATAATCTTCCAGCGGGCCCGGCTCCTTGGACTCGCCGATCTTTTCCCACAGCGCAGCCTCATACTCGAAAAGCCGGTCCGCCTCCTCCTCGGAAATCCGCTTTATCTCCTTTGGCGGAACAAAATAGAAATCCTCTTCCAACGATGTGCTCTCCCACGGTATTTGTTGACCGTTGGTGCGGCGGCGCACGTTCAGCCGCACGCGCTTGAACACGTCCTCGATCTTTGCGTCGGGCACGCGCATTTCGCGTAACAGGTTTTCGGTGTACAGCCCGTTCGCGCCTTCGCCATCGCTGGCGACGTTGCCGGGCGCAGTGGCATAAGCGAGCAACGTGCTGTGCGGTGCGTCGATCTGCGACAGTCCGCGGTTTTCGACACGAATGTCTCCGCCGAAAGGGTTTTCACGGCAGGCATCGAGTATCACCACATTCATCGGGTTGGACGCTTTGTTGATGCCTTCAATCAGGCTGGTCAGGTCGATGCAAGCCGTTTGAATGTCTTCCAGCTTGCTGACACTGGCATCCACGGGAATCAGGTAATTGCGCCACGCCAGTTGCACGCCGTGCCCGGCAAAATAGAACAGCCCGACCGCCTTCTTTGCCGCCAACATCTGCACGTGCGCGCGAATCGCCGCCGCCAACGCCTCACGTCCGGCATCGAGTGTGATGGTCACTTCAAATCCGGATTGCCGCAGCGCCTCGCCAATCGCCCTGGCATCGTTGCCGGGGTTGCCAAGCGACGGTACGTTTTTGTATAGACTGTTGCCGATGACCAGCGCGATCTTGGGCAGCCGCAACAATTTCATCGAACCTTCGGATTGCGCCCGCACCCAGACATACGGCACCGGCAGAAACAGCGCGGTCGCGCCCAAGCCGGCTTTCAGCACTCGCCGGCGCGTCACATCGGGTTTGCGACCTGTCTTCATTTGCACATCTCCTCAAGCGGCAATTCAACCAACGACAATACTACCCTGCGCAGCCGAACGTATAAATCCAGCGCGTGGGTGGCGAAAATTGCCTATGATGCGACAATCCTGCTTACGCACAACGCACGCCACGCTATCAACGCTACCGGACATGGCCACAACAAACAGTTGCTGCCGTCTAAATTATGCCTTCTTCAAGACCCGTGATACCCATCACAATCGCCTTTGCCACACTGCTAACCGCAAGTGCCGGCGTCTGTGCGCAAACGCCATCGCTATCCATGTCAACGAGCGCGCCGCAAGGGTATCCAAACCGCCCGATACGCCTGATGGTATCGCAGGCTGCTGGAGGTCCCACCGATGTGATCGCGCGTATCTACGCCGCGCGCATGTCGGAGCTGCTCGGCCAGCAACTGGTGGCCGACAACCGGCAAAGTTCAGGCGGCGCCATCGCCGGTGAAATCACGGTGCGCGCGCCGGCGGACGGCTATACGCTGCTCGCCGCCGCCAACGGCACCATCGCGGTAGCGCCGCATTTGGTGAAGCTCACGTTTGACGCGCGCAAAGACCTGGTGCCGGTGGCGCTGATCGGCAACAGCCCACTGGGGCTGATGGTGCATCCGCCGCTGCCGGTGAACTCGGTCAAGGAACTTGTCATGCGCGCCAAAGAACGTCCGGGCACGATCAACTTCGGTTCTGCGGGACCCGGCGCTACCTCGCACCTCGCGGGCGAAATGCTGAAAATGCTGGCAGGCATCAACATTGTGCATGTGCCTTACAAAGGCGCGGGCGCGGCGGCAATCGGACTCATCTCCGGTGAAATCAACATGATGGTGTCCGGCCTGTCATCGAGCATGGCTTACATCAAGCAAAAACAATTGCGTGTGCTGGGCGTCAGCAGCGCCAAGCGGGTGGCGCTGATGCCCGACGTGCCCACCATCGCGGAGACGGTGGCCGGCTACGAAGTCGGCTCGTGGTACGCGGTGTTCGCCACGGCGGGCACGCCGCGCGCGATCGTTCAGTATCTCAATCGCATG
>JBEBHE010000173.1:0-9639 GCA_040081205.1 Burkholderiales bacterium | reverse complement strand
CTCGGAAAGGCCGCCGCACAGTTGAATAATGCGGTCGGCCAACGTCGATTTGCCGTGATCGATGTGGGCGATGATGGAGAAATTGCGGATATTCTGCATTGTTGCACTACAAATATACAAAAGGGCGCTCGCTGAGTTCGAGGCGCCCTTGTTTACGTAAACATTTGTATTTTATCGTAAATTCGACAACAACGCAGTAACTACTGGCTCGTCTATGAAATAGTGGCAGAGTTCGCGATCCTCGTGCATCAAGACCGGGACTTTCTCTCCGAAATGCGCTTCAAGATCGGCATTGGAATCCACATCGACAATACGCAAATCAAACATAAAGCGCTCTTGCAACGTGCGCAATGCCAGGATCATATCGTCGCACAAGTGACAGTAAGTTCGTCCATAAACGGTCAGCCGCGGCCGCGGCGTGGCCTCAATTCCCGGCATCAAGCCGGAAAGGCACATATAGGGAATTGGCACCGCGCCGTACCAGCATTGCAACGATACGGCCTTTTTCGAACTGCGCCATCATCTGGTTAAACTGATCGACCGTTTTCACGTCCTGGTTGTTTACGGCAAGAATCACGTCGCCGCGGCGCATGCCGGCACGTGCCGCCGCCCCTTGCACCTCGCCCACCAGGACGCCGCTTTCCACCTTGAGTTCCTTGCGTTGCACGTCCGTTAAGTCTGACAGCGCCATGCCGTAAACGCTGGGGGCGGCAACGGGCGGTTTCTGGCCGCGTCCGCCGCGCGGACCTCTTGCATCTTCCGGGAGTTCTGCCACCACCACCTGCATGTCGCGCGAGGCCTTGTTGCGCCACACTTGCACTGTGGCTTTGTTACCAGGACGGGTTGCACCGACAAGCCGCGGCAAGTCATCTGACGAGGTGATCGGCTTTCCGTCAAACCGCAGGATCACATCACCGGCTTCGATTCCCGCTTTGTCAGCGGGGCCAGCCTTCTCCACCGAGTTGACCAGCGCGCCCTGCGGTTTCGGCAGACCAAAGCCATCGGCCAATTCCTTGGTGACGGGCTGAATGACTACGCCAATGCGCCCCCTGGTAATCTTGCCAGAGGTGCGCAACTGCTGCGCAATGTCGTTGGCTACGTCAATGGGAATCGCAAACGACAATCCCATGAATCCACCGGTCCGGCTGTAAATTTGTGAGTTAATACCAACCACTTCACCACGCATATTAAACAACGGGCCGCCGGAATTTCCGGGATTGACCGCCACATCGGTTTGAATGAAAGGCACGAAGGTTTCCTGCGGCAGAGAACGGCCTTTGGCGCTGACGATGCCTTTGGTCACGGTGTTGTCGAATCCAAACGGCGATCCGATAGCCACCACCCACTCGCCTACTTTAAGCTTGGCGGGATCGCCAAATTTGACCATGGGCAACCCGGTTGCGTCGATCTTGATCAGTGCAATATCGGTACGCCGGTCAGACCCGATCACCTTGGCCTTGAATTCGCGCTTGTCGGTCAAGCGTACTGTAATCTCATCAGCTGACTGCACCACGTGCGCGTTCGTCAGAATGTAGCCGTCAGCATTGATAATGAACCCCGAACCCAGCGATTGCGACTGAAATTCCCGTGGCGCACCAGGATTCGGCGTAAAGCGTCTAAAGAATTCAAAAAAGGGATCGTCTTCCGGCACATTTGGAAATTGCTGCGCCAGAGGACTGCGTGCCCCGCCCTGCGTGGTGCTGATATTGACCACAGCGGGCCCCTGCTTTTCAACCAGTTCCGTGAAATCTGGAAGCTGCGCCATTAATTGCACAGGAAACAACAGACAAAAAACTAAAAGTGCTTTTCTAATCATCGATTCACCTGTCAACGACAAACCATACTCACAAAAACTGACTTTACTTTGGCGCCCCGCTCCGGGGTTCCATAGAATTTGCGATCTGCATCACGGTGGCAGCCGGTGCTTCACCAAGCACCGTCACCACGAATTCGCCGCTAGTGCGCTTGTAAATATGGACAGCGCCCTGGCTGATCAAGGGCTTTGCGCTCAGTTCGCGCATCTTTGGCTCGATGAACACAGAAATCGCGGTCAATCCATCGGAATACACCAAATGCGGCATGGCCACCGGACGGCCGACGATAGTACGTTTGACTTCCATCGATTTGCGGAAACCCGCCGGAAGATTGCTCACCGACCAACCCGTGTCCGCTGCCTGCTCCATTACATTCAGCGCTGAGCGATCGACACGCCATTTCTGCGCCTGCGCGCGCGCTTCGTACTTGGAAGTCACCTGGTCCTTGCTGAATTTTCCGCCCAGCGACAATTGAGAAAACCCAAAAGATTCAAGTGCTTCCGATTTTTCATTAAAAACCTGCGCCCGCAGCGGCAGGCCTGATTCGAGTTCGGCACAGAATTTCCTGCCGTAGCGTAGCTTGTCTTTGGGGATGACACCGATCCACTGACACTCAAATCCACCGACCCGGTCGATCTCGTGCTTTTTGACGTCATATTGACTGGTAAGGTCGGATAATTTCTCCGGCAGCATCACCGGCAAATGGCGAGTGCTGCGCCGTTCTACCAGCACCAGCCGCGCATCAGGTAAATACGCCGTGACGTGATCGTTGGCGCGCACCACTTCGCGCGGCGGACCATCCAGCGTTTCGAGTTTCTCGAAAACACCGCCTGCCTGATTCACGTAATGAACCACGCGAGACGTTTCGACACGATTGCCGTGTTGATAGGCAAAAGTGCCGGTATAGCTCACCGTGCGCGAGGAATCCGCGATTTTTTTGAGCCAATCCAGCGCACTAATCGCGCTGTTATCCTGCGCACCCGCCTGCGCGGCGACCGCTGTTACCACAGCCGCCGCAACGGCCAACCAATATTTCATATTGTTATCTAACGCAGACCCGGTTCATTGCCGACGTTGGAAACAGTACGGATGTACGGCGTGACGCCCTGAATCGCCGTTGACGGTGAAATACCCTGATGCGCCAGTAAGTATTCATGCATGTGTTCCGGCGCCGCGGCCACCGGCTCCACCAGCGTCGGCCCAGCCGGCTGCAACGCCACCACCGGCGCCTTGGTAACGTTAGCGGCTGGCGCTTTCGCCAGCGTTCCCGGCGCCCCTGTTGTACCGTCCGTGTTCAGCGTATTCATGGCCATCCAGCCCACCGCCGCAACCGCCGCAACCGAAGCGGCCGCCGACAGCGCCCAGGTTTGCACAGACTTGGGCGCGCGCAGGTGCGGTGCAACGACCGTGGGTTCCAGCGCCAGTCGTTCGCTCAATCGTTTCGAAAATTCCGTCGACAAACCCGCCCGCGAATACTCGCCGCGCATCGCATCGCCAATAATATGATAGGTATTCCATGTGTCACGGCGCGCCGCGTCCTGTTTGAAGCGCACGATCTCCCGCGCAGCCTCATCGGAATCCAGTTCGCCGTCCATCAATGTCGATACGTTCTCTACGCCTTGCATCTCACCATCTCCTGTCTTTGCCCGTGTCCAACATCGGCTTTAACTGTGTTGCTATCGCCTCGCGCGCCCGAAAGATCCGCGACCGCACGGTGCCTATCGGACAATTCATAATCGAAGCGATTTCTTCGTAACTCAAGCCTTCCATCTCGCGCAGCGTGATCGCAGTGCGCAGTTCTTCAGGCAATTTCTCCAGCGTTTGGTTCACCGTCTCCGCCACCTGCTTGCTCATAAGCTGGTTTTCCGGCGTATTCACGTCCTGCAGCAACTCACTTTCGCCCAAATCTTCAGCCTCCTCGGCGTCCATGCTTGTGGACGTCGGCGCCCTCCGCCCCATCGCCACCAGATAGTTCTTGGCGGTATTGATGCCGATCCGGTAAAGCCACGTATAAAACGCGCTGTCGCCGCGAAAATTCGGCAACGCGCGATACGCTTTAATGAAGGCTTCCTGCGCTACATCCTCCACTTCGCTTGTGTCACGGATAAACCGGGACAGCAACCTGACCAGCTTGCGTTGGTACTTAATAACCAGCAACTCGAACGCATGCTTGTCTCCACGCTGTGCGCGTTCGACCAGTTGCTGGTCGATTTCGCGGTCACTCATGAATCCCGTCCCTGTTGTCTTTGTTGTCCAGGCCGGACATTGTGCCGAATTGCAAAGTCGGCAGTATACCCAACCCGCTGGCCCTACATGCGACCACCGCGAGAAAATTCACGCGAGAAATCCGCGATATAGCACTGACAAGAAAGCGCAAAATTAGTTCTCACCGAGGCCCGGAATGGGCAAAGGGCGCTATTGTGCCCGGTTTCGGAGTCCATAAGATAGAAAGTAGCGCTCCAGCAACTCAAATGTCCACTGGATCAGCAGCGCCAGCGCAGCCGCAGGAATCGCCCCGGCCAGCATCATACCGTGATCGTTCACGGCCAGTCCGGCCACGATGCGCTCGCCGTAGCCACCAGCGCCGATAAAAGCGGCAATGGTAGCCGTGCTGACGTTGATAACGGCGGACGTTTTGATCCCTGCAAGCACCGAAGGCAATGCCAGCGGCAATTCAATCAGCCGCATGACCGCGCCGGAACGCAAACCCAAAGCTTGCCCGGCCTGACGCATACCCAGCGCAATGCCCGCCAGCCCAGTCTCGGTATTGCGCACAATGGGTAACAGGCCATAGAGAAACAGCGCAATCATCGCGGGAACCATGCCGATTTTGCCCAGCGCCGCAATCAGGAATGCCAGCAAGGCCAGCGCCGGGATAGTCTGTAACACGCCCGTGACACCCAGAATCCACGGCTGGGCACGCCGAGAGCGAGCCGCCCAGATGCCCAATGGAACGCCCGTGCCCACGCTCAGAGCCAATGCCCCAAACACCAGCAGACAATGTTCGGCGGTGAGCCGCCAGAAGTTGGGCGCAAAGAGTTGGGCGAGCCATCCGACCCTTGCTACTGTCGTGGACTGAGCGCCCGCAGCGCCCGCGGATTGAAAATCTGCCGCGATACGCGCGAACGGCTGACCGTCCAGTTCCGCTGCCGCATTCATGCGGATCATCGCCTCGCCCGACAGGCTGCGTTCCAACGTTTGCAACGCACGAAAGGCCGCCGGGTGGCGTTGCGGCAAATCCTTGCGATAAACCAGCACTGCCTCATATGGCGGGAAAAACCCGCGGTCATCGGCGAGCACTTTCAAGCCGTAGCGCCCCAGCTTTGCATCCGTGGTGTAAACGTCGATCGCATCGACCGTGCCGCCTTGGATGGCTTCGTAGGCAAGGCCGTGGTCGAGTCCGATGGGCCGTGCAGGCAGCACGTAGATTTGACGAAGCGCGGGCCAGCCGTCCTTGCGGTTCAGAAATTCCTGCGACAAGCCGTAGCGCAAGTTAGGATGGCGCGTCAGATCGGAAATGGACGAGATGTTCAATTCAGCGGCAAGCGCCTTTGCCATCGCCAGTGCATATGAATTACTGAATCCCAGCGGCACGCCTGCCGCCAACCCGTGCACATCCAGCGCCGCATTCAGGTCCGCCAGAGACGGCACGCGCTTTAAACCTAATAATTCAAATGCGAGCGTGCCCGTGTAATCCGGATAAACGTCAATTGCACCGCTTTTCAGCGCGGCAAACAGAATCGCGGTATTGCCTAAGCCTTGCCGATGCACCGCGCGCGCACCGGAGGCTTTAATGCGCTGCACCGCAATCTCGCCGATTATGTACGACTCGGTAAACCGTTTGGAACCGACGGTAACCGTGTCGCCTGCGCAAACCGAAAACGCGGTCAGTATTGCACCGAATAGTGTGAGCCAACGTGCGCCAGCACTATTCAGAAAATTACATAACCTTATGTTTTTATTATATATTTTAAGATACCGGCGCACGCATATCAAACTCGGCTGCCCCATCACCTAACCGCATAAACACCGCACCGCTGTCCTTCAGCGTACGAATCAGTTTTTCAAGCACAATCATACGGTGCCCACGTCCAATCACGAACGGATGAAACGTATACGTTATGAGACCCCAATCGAGATGATCACGCAAATACATGAAATCATCCGTCCAATTCTGCAACACATGATGCGCGTTCATGTTGCCCGGCAATATGGTGGTGTTGGTGCGCACGAATTCAAAATGCGGATAATCGTCAAGCGACCAACTTATCGGCATTTCAATCAGTTTTGTTTGCTTACCGAACACCGCCGGTTTTTCCAGTTCGATCATGTCGCCCTGCCGCACGCGATAAGGCGTGTAATCGTCCCCCATCATGCTGCTGTCATAATAAAAACCGTGTTTCAACAGTAGTGCTACCGAGTAGGGACTCAAATCCCACGACGGCGATCGGTAACCGCGCGCAGTTTTGCCGGTGAGCTTTTTGATCTGCTCGTTGGCACGAACCAGTCCCGCCTCTTCTTGCTCGGGCGTCATTGCTGCCGGCGGCACATGCGTCCAGCCGTGATGACCGATTTCATGCCCGGCGTCGAACACGCGCTGGCATTGGTCCGGATACGTCTCAAGCGTGTGACCGGGGATGTACCAACTGCTGGAAACATCATATTTTTTCAGCAAGTCGAGAATACGTTGCACGCCCACATTCGCGCCGAATTCACCGCGCGAAATCGGCGACGGTGACGTCATGCCGCGGGAGATGAATCCTGATATGGCATCGAAGTCAAACGTCAGGCAGGCGATGTGTCTAGACATATATCGAATTATAAGTCACCACGCGCAAGCCGTACGCCAAGCGCATCTCCGGGGTAAAATAATCGCTTCATTTCATGAAAGCCGTAGCCACTATGCTGCCCAACGATCTCTCGCTTGAAGCCCACTGGATGCCCTTCACCGCCAACCGCGCCTTCAAGGCAGCGCCGCGATTGGTAGTCGGCGCGAAGGATATGCACTACTTCACTGACGATGGGCGCAAATTACTCGATGGAACCTCTGGCCTTTGGTGCGCGAATGCCGGGCATTGCCGCACAAGGATTGTTGAGGCGGTACAGAAGCAAGCGGCCACGATGGATTACGCCCCTGCTTTCCAAATGGGCCATCCGGGATCGTTTCGCGTGGCCGAACGCATTGCCAAAATGTTGCCGGGTGATCTGGATCACGTATTCTTTTGCAATTCCGGTTCTGAATCCGTCGATACGGCTATGAAAATTGCATTGGCGTATCACCGTGCGCGAGGCGAAGGCCATCGTAGCGTATTCGTCGGACGTGAACGCGGCTATCACGGCGTGGGATTCGGCGGCATTTCCGTCGGCGGCATGCCCGCTAACCGCAAAATGTACGGCAGTATGTTGCCACGCGTGGATCACCTGCCGCACACGCACAACCTCAAGGAAAACGCCTTCACCCGCGGCGAGCCCACTTGGGGCGCGCACCTCGCCGACGAACTCGAAACGCGCATCATCGCGTTGCACGATGCTTCCAATATTGCCGCCGTCATTGTCGAACCGATGGCCGGTTCTGCGGGTGTGCTGATTCCCCCCAAGGGCTACCTCACGCGCCTGCGTGACATCTGCGATAAATATAACTTATTGCTGATATTTGACGAGGTCATCACCGGCTTCGGCCGCACCGGCCACGCCTTCGCTGCGCAAACTTTTGATGTGACGCCTGACATTATCACGTTGGCTAAAGGCATCACCAACGCGATGGTGCCGATGGGTGCGGTCGCAGTACGCAAAGGCATATACGACACTGTAGTCAATTCAGCATCGCCTAATACGGTAGAACTGTTTCATGGTTACACCTACTCCGGCCACCCGCTTGCCACCGCCGCTGCCGAAGCCACGCTCGATGTGTATGAAGAAGAAGGCTTGTTCGCCCGTGCCCGCGAACTCGCGCCTTATTTTGAGCAAGCCGTACACGCACTACGTGAAATGCCCAACGTGATTGACATCCGCAATATCGGCATGGTCGCCGGAATTGAACTCGAACCCAAACCTGGCAAGCCTACTGAGCGCGCATTCAAAACCTTTTTGAAGTGCTACGAAAAAGGTGCGCTGATTCGCACCACTGGCGACATCATTGCCATTTCGCCTCCGCTTATCATCAGCAAACAGCAAATTGACGAACTGGTGGGCGTGCTGGGTGATACGCTTCGCGAAGTTGGGCGTGATTGACGTTCTCAGTTGAAGCTCAGTAACTGAGTTTTCCTTCGTAAAGCGTAATCGGCGGATACGCTTTCGGATCGACCGTCACATCAATCACCGTCGTCATTGGAGAACGAAACGACTGCGCCAATGCCGGTTTGAAATCGGTAGGCTTTTCTACACGCACACCGTTGCAACCACACGCACGTGCGATCGCGGCATGATCCACCGGCGCCAATTGACAAGCATCGGTGTGATTACCATAGAGTGCGTCCTCAGCATGCCATTGATACCCCAGTATCTGATTATTAAGAACAATTATTATTACCTTAATCTTCATGCGCGCGACAGTTTCAAGCTCTGACCACATGTGCGCGAAGCCGCCGTCGCCAACGATGCATACCACATCGCGTGACGGATGCGCGATTTTCGCACCAATAGCGGCCGGAAATCCCCAGCCCAATCCCGCCAGTCCACGTCCACTGAGAAAGCGTTGTCCTGCGCGCAGTGCCATGAGGCAATTCATCACCCAGATAGACGAGTAACTAGCGTCGGTGACGACTAGCGTGTCCGCCATCACAAAATTGCTTAGGTCTCTCATCAATCGTTCAGGACGAATCGGCACCGTGTCTGAATTCAACATATCGCGTGCTTCATCTTGAAAGGCCTGCTTGCCCATTGCAATTTTTTGCGCAATTTCAATACCCGCCGACCGGCGTTTATCGAGATCGAGACGCGCCATCGCATCGTTCAATGCACTCAGTGTCAACTTCGCATCGCCCACCAGACGCAACGCTTCGTAATTGCGCCCCACTTCCTGCCCATCAATATCGATGTGTATGTAGCGCGCGCCTGTCGGAAACAGCATCCACGAATCCGTGCCGTTCTGGTTAGTGCGATCACCGACGAATAACACGCAATCCGCGCGATCAATCAGCGTTCGCATGTTCCGCGCCATGCCCCGCCGACCCATAAAATAACCGATGACACCGATGGACAATGCATGCGTTTCGGCTACTGCGCCCTTACCCATACTGGTGGTGGCAACAGGAATGCTTGCCGATTCCTGCAATCGCGCTAATACCTCATGCGCGCCAGACAGATGCACGCCGCCACCGGCAACAATCAGCGGATACTCAGCCTGTGCAAGCATTCGTGCGGCTTCTTCGATACGTGCCGGATCCGCGATGCTGCGGTCGAGTGGATAAACGCCAAGCGATGCACGTCGTTGTTGAACAGCGTCTAACGTCACAGCCTCCAGCAACAAATCCTGGGGACACATCAACACCGCCGGGCCCGGCCGTCCGCTGGCAGCGGCAGTAAACGCCATATCCACATAATCTTCGATGCGCGAAACTTCTGTAACGCGCCGCACCCACTTTGCGCAGCCGTGAAAAATATCAAAGTGATTGAGTTCCTGAAAAGCATTTTTGTCAGTCTGCGTACGTCGCACATCCTGTACGATAGCGACAATAGGAACGGAAGCTTTTAGCGCCTCCGCCAATCCCGGCGCCAGCAACGCGGCCGCAGGCCCGTTTTGCGCCGTGACGACTGCTACTTTCTGCGAGGCTCTGGCGTAGCCGTCCGCCATTACCGCACCCGCGTTCTCGGTGCGGTAGGCAAT
>JBEBHE010000172.1:0-9642 GCA_040081205.1 Burkholderiales bacterium | reverse complement strand
ATCGGGATAGCCGCGAACGCTAACCCCGACGGCCACACGATACTGGTCGTGAGTTCGGCGTACGTGGTGAACCCGGGGCTGTACTCGAAAAGCGTTTACGATCCGATGAAGAGTTTTATTCCGATTTCCAAGATGGTCGCGTCGCCGAATGCATTTATCGTACATCCGGCGGTGCCCGCGAAATCGATGCAGGAACTCGTCAAGTTGATCCAGACGAATCCGAAGAAGTTCAGCGTGGCCACACCGGGTATCGGTACCACACCCGATCTATCGGCGGCGCTGTTCAAGCTCACGACGAAACTCGAGTATCCGACCGTGCCTTTTAACGGCGCCGGTCCTGTGGTGGTCGCCATACTCGGAAATCAATTGCCTGTCGGTTGTCTGGCGATAACGCCGGCGGTTCCGCACATACTCGCCGGGCGTCTGCGCGCGCTGGCGGTGACGAGCGCGAAGCGTGCGCCCGCCATTCCCGATGTGCCAACACTGGCTGAAGCGGGTTTTCCTGGGCAGGAATCGGACACCATGCAGGGTATGCTGGTGCCTGCAGGTACGTCGCCGGCGATCGTGAAGCTGCTGAATGCAGATGTGGTCAAAATCCTGTCTCAGCAGGAGATGCGGGACAGGCTCGCCGGGCTCGGACTTGAAACCGTTGCCAGCAGTTCCGGCGAATTCGCCGCGCAAATCCGCATCGAGGTCGCGAAATGGAGCAAAGTCATTAAGGACGCCGGCATCAAAGTGGATTGATCGATGCGGCACAAGCTTTCGTTGCATGGACGGGAGGCATCTGACTCGCCCTACTTGTTTGCACTGCTTCGCCATATCAGATGGGCAATAATCAGCGACAGCAAGAGTATGCCTGCGAGTATTAAGGCGTAAAAGGGAAGCAGCCCGGCCATTTCCGGGAATTGTTTTTGTCCTGCGGTCGAAAGTAAACCCCACGCACCGAACGCGACGAGAAAAAGAATGGTTGTTGTTGTCGCTATATTGATACTTTGCCTGATGTTTACGGGCATCCCTTTTGTTATAAAGTAAAGCAATATCAACGTTGCAATGCCGCCCGACCACAAAAACCAATCGCCCGTGTCATCCGACATTCGGTCCTGTACCAGCCATCGGCCAACAACATAAATCAGCGTGGAAAGCAGTAGTACGCTGAGACTGAGTTGCGGAATAATTTTCTTCATGGATTGGTTTACGTTTTCATGGGCGCAGGCAGGTGCTTCGTCTACACCGGCAGCGCTTTTTTTTCGCGTTTGCAGGCGCCTGCAACTCGTAAGCGTTCATGTTGTAGGCGAGCAGCGCGTAGGGGCCAACATTGGGAACGCTCCCTCGATTCTGAACGAAGCGGTCGAAGGCGGGTCTTTCGTCAGCGGGAACATCGTTCGGGGTAACAAACGGGATGCGAGCCATAGGGCCTCCGTGGAATCGCGGTTTAATGATGACACCAAGTCTTTTGCAGCTATTGGCCAGCTTGCAAATTAACCCACCGCGCAACTGCGCGAGAGATCGACGCGATGCCCGCCGCATTGACGTTGCCCGGCCAACGGTCACTCGCCGCATGAAAATGCAGATTGCTGCCGGCGAGTGAAATTACTTTACCGCCGAGGTGGTTGAGGTCGTGCCCTTCGCCGGAGATTTTGCTTATAGGTTCGATGTGGATATATTGCGCGGGGTAGCCTTCGGCGATGAGCAGATCTCGCATCGCTTCCGAATCAGTAGCGTCCGCCGCACGTATCATCATCGTCAGATTGCCCGCGCCGCCGAGATTGGCGCCGAGATGCAGCCAGTACTTTGCATTTTTTACCAACGGCGCTTGTTGTTGCGTAAGCGTTTGCAATCCGAGGTGGCCGAGTTCGTGGCCGCAGGTGGCGTAGGCATGCACGTCACGCGACAGTTTTCCGGATCGTTTGAGTGCGCCGGCGGCATGCACTGCCGCCAGCCACGCCACCATGCCGCCGGCGCGCTCGGCGGTGGATTCCCACCAACCGGTGCGCGGCGTCACCACGGCGATGGGTTGCGCGCTGTTTCCGCCTGTCGTGTTATCTGCAACGGCAACCACGTTGAACGACGCTGCCGCCACGCGCCGGTATGAACTCACGAGCTTGACGGGTTTGCCGGCGTGTTCGGCAAGAAACGCGTGATGCATGCCGGCGACTTGCAACACCGGCGGGCCGAAGGGCGTGTGGTAGTACTGCGCGTTGATCGGGGCCAGCGAATCGCCGGTGACGCGAGTGGCGACCACGAGCGCAGCGTGTTGTGTGCCGCGCCGTAGCCGTTCCAGCGGCTGACCTTTGATCGACGCCGCGTTCGACGGAAATTCTGCGAGGCCGATACTGCCGCTGCCGCCACGGGCGCCGTCGCTGCTGCTGATGCAAAGATTGCCGGACACGCCCGATGTGGAAGGTGAATCAAACATCGGCAAGCCGTCGATGCGCAGCCCCGCGCATTCGAGGTATGCGTCTTCGACACTCGTGTGCTGTATCGGCACGGACATGCGCGACACCGCGACGCCGGATTTCGCTGCTTCACTTTCAAACCATGCGCCGCTGGCGAGATCGCCGGGCGTTCCGACGCGGTGAACGCCGCTGGCGTCGAACGCGGTGACGAGTTGCGCGGCCCAGTCCGTGGTAAATTCTGTCACAAGAAAACATTCATAAGTATTTGTTTATATTTTATATTGCACAACCGTGCGCAAACGATAATGACGGCCGCGCTACGATTGAACGCGCGGTACCGTCACACCCACCAGCATGTCGCGCGACAAAAGCCCGGCAAGTTTTTCCTCGCTCCAGCCTTCCGTGCCTTGCGGACGCATCGGCACTACCAGATAACGCATGTCGGCATTCGAGTCATGCACGCGCACGGTGATACTGTCAGGCAATTCGGTGCCAAATTCTTTTAGCACGGCACGTGGCTCGAACACCACGCGCGAACGATAGTTGCGACTTTTGTACCACGTTGGCGGCATGCCGAGCAGCGCGCGCGGATAACACGAACACAGCGTGCATACGATGACGTTGTGCACGTCGGGCGTGTTTTCCACGGCGATCAACCGCTCGGCCTCGAGCATTGTGCCCATTTCGGCGCATGCCGCGCGGCCATCCGCTAGCAGGCGTTGCTTGAACGCGGGATCCGTCCAGGCGCGCGCCACCACCTGCGCGCCGCGATAGGGAAATTCTTCGTCGAAGAGTTCCATGCGTTTGGCTACTTGCCCTGCGGTGACCAAACCTTTTTGTTCCAATAATTCCTGCATGGCGCGGCTCATGATTTCATATTCGCCGGGCGGGCCGTTGTCGTGTTCATTCGTTGGTGCGTGATCGCCTGCGTGATCATGATCGTGCGTGTGGTCATGATCGTGATGGTCGTGGTGTTTTTTTGCGTAGTAGTCGAACGTGGGCTTGCTCATGGGGTTTCCTTTATGTCGTCGCGGCATCCAGCCAATGCTCGAAGATTTCCAGTTCAATAATGTCGTTTGCGGGGCCGGCGTAGCCCGGCCACACCTGCGTTTGCAGGAAACGCACGCGGTACAGCACTTTTTCCGGCTTGCCGTCGAAGCCGTAAGCCAACTCTTCCGGGTTGGGATAGGCGCCGCAGATGCGTTCGATCACGCCATGTTTACCGCGGATATACGTCGGCGTGCGGCGATGCCCCGGCGGAAACGCACGCTTGACGACGACGCGGTCGCCGACGTTGAAACGGTGTTGAGGTGCCGGCGTGTACGTCGACTGGAGCGAAGCGTCGCTGCTCATGGTTTCGCCGCCTTTTTGATGGGGGATTCCATTTCATCCGGCACGTTAAAGCGCGCGCGAATCTCGGACATTTTCGCGGCAAGCTCCTGCTCGGTGAACAGACCCTTTTCGAGCAGTACCGTGCGCATGGCGCTGGTGGTGATTTCAAAATACTGCATGTTTTTATAGCGGTCGCCGAGGTCTTCGGCGGCGCGGCGCAACGCGTCGGTCGTGGTGATCTTGTGCATCTGTACCACCGAGCGGAATGCATTGGCCTGGCGCTCCCAATGCTTCATGCCGTGATCGTCGGTGTCTACCGCGCCGGCTGGTTCGCCACCGATATCCGAGGGGATTTTTTTATGCGTGTTGTCGTTCATGATCGCTTTACCTGATGTGTCTCAATGGTAGATTGCTGGCAGGTTACAAAAAATTCCGCTAACTATTCCGACTTCATGCCCGCGTCCTTGGCCACTTTCACCCACTTGGCCATTTCCACCGGAATGGCTTTACGCAGCGCTTCCGGCGTCATGAGATCAGCTTCCGCGCCTTCGGTTGCAAAACGCTTTTGCGTTTCAGGCGTTTTGACCCATGAAGCGATGTCTGCGTTAAGACGATTCAGAATTGCAGCGGGTGTGCCGGCAGGCACTGCCAGCGCCCACCAGTTGCCGGCATCGTAACCGGGCACGCCGGATTCGGCGATGGTCGGTAGCTCGGGCAAAGTGGCCGCGCGTTTCAGGCTGCCTGTGGCGATGCCTTTTAATTTGCCGGAGCGAATATGGGGAATCGATTGCACAATGGAACCGATGGTCAAATTCGCCTGCCCGCCCATCACATCAATCATCGCGGGGAAGCCGCCTTTGTAAAGCACGATGGTGAAATCCGCGCCCGACATGCTGCGAAACAGCGCCGACACAAAATGCTGAAAGCCGCCGGCCGAGGCCATGGTGATATGGCCGGGCTTCGCTTTCGCGAGGGCGACGATGTCTTTCACGTCTTTGACGGCAAAGCTTTGTCCGATCGTTAATACGGTGGGGCCGTTGCCGAGTTTGCCGATCCAGTCGAATGATTTGACCGGATCGTAAGGCACTTTGCGCACGGCCGGATTTTGCACGAACGCCGCCGACGCCATCAGTATCGAATAACCATCGGGTGATGAGCGCGCGATGATGTCGGTACCGATGATGCCATCGGCGCCAGGGCGGTTGTCCACCACCACTTGTTTGCCTACGCGCTCGGCGATGAATTGTCCGACCGAGCGCGCCATGATGTCGTTGCTGCCGCCAGGTGCTTGCGGCACCAGCAGGCGAATCGGTTTGGTCGGCCAAGCCGATTGCGCGAAAGTGATGCCGGAAGTTGCGGCAAGCAGCAAGGAAAAACAAGCAGTTACGTTGAATTTCACACAGACTCCTGTTAGGGGGCGGCATCATAAGGGCGACAACCATTCAAATGATAATCGCTCACACGCCAGTGTAAAACCTTTTGTTTGACCGCAGGGACTACGCAGGCGTAGGATGATTTTCGCGGACCGGCCGTTACAGGTCAATGTCGAGCCGGGTTCGGGAAAATCCAAATCGGGAGACCAGCATGACGAATCGAACCATACGTGACGTTGTGGAACACCAAACGCCGGTAACGGCGCCGGTAGGGATGACGGTGCGCATGGCCGCCGCTATTATGAAAGAGCGCCGTGTCGGCGCGATGATGGTGGTGGAGCAGGGTCAATTGGTGGGTGTGTTCACCGAGCGCGATGCGTTGTGCCGCGTGGTGGCCGAGGGCCGCGATGCAACAACGACCACGTTGGGCGAAGTGATGACCAGCAACCCGCAAACGGTCAGTCCCGAAGCCGCATTTTCATCGGCGCTGGAATTGATGCATGAAAACCGTTTTCGTCACGTGCCGGTGGTTGAAAACGGCCGGCCCATCGGCATGGTGTCGGTGCGCGACGCGATGGGGCCAGAGCTGGAATCGTTTGTTTACGAGATGTTGCGTCAGGAGCAGGTATCCGAAGTGCTGGCGTAGTTTGGCGTGCGGGAGCTTGCTCCCGCATCCCGAATTACTTCGCGTTTTCCAGTATCCACTTCTGGATTACATCGGCGACCTGAAGATTGTTTTTGTCCATCATCATCATGTGACTGTTGCCGGCAATGCCGTTTTCGGGCAGCAGCATGAACATCGCTTTGCCGCCGCCCTTGTTGATCATATTGACGGCCTGCACGCAGCCGTCGCGCCGCTTGTCGCCGTTTACGCCCCACGCGCCTTTGCTGTTGTCGCCCCACACCGAGATCATGGGTACTTTCACGAATGGTGTGGCGATGTCTTTCGCCGTTACCGTTTCGCAACCGCCTTCAACGCTGACGAACGCCTTGACCAGATTCGGACGTTGACGCACGACCTCAAGCCCATACACGCCAGACTGCGAGTGAACCATGACGACGGCGGGACCGATTTTGTCGAGTAGCGCGACCAGCGCGTTCACGGTGTTTCTGCCGCCGCCTTCGAGCGTGGTTTCCGCGTTGGGTACGAGTTGTGCGAGATACTGATCCATTGCTTCCATTGGGAACTGCACGTTGGGAAACGTTTTCGGATACTCCGGGCCAAAACGGAAATTCGGCCAAGAGCGTTCGATGGTGCCGAGAAACAGTGTCGGCAACGCACTGGGCTCGGCGGCTTTGTCGGCAACCGCATTGACGGGTGTGGGATTAAAGCCCGAACGTCCGCGTCCGGCGTGATCAACCACGTACACCGGGAACGATTTGCGCAGGAAATAAGTGGCCCACCCTTCGCGGCCGTCGGGCGTGGTTTCATAGGTCATGCCGGTGTGGCCGGAGCCATGCACCATCACCACTGGCACATGCTTGCGGCCCACGGGAATGCGATATTGCACATACATCTGATTGATGGTGATGCTGCCCGGCGGCGCGCGGCCGGTGACGAGCGACGAGCCCGGATGATCCGTTTTGTAGCTGCGGCCATTGACAAAAAAACTGCCGTAGTCTTCGAGTTCGAGTTTTCCCCCGATGGACGCGGCCATGGCGGCTCCTGTGGTAAGGGTTAAGACAGCAATGACAAAACGGCCTAGCGCTTCGGTTAGGCGGTTCGTTTGGCGCATGTGAGCCTCCGGGGAAAGTTTGCCGGCTATTGTGGCAGTGGTGGCCTTCGTCGTCCAATGCGCGTTCTGCTATGCCATAATCCTTGCGAAAAGCGGCGCGAACGGTGCGCTGTCCGGCGCGTCATTACCATAAACCATAGGCGGGATTTTCCGCACGGCTCGGGCAAAAACCGTTGATGCCGTATTAACGACTATCGAGGAGCAGTTATGAAACCCTATTTTCCCGGCGCCGTCGTGATGTCCGCTGCCATCGCCAGCGGCGCTGCATTTGCCGCGGACCCGGTGAAAGATTTTCCCGCCAAGCCTGTGCGCATCATCGTCGGCTATGCGCCCGGCGGGGGCGTGGATATGGCGGCGCGCCTCGTGGGACAGTCGCTGGGCGAACTATGGGGTGGCACTGTCGTCATCGACAATCGCCCCGGCGCGGCGGGCGGTATCGGCACGGAAATGACGGCGCGGGCCGCCCCCGACGGCTACACCATGATGTTGTGCAATATTGCAACGCACGGCATTACGCCGGCGCGTGTTGCGAAGCTACCGTACGACCCGGTAAGGGATTTTTCCTTTCTGTCGCGGGTCGGCGGTAATCCGAATGTGCTGATGGCGCATGCGTCGCTGCCCGCGCGCACGGTGCCGGAGTTGATCACGTACGCGAAAGCCAATCCCGGCAAGCTGAGTTATGGCTCATCGGGCGTGGGCGCATCACCGCATTTGTCGATAGAACTTTTGAAAATGATGGCTGGCATCAGCATCGTGCATGTGCCGTACAAGGGGGCCGCGCCGGCGCTGGCTGACGTGATGGGTGGGCAGATTCCGCTATCCGTGGGCAATTTGCCCGGTGGACCGCTCGCAGCAATCAAATCCGGAAAGGTGCGCGGCTTGGCAGTGACTACGCTTAAACGCAGCTCAAAAGCGCCCGATGTGCCGACGATGGCGGAAAGCGGTGTGCCGGGTTACGAAGTGAATGGCTGGTATGGCATTTGCTCGCCGAAATTGCCGCGAGCACTTGAAGCGAAAATAAACGCGGATCTGATCAAGGCGCTGGCGAGTGATGCGCTGAAAAAACGCCTGGACGATCAAGGCATCGATGTGCAGTCTTCAACACCGGAAGAATTGGTGGCGCATGTGCGTGCGGAAATCGCGAAATGGACCAAAGTGGTAAAGGAAGCGAAGCTGGAAGGGAATGAATAAAATAGTAATAAAAACAAATATTTACGTTATTTCATTGGCCGCGCAACGCTGGTTAGCCCTGATCGTTTTTTCCGCGTTTATCACGTACGCGCAAACAGCATCAACCGCATCAACCGCATCAACAGCATCAACCGCATCAGCGCAGGCGTATCCCACCAAGCCGATACGTGTGATCGTGCCATCTTCGCCCGGCGGCGGACTGGATTTCGTGTCGCGCGCGGTCGGTCAGCAGATCACCGTGGCGTGGGGTCAAAGTGTGGTGATCGACAATCGCGCGGGTGCAGGTGGCACGCTTGGCCCGGAACTGGTGGCGCGCGCCGCGCCCGATGGTTACACGCTGCTGATCGTCAGTGCGACCTTTGCAGTAAACCCCAGCGCGTATACGAAGTTGCCGTACGACACGATAAAAGATTTTGCGCCGATTACGCTCGCTACTACGCAGCCGCAGGTGATGGTGGTGCATCCGTCGCTGGGTGTGCGCTCCGTCAAAGAGCTGACGGCGCTGGCGAAAGCGAGGCCGGGCCAACTGAATTACTCGTCGCCGGGCGATGGCACGCTATCGCAACTCGCATTTGAGCTTTTCAAAATGACCGCAGGCGTCAATGTGGTGCAGATACCCTACAAAGGCGCAGGACTGTCGGTGACAGCGGCGGTGGCGGGTGAAGTGCAGGCCTCCAGCGGCAGCGCGGTAACCATGTCGCCGCATGTCACGTCAGGACGATTGCGCGCGATTGCCAGTACCGGCAAACGGCGCTCAACCGCGTTGCCGGAGGTGCTGACAATGACAGAACAAGGATTGCCGGACGCGACCATTTCCGGCTGGTATGCGTTTCTCGCGCCGGCGCGCACCGCCGACGCGATTGTGCAAAAACTTAATGGCGAACTGGGGCGTATTTTGCAAACCAAAGAAATGCGCGACATCCTCGCGCGCGAAGGCAGCGAACCGGCGGTATCCACGCCGGCGCAGTTAAGCGCGCATATCGCGGCGGAGGTCGCGCAGCTTGCGCGCATCGTCAAGGCGTCGCGTGCCGGTAAATCCTGACGGGGTATAGCTGCGAGATGGCTACGCTATCGGCGATGGAACTCGCCTACTGTGCGTTGATTTTATTGCTGGCGTATGGCTTGCGCGGCAGCACGGGCTTTGGCGGCGCGGCGGGCATGCCGCTGCTCGCGCTGGTGGTGCCCATCAAACTACTCGTGCCGGTGTGGACGCTGCTGGGTCTTGCTTCCTCGCTGGCCATCATCGGCAAGGACCGCCGGCATATTGCAATGAAGACATTCGCAGCGTTTATTCCGTGGTGTGTCGTCGGTGTTATGGTTGGCTTGTATTTTTTCACGGTGCTGGATGCGCGCACACTCGCGCGCGGGCTGGGTGTATTGGTGTTGGGTTACGCGGCGTATGTTTATTCGACGACGCTGCGGCCGGTGAGCGATGCACCGGTTTTACCGCGCTGGTTAAGCCCGCTTGCGGCCTGGCTGTCCGGCGTGGTGGGTGCGGTATTCGGCACCATGGCGACCGTGTTTTTCGCGATGTATCTCGATTCCAAATCGATGGCGAAGTCGGCGTTTCGCGCCACCATGTCAGCGATGTTGCTGACACTATGCGTGGCGCGC
>JBEBHE010000466.1:0-2549 GCA_040081205.1 Burkholderiales bacterium | reverse complement strand
TTGAAAAGCACCGGCTCTTCGAGATTCACCGCATGCCCGGTATTTGGCACCACCGTCAGCATCGCCGAAGGACACACGCGCTTGATGAATAGCGCGGGATCGAGACAGTTGTTGTCTTCGTCGCCGCTGATGATGTGCAGCGGCACGCGGCATTTGCGCAACGCCGATTCGAGGCTGTAAATCGAAGGCCGTTTCGCCTGAACACCGCGCAGCGTATTAGCTGAGCCGAGCGCGGAGTGTTTTGCGAATTCCGCGCAGAAATGCGCGAAGCCGCGCGGATTTTTGTTCTGGAACTGCACGCGCGCCGGACCGATCTGATAGGGCTTGATCGCTTGCGCGGTGCCGAGTTCTTCGAAGCGGTTAATCATCACGTCGGTGTCCGCCAGAAATTGCACGCGTTTATCCGGGTCGGAGCCGTAGCCCGCGCCGATCACCGTGCTTGAGATCGCCATGCGCGGATAACGCAACGCAAAATGCAGTGCCGCATAGCCGCCCATCGAGCAGCCGATGATGTGCGCTTTGCGAATTTTCAAATGGCGCATCACGTTGGCGATGTCATCGGTGGCGATCGCCTGCGAATATTTCGACGCCGCTTTCGGCACGTCCGACGGCGGATAGCCGCGCGCGTTAAACGCCACGCAGCGATAGCGCCGGCTGAAAAATTGCATCTGCGCTTCCCAACTGTGCAGGTCATCGGCGAACTCATGCACGAACACGATCGGCGTGCCTTTGCCGGTTTCTTCGTAATAGAGCTGGACATCAGCGGATTGTGCGTAAGGCATGGATATATTGTAAGTGTTTGTTTTTAAAATAGAATTTATGGTTTATTTTCTGCCTGTGTGGCGATGCGTATGCCAATCAGTACCAGCGCCGCTCCAGCGATTGCCACCGCGCCGAGCGTCTCGCCCAACAGTATCCACGCAAACAAGCTGGCCATCACCGGTTGCAAAAGCAGGCCCACCGACGACAGCGTGGCGGGCAAGTGCGCCATCGCGTACGCAATCAGGCTTTGTCCGGCGACTTGCGATATCACCGCGAGGCCGAGCACTTTCGCCCACCCGATTTCAGTGACAGGGAAAAACACCTCGCCCGACAGCCAGGCGACAGGCAACAGAAACGCCGCAGTGACTACGCTGCTTACCGCCATGATGCGCGCAGTGCTCACCGTGCCGCGCAACCGCGTTACCGTGAGTTGATACGCCGCATAAAACATCGCGGTCACCACGCCTAACGCATCGCCGAGTAATGCGCGGCCACTGGAGTTCGAAAAATCGCCGCCGACCATCAGCATCACGCCGATGAGCGCCGCCGCGAGTCCTGCAAGAAACATCGCCGCCGGCTTCTTGCGCCACAACCACCATGCGGCGAGCGTGACGAAAATCGGCGCGAGATTCGCCAGCAGGACCGCATTCGCCACCGAGGTTAGTACGATGGACCAATGCCAAACCGCTAAATCGCCGGCGAAAAAAAATCCGGTCGCAAACAGTAGTTTACGAGAACCGCCTTGCGTGATTTTCGAGGGCGCTCCTGCCGTACGCTGCCGGTCCCACCACGCCCATGCCCACAGAAACGGCAGCGCCAGAAACACGCGCCAGAACGCGGTGGACACCGGCCCCGCTTCGCTGACTTTGACGAACAGCGCCGAGGTGCCGATGCAGGTTGCGCCGGCGAGCAACGCGATGATGGCGAGCGTTCGGGCCCGGGGATCGGCTTCGCTCAGTTCGGCCAAAGTGCTCACCTGCCCGCGCACTTCGGTTTGCGTTTACCGATAAATGCCGCCATGCCTTCTTCCTGATTCTGCGAGGCAAACAGCATTTGTATCGCCTTGGTTTCCAGCAGTGGGCTGGTCCCGAGAGGCGCATCCATGCAGCGCGGTAGCATTTCGATGGCGCCCGCGCCGGGATGATTGAGGCGAACCAAGCCCACGCCTCCGGCGGGATGCCCGGCGAGCACTACAGGAGCAGTCATGAAAATTCTTCGGCGGGTAAAGAAAATATGGGAACGCGAAGAATACTCGCTTGCCGAATAGCCGCCAACCGCGGCGCGCGTACTGCGAGCGAGTGATAGCCCGGGGCTATTGCGCCCGCGCCAACCCCAAATCCGTCAGCACCGCTTTCATGTCCGCGTAATCCTTGTCGAGGTCTTTGCGAAACTGCGCGCTGGTGACAAAGTCGTCCGACCAATAGTTGCGTTCCAGTTCGGTTTTCCACTCGGCGCTTTGCGATGCCTTGCGCAGCGCGCCTTCCCAGAACGCGACTTGCTGCGGCGTTAGTCCTTTCGGGCCGACGATCGACCGCCAGCCGCCATACACCAGATTAATGCCTTGCTCTTTCCACGTGGGGACGCTCGCGAGTACGCCCGGCAGACGTTTGTCCGCCGCTACGGCAATCACACGCAGGCGCCCGCTTTGCATGTGCGGGGCCACGTTGCCGCCGGCGGTGGTAACAAGCTCAAGATGCCCGCCCATCAATGCGGTAATTCCCTCGGCGGCGCCTTTGAACGCCACGGCCTTGAGATCGCGCGCATTGCCGCCGAACGTTTTCATCAGC
>JBEBHE010000171.1:0-9672 GCA_040081205.1 Burkholderiales bacterium | reverse complement strand
GTGATGATCGACGCGCCTTCCTGACTCGCCACGCAGCCGCCCACGCCGATCAATACGTTCGGATTGTCGCGCTTGAAATCCCGCACGCGGCCGAGATCGTGAAATACTTTCTCCTGCGCTTTTTCGCGCACCGAACACGTGTTGAACAGGATCACATCGGCATCGCGGGGATTGTCCGTCGGCTGCATGCCATGTGAAGCATGCAACACGTCCGCCATTTTGTCCGAGTCATACTCGTTCATCTGGCAGCCGAACGTCTTGATATAGACTTTGGCCACGCAACTGCTCTTGGGATTTATTTCTTGGCCTGGTCGAACCGCGCCCGTTCTTCGGGCGTCAGGAGGTAGATGCGCTGGATGTCGCCGGTCAGTCCCAATTGAAACCAGATATCGGCGTTGGCGGGCAAATTCTGGTGCAGGATGGTGCGATTGTTTGTATCGACAATAATGCCGCCCGGCGCGAGTTTTGCGGCCTCACCATTGATGATGACCACCGGCAACGGGCGTTGCTCGCCTGTGACGCCGCGCTTGCCGTTGGCTGGCAGCAGGCGCTGCAACTGTGCATAGCTGGTCTGCACCGAGGCAAAGGCCACGACAATCACGAATAATTTCAATAAAAGCAATATCTTACGCATGCTTTACGATAGCACGAACGGGGGCTAAGACGCAATCCATCGCACGTAGACGCAACGACATATGCCGATGCATGGTCAGGATGTGCTGCCATTGTAACCACTTAATTTTAAAGAGTTTTTTTATTATAAGCCACCGCCGCTGATTGACAAAGTGCTGCCAAATCCGGACAATCCGGCCCTCTTTGGTGATATAGCTCAGGTGGTTAGAGCGCAGCACTCATAACGCTGAGGTCGGTGGTTCAAATCCACCTATCACCACCAACATTGCACGGCGTACGGCACAAGGAAACCAGCGCAAGCTGGTTTTTTTGTTTTCCGCCGCGCCGCTGCTCGCAAACTGATAAATTCGCACCATTAAATTCCGTTCGCGATGCTGAAGGATGCGGTCGCTGGGGCCGGTGCCAGTGGCTCAAAATGCCCAAACGCAATGTGAATAAATTTTAAAAACATATACTTATACGACCTTCTTTTGTGCCCCACCGAAACCCACGTGACTGAATCCTGCGATATCGCCATCATCGGCGCCGGACTGGTCGGCGCGAGCCTGGCAGCCGCACTGGGGCCATCAGGTCTGAACGTGGCGCTGGTGGAGCCGCGTACGCCTGTAGCGCCGTCCGATGCATGGGATAGCCGCATCTACGCGGTTAGTCCGGGATCGGCAGCGTTTCTCGCGAACGTGGGTGCCTGGCAGGGGGTAAATGCGGAACCTATGACCCGCGTCGGGCGTGTTGAGACCATGCGCATTTTTGGCGACGAACCGTCAACCCGACTGGAATTCAGCGCATACGAGGCGGGCTTGAGTGAGTTAGCGTTTATCGCGGAAAGCGGGCGCCTTCAATCGGCGTTGTGGCATTGCGTTTCACATGCGCCGCACGTGCGAATTTTTTGTCCGGCGAAATGCGATGCGTTGTTGCAACACGCCGACTATTCCGAAGTGGTTCTCGAAGGCGGTGTGACGCTGCGCGCAAAACTGGTGGTGGGCGCGGACGGCGCGCAGTCGTGGGTGCGTGAGCAAGCCGGCATCAAGGCGAACGCGCACGATTACGCGCAAAGCGCGGTGGTGGCGAATTTTGCGTGCGTGCTGCCGCATCACGGCGTGGCTTTTCAATGGTTTCGCGCCGATGGTGTGCTGGCGCTGCTGCCGTTGCCGGGAAATCGCGCGTCGATGGTTTGGTCCACCACTGAGGCGCATGCGCAAGCATTATTAGCGCTGAATGCGGGCGCGTTGGCGCAGCGCGTGAGCGAGGCCAGCGACAACGTGGTGGGCGCACTCGAACTGATCACCCCGGCGGCGGCGTTTCCATTGCGTTTGCAGCGCGTGGAAGCGTTCGCCAAACCGCGCCTTGCTCTGGTGGGGGACGCTGCGCATAATGTCCACCCGCTGGCGGGCCAAGGCGTTAATCTGGGTTTCCGGGATGCGCGCGAATTGGCCGCGGTGCTGTGTGATCGCGGCGCGCAGAATGATTGTGGCGATTATGCTTTGCTCAGACGCTATGAGCGGGCACGCAGGGAAGATGTGTTGAGCATGCAACTTGCGACGGACGGCTTGCAGAAACTTTTTGCCTCGCAGGCGGTCTGGTTGTCACGCACGCGTAATCTGGGTATGAGAATGGTAGAAAGCCTGCCGTTAATCAAGAAGCTGCTGGTGAAACACGCCGTGGCCTGAACCGTTTGCGGCGAAACATTTTTTGAAGGAATGCACATGAACAAGCTATGGGCTCCAATGCTGGCAGCGATGTTTGCGCTGGTTTCTGCAAACACGCATGCGCAGACGGCGGACGAAGCCAAGCTGCGACAAGTGCTGCAAGCGAAGTTTCCAAAATCAGTAGTGGAATCTGTAACGAAGCTGCCATTTAACGGGCTTTATGAAGTTGTGATGGGCGGGGAAATAATTTACACCGACAGCAAAGTGGAATTCATGATGGGTGGCGCGCTGCATGATGTTCGCACGATGCCTTCTCGCAATTTGACCCAGGAAACCACACAGAAACTGGTGTCGAAATCATTGACCACGTCGCACGATTCGGCAATCAAAATGGTGCGTGGCAATGGCAAGCGCGTGATCTACACGTTCGAAGATCCGAACTGCGGCTATTGCCGCGAGCTTTACAAAGAGCTTGGCAAGCTGACGGACGTAACCGTTTACACCTTTTTGTTGCCGATACTGTCGCCTGATTCGACAGAAAAATCACGCGCGATATGGTGTTCCAAGGACCGCGCTAAAGCGTGGGATCAAGTCATGACCAAGAACGTGCTTACCGAATCGGGAAAACCCTGCGATGTCGGGGCGCTGGAAAAAAATGCGCAGTTGGCGCAGCGTTTCAATATACGTGGTACGCCGGCGATATATCTCGCAGGGGGCCAGCAGCTTGGCGGCTATGTTCCCGCTGCAAAGATCGAGCAGGCGCTCGGCGGCAAATAGCGGCCGGCGCCGGTGATGATGATTGACCGCACACAGCGGCGGCTGATTGTTGCGCTGGGCGTGTCGCTGGCGCTGCACGCATGGGTCATGCAAAGTCACTATGGCAAAGGGGCGGCGCGCGTGAGTGCGGGCACGGCTATCGTCGCTATTGCAGCGCGGATGTTGCCTCCTGCCGTGGAGACAAATATTCCGGCGGTGGGAGTTCCAGCGCCTGAGCTGACGGAATCCAGGGCAGCGGCCGCCGCCGATTTCCAAACCACGCCAACGCTGTCAATGGTGACCGGCAGTGTGACGCCGGCGAGCGCCACGACCCCTGCCGCCACGGCCGCAATTGCGCTGTCGCAGCCTAGCGATCCTAACTACTACACTGTCGGCGATCTGGATGTGTTTCCCAAGGCGTTGGTGAAGCCGGATCTGAGCGCCGCTTTGGGCGTAACCCACGAACCCGCAGCGGGAAAAGTGCGGGCGGTGGTGCTGATCGACGAAGCGGGCGTTGTCAACGCGGTGCGCAATGTTGAAGCACAGACAAACGATATTGAAACCATCGCGCGCGAACTATTGTTGCGCACGCGGTTTACGCCCGCTCGCAACAAGGAAGGGCGTATCGTCAAAGCGCAGGTGCTCGTGGCGCTGGAATACCACACCCGTGACGCGCGCGCGGCGCCCGCAGCACGCTGAAGCGAATGGCGATGTAACTTATTGTTTTTGAATGTTATTTTGTGATGGATGGTTCTTCGGTAACAACACCCACATGCGCAGCGGTTGCTTCATGCGCCCGGCTTCACGTGTCGCTTCTTCACCGCTGCCCCAGAAAAAATCCGCACGCACCGCGCCGCGTATAGCGCCACCGGTATCTTGTGCCAGCATCAGGCGCTGCAAGGGTTTATTCGTGTTAGGCCAGGTGGTCGCGATATGCACGGGTGCGCCCAGCGGCACGTAGCGCGGATCGACCGCGATGCTGCGTTGTGGCGTGAGCGGCACGCCAAGCGCGCCCGGGGGGGAGGAGACACCCGCGCCCGAGGGCGTCATGCCGTTTGCGGGCAACTCACGAAAAAAAACAAACCGCGGATTCTGATACAGCAACTCGGTGAGCTTCGCTGGATTATCGCGCGCCCATGCTTTGATGCCTTGCATGGATGTGCGTTCCAGCGGCAACTCCCCGCGGTCGATCAGCACACGGCCTATCGAGCGGTACGGATGGCCGTTGTGCTCGGCGAAACCCACGCGCATGGTGGTGCCGTCGTCGAGCGTGATGCGCCCCGAACCTTGAATCTGCAAAAAGAAAAGCTCCACGGCGTCTTCGACCCAGGCAATTTCCTTGCCGCGCACCGGCGCGCGTCCGTTTTCGATTTGCGCGCGGTCAAAGTAAGGGACTACGCGGCGGCCTTCCAGACGAGCACGCGGCGCCGTGGATTTGAGTTCAGGCGCGAGCTCGCCCAAGTCCACCACCAGCAGGTCATCCGGCACACCATAGACCGGGAAACGGTTGCGTGCAGAGGGCTTGCGGCTGCCGCGCAAGGTAGGTTCATAGTAGCCGGTGATGAGTCCTTCACTTGAACCCTCGGCGCCGGCTACTCGATAGGGCAAAAAATGCGCTTCAAAAAATCGCTTTGCGGCGTCACGTCCCTTGGCGGCTGGCGCTGCTTCGCAGGCGTCTTGCCATGCCAGTTGTTTGGCCAGCACGCGGCAACTTGCGAGCAGCGCGGGCAATGCTTCGGCGTGGTTGTCTTGTTGCCAGCCCGGCAAGTCGGACCACGTGGCCAGCGAGAGTATGCGGGGCGTGTCGTCCGGATCTGTTTTAACCGTGGGTGGCGTGGCGCTGGAAGATTCCGGGACAACCGCCGGCAGTGGTGCAGCCACCGGTTTTGCGGGCGGCGGTTTGGGTGTTTCGCAAGCGGTGATGATGGCTGCCAGTGCGCATGCGGCAGCTATCTTGCAAAATTGGATTTTCCGCACCGGATCATTCATGATGGAGCGACAGTATAGCGGCAACAGAGCGCGCAACACAGCACCCAACTAGGCACGAAACTCAGGCTATGGAAATTTTATCGTGGTTTTTGGTCGAGGCATTGTCCGCGGCAGTATTGCTGGCGCTGGTGGTGTGGTGGACATGGCCGCGTTCGCCGAAAGACGATCAACAAAACGACAAGAACGGAAAATGAATCAATGCCGCAGGTAGTCGAGCGCAGCTTAAAAGTGCGCCGGCTTAGTGCAACACGCGCGGCATCGACAAGGTAAATTCCGGTATGGTCACATCGAACTTCGTACCATCGTCCGCCACCATTTGATAGCTGCCGCGCATGGTGCCCACCGGGGTGGCAATGGCCGAGCCGCTGGTGTATTCAAAACTCTCGCCCGGACGCAAATGCGGTTGTTCGCCGACCACGCCTTTGCCGCGCACTTCCTGCACTTTGTCGGTGGCGTCGGTGATAATCCAGTGACGGCTGATCAATTGCGCCGCGACGCTGCCGCTGTTGGTGAGCGTAATGGTGTACGCAAAAACGTAACGGTCGTTGGCCGGATCGGATTGATCGGCGATGTAGAGCGTGCGCGTCTTGACGGAAATGTCGTGGGTTTTGCTGGACATGGGCAACTTATTGGCGATTCATTGGGCGCTACTGGGGCTGCGGAATCGGTAGCCTCGTAGTATAAGCGAGATACACGGACCGCTGGCGAAACCGTTACAATATCGCCATGAAATCCCGCAACTTCCGCATTGCACCGAGCATTTTGTCCGCTGATTTTGCTCGTCTGGGCGACGAAGTGAAAGGGGTGGTAGCCGCGGGCGCCGACATTATTCACTTTGACGTGATGGACAACCACTACGTGCCGAATCTCACCATCGGCCCGCTGGTGTGCGAAGCGATCCGTCCGCACGTGCAAGTGCCCATCGACGTGCATCTGATGGTGAAGCCGGTGGATCGCATCGTGCCGGATTTCGCCAAAGCGGGCGCTAATATTATTTCGTTTCATCCGGAAGCCTCTGAGCACATCGACCGCACCATTGCGTTGATCCACGACAACGGCTGCAAAGCCGGGTTGGTGTTTAATCCGGGAACGCCGTTGCATTATCTCGATCATGTCCTGGATAAGCTTGACCTTGTGCTGATCATGTCGGTGAATCCGGGGTTCGGCGGACAAAAATTCATAGCCGAAGCGCTGAACAAGTTGCGCACGGTGCGGCAGAAAATCGACGCCTGCGGCCGCGATATCTGGCTCGAAGTCGATGGCGGCGTGAAAACCGACAACATTGCCGAGATCGCGCGCGCCGGCGCGGATACGTTTGTCGCGGGCTCGGCGATTTTCGGCACAAAAGATTACCAAGCGACTATTAACACCATGCGCGCCGAGTTGACCAAAGGGGCCGAAGCGGTCGCGCGCTGAAATTTTCCGGAGTTTGTTGTGAAGTTCACCCCGCCGTTGTGCGTCAAAGCCGTGATGATCGATCTCGACGGCACGCTGCTCGATACCATTCCCGACCTTGCTGTTGCCGCCAACTTGATGCTGACGGAATTGAAAATGCCCGCGCTGCCGGAGGCGCTGATCCGCAATTTCGTGGGCAAAGGCATCAATAATCTGATCGAACGCACGCTGACCGGCAGCATGGATGGCAAGCCCGACGCCGAACTTTTTCAACGAGCGTTGCCCATCTATGAGCGCAGCTATCGCGCGGTGAACGGCAAACACACGACCATTTATCCCGGCGTCAAGGAAGGACTCGACTTGCTGTGCGCGCAGGGTTACCCGCTGGTGTGCGTGACCAATAAATCTGAGCGCTTTACCTTGCCGCTGCTCGATTACGTAAAGTTGTCGGGCTATTTTGTGAGCGTGGTCGCCGGCGATACGTTGCCACAGAAAAAGCCCGATCCGGCACCGTTGCTGCATGCTTGCAAGCAATTGAATGTCGCGCCCAGCGAAATGCTGATGATCGGTGATTCGATCAACGACGCGCAAGCTGCGCGTTCGGCGGGTTGCCCGATCTTTTGCGTAACCTATGGCTACAACGAAGGCCACGACGTGCAGACGCTGGATGTTGATGCTATAGTAGCGTCGTTGGTTGATGCTACTCGTTTGATTTCAAAGAGTAATTAGTCATGGATTTGAGAAACGAAACTTCAGGTCAGGCTGGGCGCGTACAACGGTTTGCGCCTGCCGGGGAACGTTGGCGTCGCTGGCGGCGTTGATTGTTCGTCCCTATTGCTGTGCGCGTAATACACATTACATACACGGCCCTGAATAACTCGTTTTCGCAGGGAGCATCTCATGACTGAAGCTGAATTCAAGCGGCTGGCACTTGCGGGCTACAACCGCATCCCCGTCTTGCTGGAGACTTTTGCCGATCTCGACACACCGTTGTCGATATACCTCAAGCTTGCCAACAAACCGTACACCTACCTGCTGGAATCCGTGGTTGGCGGTGAACGATTCGGGCGCTATTCGTTTATAGGCCTCACGGCCCAAACGCGCATCGAAGTGCGTGGTTATCAGTGCACGGAATTTTCGGGCACGGCGATTACCAGACAAAGCACGGTTGACGATCCGCTGGATTATGTCGAAAAATATCTGGCGCAATTCAAAGTCGCCACCGTAGAAACCAATGCGAAGCTGCCGCGTTTTTGCGGCGGGCTGGTTGGTTATTTCGGTTATGACACCGTGCGCTACGTCGAGAAAAAACTCGCGCATACACAAAAGCCCGATCAGCTTGGCACGCCGGACATTGCGCTGCTGGTGTCGGAAGAGATTGCGATTGTCGATAACCTTTCCGGCAAACTTTTTCTGGTGGTGTACGCCAGACCCGATGAGCCGGACGCCTACACGCGCGCACGTGCGCGTTTGGCGGAATTACTGAAAAAACTGCGCGAGCCTGTCGTCATTCCACCGGCCAGCACCGCGGTCTCGGCGCAGGCAGTGTCGGGCTTCGGGCAAGCGGCGTATCACGTCGCTGTAGAACGCGCGAAGAAATACATATTTGAAGGCGACATCATGCAAGTGGTGCCGTCGCAGCGCATGTCCAAACCGCTGCGCGCCACGCCACTGGCGCTTTATCGCGCACTGCGTACACTGAATCCATCGCCGTACATGTTTTATTTTGATTTCGACGATTTTCATGTGGTCGGCGCGTCGCCGGAGATACTCGCGCGCCTGGAAGGCGACGTGGTGACCGTGCGACCGATCGCGGGCACCCGCAAACGCGGCGCAACGCCCGAAGAAGACAAGGCGCTGGCGGAAGAACTCCTTGCTGATCCGAAAGAACGCGCCGAACACATCATGCTGATGGACCTCGGTCGCAACGATGCCGGACGCGTGTCGCAGGTCGGCAGCGTGCGCGTTACGGAGCAGATGGTGATCGAACGCTACTCGCACGTGATGCACATTGTTTCGAATGTCGAAGGCAAGATCAAACCCGGCTTGGGTGCGATCGATGTATTGCGCGCGACGTTTCCGGCAGGCACGGTTTCAGGCGCACCCAAAGTGCGTGCGATGGAAATCATCGATGAGTTGGAACCGGTGAAACGCGGCATCTACGCCGGCGCGGTGGGCTACCTTGGTTTTGACGGCAACATGGATGTTGCAATTGCATTGCGCACCGGCGTGGTGAAAGACGGCATGTTGTACGCGCAAGCGGGCGGCGGTGTCGTCGCCGACTCGCAGCCCGAAGCCGAATGGCAGGAAACGCAGAACAAGGCACGCGCCTTGTTACGCGCCGCAGAGATTGCCGAGGCCGGGCTCGACAGTAAAATTGACTAATAAAAACAAATACTTATAATATTTCGGGCGATGGTGGTGCTTACAGCGTGGGGCTTTTGAACTCCGCACCCAGCGACACCTGTGCCCACGGCGTTAATTGCGCGTCGGTGCTGAAGCTGAAATGGCCCGCCGCCGCATGTTGATCTCGATAGATGCGCTGCATGGCGCTGGAATCGTAAATGCCCGCTGCGCCGCACATTTCATATAGCGTATCGACGGATTCCGTGAGCAGCTTCATGCCCATCGCGCAGTTGCGTTTGTAGCGTAACTTGGTTTCGATATCGAGTTTGCCACCCGCGCGATAAACGTTGTGCGCCTCGATGCAATCCGCGCGCAGCCATGTGCGCACGGCGTCGATTTTTGCGCCGGCCATGCCGATACGCAGCTGTACCGTTTGAAAGTCGCGCATTTTTGCACCGGTGTAGTTGGTGCTGCGCTGCTTCACCATGTCGGTGGCGATGTCGAGCGCAGCCTGCGCGTTGCCGGTCATGGCCCCCGCAATGCAATGCCCGCCGAGCGAAGACGTGGGCACTTTGTACATAGAATTGGCGTGAACCTTCAGCCCCGGATAGTCGTGCGCCGGGTTGGCAACATGCATGGAGAGCGCGCGGTGCTCCGGCACGAAAACGTCTTTGCAAACCACCGTGCGGCTGCCGGTGCCACGCATGCCCAGCGTCTGCCAGTCATCGATTACATCAAACTGCGGACGCGGCACTTGGCACATCATCCAGTCAATCGGCTTATCATCAGCGTTCTTGACGATGCATGCAAGCTGCTCCCAACGCGAATGATCGACGCCGGAAGAAAATCCCCACTTGCCTGAGAGTTCGATGCCGCCATCGACTTTGCGCCCTGTGCCTTGCATGAA
>JBEBHE010000170.1:0-9692 GCA_040081205.1 Burkholderiales bacterium | reverse complement strand
TAACGTTGTCGTTCCCGCGCTGGCGGGAATCCATAACACCTGTGCCATATGCGAAATGGCATGGATGCCCGCCTGCGCGGGAACGACAGATTGTCACTCAATTTTCAGCTTCGCCTCGCGCACCACTTTCACCCAATCGTTGTATTCCTTCTTCACGCGAGTAGCAAACACCGCCGATGTGCCGCCGGAAGCCGCCATGCCCTGCGCCACCAGCGTTTTCTTGATCCCGTCTTCCTGCAATACCTTGTTGACCTCTGCGTTGAGGCGATCCACGATGGCTTGCGGCGTGCCTTTCGGCAGGAACATGCCGTAATAAGTGCCGCTGTCATAGCCGGGCAACGTCTCCGCGATTGCCGGCAGGTCAGGCAAACTGGGCCAGCGCTTGGCCGTAGTCACAGCCAGCGCGCGCAGTCTGCCGCTGGTATAAAAAGGCTGCGCACCCAACATGCCCGCCACCATGATCTGCGTTTGCCCCGCCATCAATTCGGGCATCGCGATACCGGTGCTTTTATACGGCACATGGATCATCTTGATACCCGCCATCACCCCCATTAACTCCGTTGCCATGTGCGTCAGCCCGCCGATGCCGGTGGATGCAAATATAAGTTTGCCCGGATTGGCGCGCGCCAGCGCAACCAGTTCTTTCGTCGTCTTCGCCGGCAGCGCCGGATGCACCACCAGCACATTGGGCGCGTAGCCGAGTTCCACCACCGGAATCAGCGCATCGAACGGATCGTAGGGAAGCTTGTGCGTCGCCGCCGTCGCGGAAAAACTGCCGGAAACGCTCATCACGGTATAGCCATCGGGCGGCGACTTAGCCGTCAGTTCCATGCCGATTGCTCCGCCCGCGCCGCCGCGATTATCAACGACGAACTGCTGACCCAACGCTTCCGATAGCTTTTGCGATACCGGACGTGCGGTCAGGTCGGCACCGCCGCCAGGGCCGAAGGGCACGATTACACGGACGGATTTTGCGGGCCAGGTTTGGGCGGAGGTGGTGGAAACCACTAATACAGAAAAGATAGCAACGATACTGAGGGAGAGCTTATTCATCGTAAATACCTTTTGATTGATCGATGTTTGACGAATAGCATAGCGAAGTCTGAGAAAATTCGCTCCAGATTAGAATTCAATACAACCAAGCTACAATTACCCAACACAGCCAAAAACTGTATAGGCGCTCCACCTAACAGCTCTCACTAACCTTGGGACTCGCTCTGTAATTATGGAATACGGCCTCACAAGATTGGCAATCGGATCAAAAACTGTCGTTCCTATCACTAAAAAAGAATACTCCGATCTTGCCTCTGCCAAGGTAGGTTTGCTGAACGCTTTGTTTCTCGAGGAAAAGTTTGATCTCGTCGCTGAAAATTTCCTTGAACTCGAAACAGAATTATTAAGTTCTACTGCGAGATACATGTTACATGGGAAGAGCAACTATAACTGGTTTCAATTTGAGCGAAATCTAATTAATCGCCGACTTCTCAATCTATTGAGCATCTGCCGTGGTTACCTAGATTTCGCAAGACCGTTTGGCAAGAACATCTTGACCGAAGACTCGAACGCGGTGGCAAAATTTGATACGCAGTTCAGAACATACTATGACACCGTGCTTGGTTACCGCGTTATGGAAGCCATGCGAAACCATGTGCAGCATTCTGGCTTTCCGATCCACGTATTGCAGTACCACGAAAAAATTAACAAGCAACAATCCCGTAACAGGATTCCGTGCGAGATAGCTATTTTTACCAAAACATCCTATCTGAAAGAAGATGGGATGTTTAAAGCCAGCGTACTAGCAGAACTTGAAAAATTAGGTGGGCGCGTCGACGTTAAACCGTTGTTTCGCGACTATGTCGCATGTTTAGCAGCGACCCATGAACAATTGCGTGAAATTCAAAAATCACTGAACGAAAGCGCAGAAGAAAAATTCAACGTTTTGATCGCGAGGTATAAATCGGCCTACTCTACCGAACCACCATTAGACGGTCTCGCAGCAGTTAAAGTTGACGGCTATGTTCACACAGATCAAATTATGATGTTTCCTGGATTCATTAAATATCGAAAACACCTAGAATCAAAAAATAGCAGCTTTGGTAATTTCGCAAACCGATACGTCACCGGTCAGGTAATGGATCCCAATACTTAGTCTGAAAAACGCACCCAAATATTGTTATCTAGCTCGATTAATAGCAAAGAAATAACTACCCCACCAACCCCTCGCCCCAAGCCAACACCCGCTTCGCCGTCGCCACCATCGCATAATCTACCAGCTTGCCATCGACCGTGGTCGCCGCCGAACCGCGTGCCACCGCGGCATCAAAGGCTTCCAGAACGCGCTTGTAGTAGTCGAGTTCCTGCTGCGTAGGCGTGAACGCGCGGTTGACGATCTCCACCTGATTCGGATGAATAATCGACTTGCCGCGATAGCCGAGCCGGCGCGCCGCCTCGCAGCACGCGCGCAGGCCTTCCGGGTCGCGAATGTTGGCATACGAGCCGTCGAGCACATGCTCTATGCCCGCTGCACGCGCAGCCAGCAGGATGCGCGAACGAACGTACAGCACTTCTTCGCCCACCGCCGTCCAAAGATAGCCGAGTTCGCTTTGTAAATCGCCATCCTGTGCGGTGCCGGCCACCACGCAGAACATGCGCTTTGAAGCCGACAGAATTTCGTAGGCAAACCACACACCTTTCGCCGACTCGAGGCTGGGGCCGATGCCGATGGATCCTTCTTTCAGGCCGCGCTTCTTTTCCAGTTCTGTCAGCATGCGATCCAGTTCGCGTATGCCTTCCGCCGATTCGGCCTTGGTTAGCCGTATGCCGAGCAGGCCCTCCGTGACCACCGCATCGAGATCCGATTCGATCATGCCGGTTTGCAACGAATTCACACGCACGTAGATGGCATTGTCCGCGCGATGCTTTTCGATATATTCACGCGCCAGCACGCGCGCCTTGGGCTTTTCGGCAATCGGCACGGAATCTTCAAGATCAAACACCAGCGCATCCGCGCCATAGGTGGGCGCTTTGGCCAGCATGTCCGCGCGGTTGGCGGGCATGATTAACAAGCTGCGGAGAGGTCGCATGATGGATTTTATTAAGTATATGTTTTTATTGATATATTTTTCATAAACGACAAACTGCATTGTGCCAGAGTATCGCGAGGATTTCTGCGCGACAATGCGCAAACAATTCCAACGATAAGAAAAGATGAACGACGACACTTTAGGTTTCTACAACACTGCCGATCTGCGCGACGCCGCGCAACGCCGCCTGCCCAAAGGCTTGTTTGAGTTCATGGATCGCGGCAACGACGATGAAGTCGCGATGCGCGAAAATCGCACGGTGCTGGAAAGCATCAAGCTCAGTCCGCGCGTGCTGATCGATGTGGACAAGCGCAGTCAGGAAATCACGCTCTTCGGCAAAAAGCAAAAAATGCCGGTGATCGTGGCGCCTACCGGCTCGACAGGCCTTGCCTGGTACGAAGGCGAAATCGCCCTCGCCCGCGCCGCCAAAGCGCATGGCGTGCCGTTCACGCTGGCGCTGGGTTCGATGACCAAACTGGAGCGCGTCGCGGCCGAAGCCGGCGGGAATCTATGGTTTCAGTTTTACATGTGGCCGGATCGTTCGCAGTCGCATCGCGTGATTGCGCGCGCCAAAGACGCCGGTTTCGAGGCGCTGGTATTTACCGTGGACACACCGGTTGCGCCGGGGCGCGAATATAATTTACGCAACGGCTTTACCATTCCATTCAAGTTCACCACCAAAAATGTGGTCGATGTGCTGACCCATCCGCGCTGGCTGTTCGGCGTGTGGGCGCGCTACATGCTCACCACCGGCACGCCGCGTTACCAGAATTTCCCGGAAGAAACACAAACCAAAATCACCGCGCTGCCGATGGGGCGCTCAACCAATTTCAGCGCCAGCATTACCTGGGACGACGTGCGCGAGCTGCGCAAACTGTGGCCGCACAAGCTGATTATCAAGGGCATACAGCATCCGTCGGATGCCGTGCTCGCGGCTGATTGCGGCGCCGATGCGGTGGTGATCTCCAATCATGGCGGCCGCGTGCTCGACGCGACACCCGCGCCGATCCTGACGCTGCCCAAAGTGGTTGATGCGGTGGGCAAACGCATCACGGTGATTGTTGATAGCGGCTTTCGCCGCGGCACCGACGTGATCAAGGCACTGGCATTGGGCGCCAACGCCGTGATGCTGGGCCGCGCGCCGTTGCACGGCACCGCCGCAGCAGGCGAAGCCGGGGCCCTGCGCGCGCTACAAATTTACCGTGATGAAATCGACCGTGTGCTGGCACTGGTGGGCTGCACCAGCATCGATCAATTGAACCGGGAGCATGTGGACATGAGCAACGTGCGCGGCCACTTGGCTGTGCGAGCGGGAGACTAGCGCGATGAAGCAGCGGCAAATCGGCGCCACGCCACTCAAAGTTTCGACCGTCGGGTTGGGCTGCAACAACTTCGGCCTGCGTATCGATAGCGACGCCTCGCGCGCGGTGATCCACAAAGCGCTCGATCTGGGTATCACCTTCTTTGATACCGCCGACGTGTATGGGCACAAAGGCGGCTCGGAAACCTGTCTTGGGCAATATCTCCGCGCGCGGCGCAAGGATATCGTGATTGCATCGAAGTTTGGCAATGCGATGGACGATGCCGGAACGATGAAAGGTGCGTCGCGGCGTTACATTATGACCGCGGTCGAAGCGAGCCTGAAACGGCTTAAAACCGACTGGATCGATATCTACCAGTTGCATCGCTACGATACGGCGACGCCGCTCGACGAAACGCTGCATGCGCTTGATGATCTGGTGAAGCAGGGGAAAATCCGCCACATCGGCATTTCGTCTGTGCCCGCTTGGCGATTGGTCGATATGCAGTGGACAGCAAAACACCACGGCTATAACCCGCTAGCCACCTGCGAAGTCGAATACAGCCTGCTCGCGCGCGCGCCGGAGCGCGAACTGATACCCGCGATGAAAGCGCATGGCATATCGCTACTGCCCTACTACCCGCTCGCCAGCGGATTTCTCACCGGCAAATACCAGCGCAACGCGCCCAAGCCCGAGGGCGCGCGTATCACCAAAGGCAAGCGCTACGAAACAATGTTCATGACCGATGCCAACTGGACACGTATCGAACAGCTTACGTTATTCTGCCAGCAACGCGGACACACGCTGCTCGAACTTGCTTTCAGCTGGCTGGCTGCGCAACCGGTGGTCGCCTGCGTGATTGCCGGCGCGACCCGGCCGGAACAACTCGAAGCCAATATCCAATCCGCCGATTGGGAACTCACGCAGGAAGAACTCATGCAAGTGGACAAGATCACCGGTCACGCCAACGCTGAAGGAGATTGAGATGAAAATCGCACTGTTCGGTTTCGCAACGTTCGCACTGCTCGCCGGTGCGCCGCCCATTGCCAGTGCGCAACCCTATCCCAACCGCCCGATACGCGCTGTCGTGCCGTTGGCGCCCGGTGGTGGCACCGACACTGTCGGACGCCTGGTTTTCGCCAAGCTCGGCGAGCTGCTCGGCCAGCAGATTGTGGTCGACAACCGGGGCGGCGGTGGCGGTGTCATCGGCACCGACCTCGTGGCCAAAGCCACAGCCGATGGCTACACGCTGCTGATGGGATCCATCACCACCAACGCGGTGAATCCCGTGCTCTACAAGAAATTGCCCTATGACCACATCCGTGATTTCGCCCCGATATCGATGGTCGGCACGGTACCCAATGTGTTGGTGGTGCATGCCAGTGTGCCGGCCAAGAGCGTGAAAGAATTCATTGCCTACGCCAAAGCCAATCCCGGCAAAATCAGCTACGGCTCCGCCGGCATCGGCAGTGCGCCGCATCTGTCGATGGAATTGATCAAGAGCATGGGTGGTATCAATATGGTACACATACCCTACAAGGGCTCCGGTCCCGCGCTGGCCGATGTGTTGGGCGGGCAATTGCAGGCACTATGCTCCAGCCTGGCGGGACTGCTGCCCCATATCAAAGCGGGCCGCGTGCGCGCGCTGGGCGTCACCACCACCACGCGTAACCCGCAGTTACCGGATGTGCCGACCATCGCCGAGGCAGGCATTCCGGGTTACGAAGTAGTGATTTGGTATGCGCTATTCGCACCGGCGCGTACGCCCCCAGCCATACTCGCGCGGCTCAACGCTGAAACGGTAAAGGCGCTGAACAGCGCGGATTTAAAGGAACGCCTGACCCTGCAAGGACTAGACGTGGGCTCGTCCACGCAGGATCAACTGATGGCGTTCGTTAAATCCGAAACGGTGAAATGGGCGAAAGTCGCCAAGGATTCCGGCGCGCAGTTGGAATAGGAATAAACAACACACGTACTATGCGGGCTTGCGTTTCAACAAAAACGCCTGCACCGCATCCTGCACCATCTCGCCGCGCTGATTGAACACCTGCAACTGGCGTTTCATGATGCCGCGGTCGGCGCGCGAACTCTCGCGTTTTTCCAGCACCTTGAGTTTCGCGTGGATGGTATCGCCAGCTTTCACCGGGTTGGTGAATTTCAAACTGTCGAAACCGAGAAACGCGATCAGCGTATCGTCATACAAATGCAGCTGAAAAATCAATCCAGCGGCAATCGCATACACCAGCGGGCCGTGCGCGATGCGCGTGCCGAACTGCGTCGTCTTGCAGTATTCCTCATTGATGTGCAGCGGGTTGTAATCGCCCGACAAGCCCGCGAACGTCACGATGTCCGCCTCGGTGACGGTGCGCGCTGGGCTTTCAAATTCCGCGCCGATATCCCATTCTTCCCAATACATGCCACGCATCGATAGCCACCTATAAGTATTTGTTATTAAACGATTATTTAATTGCGCCCAATTGCTTCAATTCAGCAATGCGCGCCGCCGGCAGTGACAGCAAATCGCGCAGCACCGCATCCGTGTGTTCACCCAGCAGCGGCGCGGGATTTGAAATGGTTTTATCGATGCCATCGAATTTGATCGGGTTGCCCGGCATGCGCACGCGCCCGACTTCGGGATGATCGTACTCGACGATCATCTCGCGCTCGGCCACGATGGGCTCACTGAACGCGCCATCGAGATTGTTCACCGGCGCCGCGGGCACTTCGGCCGCGTATAGTTTTTCCAGCCATTCTTTAGCGGTTTTCTGGCGCATGATGGCTTCGAGCATCGGCACCAGCGTCGCGCGGTTTTCCAGCCGCTGCGGATTGGTGGCAAAGCGCGGATCGTCCGCCAACTCAGTATGCTCCAGCACCACGCACAGTTTTTTCCAGAAATTCTCCTGCCGCGTGGCGATCACCACGTAACCGTCCTTCACCGCGAATGCCTGCCACGGCACCGTGAATTCATGCGCCGTGCCTTGCGGTTTCGGTAGTTCGCCCGCGGTGAGAAAGTGCGTGCCCATGTAACTCAGCAGGTTCAGCATGCCGTCGAACATCGAGGTTTCGACGCGGCAGCCTTTGCCGGTTCGTTCACGCTGATACAGCGCCGCCAGAATCGCCTTGCATGAAAAGATGCCGCCGCTCATATCGGCCAGCGGAATGCCTACCCGCGCGGGCGGGCGCCCCGGTTCGCCGGTAATCGCAAGATAGCCGCTGATCGCCTGTATCACCAGATCGAGCGCCGGAAAATCCTTGTAGGCGCCGTCCGTGCCGAAGCCCGTGACCGAACACTGGATGATGCGCGGATTGATCGTGGACAGCGTCGCATAATCCACTTTCAACCGTTCCATCACACCCGCGCGAAAGTTGTCGATCACCACATCCGACACTTTCACCAATTCGTAGAAAATCGCGCGGCCTTCATCCGTCTTGAGATTGATGACGATGCTTTTCTTGTTGCGGTTGAAGGTGAGGAACAGCGTGCTGATGCCTTTGTACGGCGCCACCGATGGAATACGTCCCAGGTCTCCTTCCGGCGTTTCGATCTTGATGACTTCGGCGCCCAAATCACTTAACACTTGGCTGCCATAGGTGCCGGCGATGATCTGGCCGAGTTCGAGAATACGAACGCCTTCCAGCGCGCGTGGCATTTATAGCCCCAAACCTTTGGCAATGATATTGCGCTGAATTTCCGATGTGCCGGCGCCAATCGTCGCCAGCCGCGAGTCACGGAAGAAACGCTGCATGGGATACTCCATGCAATAACCGTAGCCGCCGAGAATCTGCAGGCCCATGTCGGAGACCGCTTTGTAGGTTTCGCCGGTATGCAGTTTCACCACGGCAGCGTCGTGACGCGTGGCCTTGCCCTGATCCATGAGCCACGCGAAGCGGTAGACCAGCGTGCGGGAAATATCGAGCATCACTTTCATGTTGGCAAGCTGGTGCGAAACCGCCTGAAACTCGCCGATGGTTTTACCGAACTGCTTGCGCGTCTTGGCGTAATTCAACGCGTACTCAAACGCCGCTGTCGCTGCACCCGTGCGCGCCGCCGATAAGCACAGCCGCTCGTACCAGATGTAGGCGTCCACCGAACCCCAACCCTGATCCACCGTGCCCAGCACCGCGGTTTTTGGCACCTGCACATCATTGTAAAAAACCTGCGTGGTGCCGATGGCGCGTTGCCCCAGCGTTTTGATTTTCTTGATCTCAATGCCAGGCAGCTTGGTATCGACCAGAAAGTTGGTAATGCCTTCCTGTTTTTTCTTGCCGGTGGACGTGCGCGCAATCAGCAGGCACAGGTCGCTGATATCCATGCCAGAGGTGAACACTTTCTGGCCGCTGATGGAATAACCGCCTTCGCGCTCAGTAGCACGGGTGGTCAGCGCTGCGGCATCCGACCCCGAATGCGGCTCGGTAATGCCGAAACATACCGAAATTTCACCTTTAGCCACGCGCGGTAATATCGATTGCTTCTGTTCCGGCGTGCCATCACGCATCACCGCATAACCGCCATAGGTCAGCGTGCGGAACACCCACATGCCGAGCTCCTCGAACGCATAGCCGCATTCTTCGAGCAGAATCGCAAGATCGATGGCCGTGCCACCGCTGCCGCCGTACTGCGGCGGCACGATCAGGCCGAACCAGCCGTTCCTGGCAAGTGCGTCGTACGCTTCGCGCGGTGGACGTGCTTCATCGTCGCATTTAGCCGCGTATTCCGGTGAACACTCCACGCTCAGCAGTGTTTTCAGATGTTCGCGAATTTGCTCCTGTTCCGGCGTAAACGAAAAATCCATGGTTTGTCCGTTCAGTTCAATTCAATTCAATTTAGCCAATTCCAGCACCCGCTTCGCCCGCGCATACATGGCGTAGTCGATGAGTTTTCCTTCGACCGCAATCGCGGCAACCCCGGTTTTCTCGGCCGCTTCGAATTCGCTCACCACGCGCGTGTACCAAATCACTTCCGTTTCCGGCACGGCGTAAGCCTTGCGTATCGGCGCAATCTGTTTCGGGTGGATCGGCGTGCGTCCCAGAAAACCCAGGCGCGCGGACAAAGTCGAATCCTGAATCAGCCCCGCCTCGTCGCTGATATCCGAGAACACGCCATCCAGCGGATACGCGCCCGCCGCCCGCGAATCGCACAACACCTTGGATTTGGCATAGAGCAGTTCCGTGCCTTCGATTGACCACGCGCAACCTAAATCCGTTTGCAAATCGCCATCGCGCGCGCTGCCGATGCAGGTTGCCGTCACGCGGGAAGATGCCTTGATCAACGAATAGCAGTTGTAAACGCCGAGCGCGCTTTCGATCA
>JBEBHE010000169.1:0-9770 GCA_040081205.1 Burkholderiales bacterium | reverse complement strand
TGATGCGCGCCGCACCCACTACGAAGAACGTCTTACGCCGCGCGACGGCCCGGTATATCCCGTGACGACACCGGTGAATGACGCTGATCTTGCCAATCTCCCCGATGACCGCTACGGCCTGGTAATGGTATTCCGCACTTTTGATCGCGCGTCATTTGCGCTGGTGATGGAATCCAGCCGACCGGTTGCGCTGTCAGACGTCGTAAAGAATCCCTGATCGTTGTTGCGCGGCTGCGCCAGCCAGCGCATGCCGCTCGCACCGGACATCGCGGCCTGGTTGCGGCTGAGCCTCACGCAAGGCCTGGGTGGCGAGTCATTCCGTAAGCTGCTTTCCGCCTTTGGCGGCCCCGAGCAAATCCTCGAAGCGAGTCGCGCCTCGTTGACCACGGTGGTCAACGGCAAAGTCGCCGACGCGATACGCGATGGCGAATTGTTCGGCGATCCGGCCCGGGTAGAAACCTGGCTTGCGGACACCAATAATCATGTCGTCACACTGGCCGACGATGAGTATCCGCAAGCGTTGCTGCAAACCGCCGATCCGCCGCCGCTGATTTATGTGAAAGGCCGGCGTGAGTTACTCAATCAGCCGGCGATCGCTATCGTCGGCAGCCGCAACGCAACGGCGCAAGGCAAACTTACGGCGGAGTCGTTCGCCACCGCACTGAGCAACGCCGGGCTATGTGTGGTCAGCGGACTTGCACTTGGCATCGACGCGGCGGCGCATCGTGGTGGATTGGCGGGATTGTCGTCCACTGTCGCCGTCGTCGGCACGGGGTTGGATAAAGTGTATCCCGCGCGCAATCGCGACTTGGCACACGTCATTGCAGAAAAGGGCGCTATCATTTCTGAATTCCCCTTGGGCGCGCCGCCTCAGGCCGCGAATTTTCCACGCCGTAATCGCATCATCAGCGGCATGACGCTCGGCTGTCTGGTGGTGGAGGCCGCGCTGTCCAGCGGCTCGCTGATTACCGCGCGCATTGCCAACGAGTTGGGCAAGGACGTGTTCGCGATTCCCGGCTCGATCCACTCCACGCTGTCTAAAGGCTGTCACGTGCTGATTAAACAGGGCGCCAAGCTGGTGGATGACGCGGCGGATATCCTTGACGAGCTTCGGCTGCCATTACCTGCTGGCGCCGCCGCCAAGGCGGATTCCGCCGCATTCCAGCATCCTTTGTTAGCTCACATGGCCTTCGATCCTTGTGACATCGACACGTTGGCCGGTCGCGCTGGACTGCCCGTGCATGAAATCAGCGCAGCGCTCGTTCAGCTCGAACTGGACGGCGTTGTTGCCGGCCTGCCGGGTGGACTGTGGCAACGAATATCGTAACTAATTGTTTTTATTTATATTTTTAGGGTTCCCATAAGCTGGTTTCACCTCCTTTGTGAAGTACTGTGCTTGCGTTTCCGCCCGGTTTGTTCTTATTATCTGCGCCTCTTTTTACGCCGCTTGGTTACGTTATCCACGCGACGAACAATGATTTTCCCGCGCGAGCATCCAAAAAAACCATGTCAAAACAATTAATTATCGCTGAGAAGCCCTCTGTGGCAGGCGATATCGCGCGCGTACTTGGCGGCTTCAAACGCCATGACGACTATTTCGAGAGCGACGACTTTGTGCTGTCGTCAGCGGTCGGTCACCTGGTGCAGATCGCCGTGCCGGACGAGTTCGAGGTCAAACGCGGCAAATGGTCGTTTGCCAATCTACCGGTGATTCCGCCGCACTTTGATTTGCTGCCGATTGAAAAATCCGAAGCCCGCTTGAAACTGCTGACCAAACTGCTCAAACGCAAGGATGTCACCGGCGTCATTAACGCGTGTGACGCGGGCCGCGAAGGTGAACTGATTTTTCGCTACATCGCCAGTCATGCGGGCAGCAAAAAACCGGTGAAGCGTTTGTGGCTGCAATCGATGACGGCGGGTTCAATCAAAGAAGGTTTTAAAAATCTCCGCAGCGACGAAGACATGCTGCCGCTGGCCGACGCCGCGATTTGCCGCTCGGAGGCCGACTGGCTGGTGGGCATCAACGGCACGCGCGCGATGACGGCGTTCAACTCCAAGAGCGGCGGTTTTCACAAAACACCGGTGGGCCGCGTGCAAACGCCGACGCTGGCGATATTGGTCGAGCGCGAAGAAAAGATTAAACGCTTCGTGCCGAAAGATTATTGGGAAGTTCACGGCACCTTTGGCGTGTCCGCCGGCGAATACGTAGGCCGCTGGATCGACGAAAAATTCGCCAAGGCAAAGAAAGAAGGCGAGGGTGATGCAGCCAACCCCGATCTTCGCGCCGAACGTATCTGGACTGAAAAAACCGCGCTGGCGATCAAAGCCAAGTGCGACGGCAAGCCCGGCGAGATTGAAGAAGACAGCAAGCCGACGACACAGGCATCGCCGCTGTTGTTCGACTTGACCAGTTTACAACGCGCCGCCAATGGACGTTTTGGTTTCTCTGCACGCACCACCCTATCGCTCGCACAATCGCTGTACGAAAAACACAAAGTGCTGACCTATCCGCGTACCGATGCGCGCGCGCTGCCGGAAGACTATCTCGACACGGTGAAAGAAACGCTCACGGTGTTATCCGCTTCAGAGTACGGCCCGTTCGCGAAAAAGATATTGAAGCAAGGCTGGGTCAAACCCACCAAGCGCATATTCAATAATGCAAAAATATCGGATCACTTCGCCATCATCCCGACCACGCAGGCGCCCAAAGCGCTGAACGAAATCGAACAAAAACTCTACGATCTGGTGGTGCGCCAATTCCTCGCGGTGTTTTATCCGAGCGCGGAATACATGGTCACCACGCGCATCACGCGCGTCGAAAACGAAGCGTTCAAGAGCGAAGGCAAGGTGCTGGTCAACGCCGGCTGGCTGGAAGTGCACGGTAAAGCCGCGGCAGGCGACGACGAGTCACCCAATCTGGTGGCGGTGAAAAAAGGCGAGAAAGCCAAGACCGAAAAAATCGATGTGCTTGCCACACAAACCAAACCGCCCGCGCGCTTTAACGAAGCCACGCTGCTGTCCGCGATGGAAGGCGCCGGCAAACTGGTGGAAGACGAAGAGCTGCGCGATGCGATGAAAGAGCGCGGACTCGGCACGCCGGCCACGCGCGCCGTCACCATCGAAAAATTGATCGCTGAAGAATATCTGGTGCGCCTCGGTCGCGAGCTGCAGGCCACGCCGAAAGCGTTTTCGCTGATCACGCTGCTGCGCGGATTGGATATACCCGAACTCGCCTCGCCCGAAATGACCGGCGAGTGGGAATACAAGTTGAAGGAAATGGAGCACGGCAAGTTAAAACGCGCCACGTTTATGCGCGAGATCGCGAAGATGACGCGCCATATCGTCGAGCGCGCGAAAGCCCACGACAGTGAAACCGTGCCGGGCGATTACGTGACACTGAAAGCCAAATGCCCAAGCTGCGGTGGCGCAATCACCGAGAACTACAAGAAATTCCAGTGCGAGAAATGCGAATTCTCGCTGTGGCGCATTCTCGCTGGACGACAGTTTGAGCCCGCCGAGATCGACGAGCTCATTGTCAAAAAAACCATCGGCCCGCTGCAAGGGTTTCGTTCACGGCTGGGACGCCCGTTCGCCGCCAACATCAAGTTGAACACCGAACACAAACTCGAATTCGATTTCGGCCAAGCCAACGAAGACGCTGAGCCGGTCGATTTCACCGGTCAGGAATCACTCGGCGCGTGCCCCAAATGCGGCGGCAATGTTTACGCCCACGGCATGGCTTACCTGTGCGAAAAAGCTGCTGCGCAGCCGCGCACCTGCGATTTCCGCACCGGCAAAATCATTCTTCAGCGCAATATCGAGCCCGAACAAGTCACCAAATTGCTGAAAGATGGCAAGACTGATTTGCTGCATAAATTCATCAGCAAAAAAGGACGTCCGTTCTCGGCGTTTCTCGCTCGCGGTGCTGACGGCAAAGTGACGTTTGAGTTCGCGCCGCGCGAACCGAAAGCAGGCGCGAAGGCTGATACTGCGACGAAGCCCGTGACGGACAAGCCCGCTGCCAAAAAGCCACCAGCCAAAGCAAGAAAAAAAGCCGCGTAAATAACACGCGTAGCGACCGGATCGCCGGCAGTTTTGCGCTGATGCCGGGACGCTTGTTTCACCGCAGGCCGTTTTGTTGATTTTCCTATTCGAGAGGGCATACATAAGTATCTGTTTTTATTGATTATTTTTTAATTCCCGCCAGCCTGCTATGATCCACGCTGTTCTTTAGCGAGGTTGACGATGACATCTCTGCGCCTGATGTTTTTGTGGTTCGCCTTTTGTGTTGCAGCACCTGTGCTGGCCCAGCCCGCCGGAAAAAATCCTGCGCAAACCTATCCACACAAACCCATCCGTTACATCGTCGGCTTTTCGCCGGGCACCGCGACCGATATCGTGGCCCGGTTGATCGCTAACAAACTGACGGAGCGCTGGGGCCAGCAGGTGGTGGTCGATAACCGCGTCGGCGCGGCGGGCACCATTAGTGCGGCGATGGCGGCGCGCGCTGATCCTGACGGCTACACGCTCTACATGGCGTCGTCCACGTTTGTGGTTAGCCCATTTTTTATTCCTAACGTAAGCTACGATGTTTTTCGCGATTTTGATCCGGTGGTGTTCATGGTGGGCCTGCCCACGGTGCTGGTGGTACCACCGCAACTGAAGCTGAATTCGCTCGCCGATTTGATCAATCTGGCAAAAGCCAAACCCGGCGTTCTCAACTACGCGCACTCTGGGCGCGGTACCAGCAGTCACATCGGCGCGGAGATGTTGAACGCGATGGCGGGCATTGATTTAACGGAAGTGTCGTTCAAGGTCGCGAGCGATGGCCTTAACGGCGTGGTGCGTAACGATATCGCGGTGTATTTTCCGAATCTTGCGGCGGGGATGCCGTTAATTAAACAAGGACGGCTGAAAGTACTGGCGATCAGCAGCGCCAAACGCAGCCCGGCGTTGCCGGATATTCCAAGCATGGCGGAAACGCTGCCGGGATTTGATACCTCGTCGTTTTACGGCATCGTGGTTCCGGCAAAAACACCGCGCGCGGTTGTCGCCAAGCTCAACACCGAAGTCACGGCGATACTCGCGCTGCCCGATATTCGCGAACGGCTGTTGAGTCTAGGCGCAGAAATGATAGCCGGGGCGCCACCAACGCTCACAGCTCGTATGACGGCAGAGCGTGATCAGGTGGCACAGGTGGTCAAGCGCATTGAAGCGAAGGATGCAAAAAAATAAGTTCGGTGGCTTACTTAGGTCGGGCCCGCTAGTCAGCGGCGATAACAAAATGCCGCTATCGCTTTGCTGTTCTGGCCTCTCCTTGCTGTCGAGAGCCTGTCAACCGTTGGAATACCGCTCTATTTGCACGGTTAGTGGAGACGGCTGGTGAATTTATTTTTCACACCAAGCGACGGAGATTCTCTGGTATTTTCTACCTGGCGATCACAAAAGGAACCATTATGAAAATCAAGCGTATTGAGCACGTGGGCGTGTTGGTTAAGGATGTCGATAAAAGCCGCGCGCTGTGGGAAGGCTGTTTCGGTATCAAGCTCGGTGAAGTGGAAACCAATCCGGTGCGGCCGGTAAAACTGGCGCTTTATCCTGTGGGCGAATCGATGGTGGAGCTGATCGCCGGTACCACGCCCGACAGCAAACACGCGAAGATGATCGCCGAAGGCAAAGGCGGCATCAATCACATTTGTTTTGAAGTTGAAGACATCGACGCGGCGCTGGCGGAGCTTAAAGCCAAAGGCGTGCCGCTGCTGGATGAAACGCCACGCATTGGCCACGCGGGTTGCCGTATTGCGTTTCTCGATCCGGCGGGGACGGAAGGTTGCTTGATTGAGCTCGCGCAGTTACCTGACGAATCACCTTCGGCGCATCACGCGTAGACACTCGTAGGCACGCGCTAACTCAAAACCCGGTCTGTCTATTATTCCCGCTACCGCGGGAAGTCGTAGTACCGTGCCGCACACATCACCGCCTGGGTTCCCGCCTGCACGGGAACGACAGCATCGGTTGGCTATACGTCGAGGTTGCGCACGCCCAGAGCGTTGGTTTCAATAAAGTTGCGGCGCGGTTCTACTGCGTCGCCCATCAATGTGCTGAATATCTCGTCGGCGCCGATCGCGTCTTCGATTTGCGTGCGCAGCAAACGCCGTACCTTCGGGTCCATGGTGGTATCCCACAACTGTTCGGGATTCATCTCGCCCAGCCCCTTGTAGCGCTGCACGCTGACGCCGCGCTGTGCTTCGTTGAGCACCCAGTCGATGGCTTCGCGGAACTCCTTCACCGGCTGCTGGTGCTCGCCGAATTTAACGTGAGCACCTTCGCTCAGCAAGCCTTGCAACACGGCTGCGGTTTTCTTGATTTGTGCATAGTCGCCGCTTTGTACGAAATCAGTATCGATACGTGAGCGGCGCTCGACGCCGTGTTGTATTTTATTGATCTGAATAATGAACTGTTCCGTCTTTTCGTCGTAGACCGGCTCAATCTTGATTTGTTCGGTTTTCAGCAAAGCGGCTATCTTCTTGGCGCTGTTACGCGTCGCCGTCTCATTGGAAAGGTCCAGATCGACCGGTTGCTGCAACAACATATGCAGCACCGCCTCGTCAGCAAGGTGGCTGGCGCGGTCGATAACGGCCTCTGCAAGTAAATAATCTTTCGCCACGGCTTCGAGCGCGTCTTTGCTCAGCGGCTCCGCCGTTGCCGAAGGATGAAGTTGCGCGCCGGCCAACGCTAACTTGAGCAAATACTGTTTATGTTCGTGCTCGTCTTTAAGATAGCGCTCGGTCTTGCCGTGTTTCAGCCGATACAACGGTGGTTGCGCAATATAAATGTGGCCACGCTCGATAAGCTCGGGCATTTGCCGATAGAAAAATGTAAGCAGCAACGTGCGGATGTGTGCACCATCGACGTCCGCGTCGGTCATGATGATGATGCGGTGATAGCGCAGTTTGTCTGCTGAATATTCGTCTTTGCCGATACCGGTGCCGAGCACACTGATCAAGGTAGTGATCTCGGTCGACGACAACAACTTGTCAAAACGCGCTTTTTCTACGTTGAGAATCTTGCCGCGCAACGGCAGGATCGCCTGAAATTTGCGGTCGCGGCCCTGCTTGGCGGAGCCGCCGGCGGAATCACCCTCTACCAGATAGAGCTCGCACAACTTTGGATCGCGCTCCTGGCAATCTGCCAGCTTGCCGGTTAAGCCAAACGAATCCAGCACGCCTTTACGGCGCGTGAGTTCGCGCGCCTTGCGTGCCGCCTCGCGCGCTCGCGCGGCATCGACGATTTTGCCGCAAATGACTTTAGCGTCATTGGGCTTCTCAAGCAAAAATTCCATCAGCTTCGCAGCAACGACCTCTTCGACCGCCGGACGTACTTCCGACGACACCAATTTTTCTTTCGTTTGTGAAGAAAACTTGGGTTCCGGCACTTTCACCGATAACACGCAGGTCAAACCTTCTTTCATGTCATCGCCAGTGGTTTCAACCTTGGCTTTTTTCGCCAACTCCGTATTGACAATGTAGTTATTGAGCGTGCGCGTCATCGCCGCACGCAAACCGGTGAGGTGGGTGCCGCCGTCGCGTTGCGGAATATTGTTGGTAAAACACTGCATCGATTCCTGATATGAATCGTTCCATTGCATGGAGACTTCGACAAGGATGCCGTCTTTCTCACCCGTGGCATGAAAGATGGTTTGATGCAGTACGCTCTTGCTGCGATTCATGTATTCGACAAAACCCTTGATACCGCCGCCGAAAGCAAAAGCCTCTTCTTTGCCTGAACGCTGATCAATCATGGTGATCTTCACGCCATGATTCAGGAACGACAATTCGCGCAAGCGCCGCGCCAGAATATCGTGATGAAATTCGATTTTTCCGAACACTTCGACGCTAGCCATGAAATGCACTTCCGTGCCACGCCGTTCTGTTTTGCCTGTGGCTTTGAGCGGGGCAACGGCCGCACCGTCGCGATACTCCATCTGGTGTGTCTTGCCTTCGCGGCGGATCGTCAGCCGCAACCACTCTGACAGCGCGTTAACCACGGACACACCGACGCCATGCAGTCCGCCAGAAATTTTGTATGAATTGTTGTCAAACTTGCCGCCGGCGTGCAACTCGGTCATCACCACTTCGGCCGTAGAGCGCTTGAGCTCGTCTTCCGGATGAATCTCTGTCGGTATGCCACGACCATTGTCAACGACACTGATCGAGTTGTCGGTGTGGATGGTAATCGTGATTTCGTTGCAATAGCCGGCCAGCGCTTCGTCAATCGCGTTGTCAACAACTTCGAATACCATGTGGTGCAGACCGGTGCCGTCGCTGGTATCGCCGATATACATGCCAGGACGTTTGCGGACGGCTTCCAACCCCTTCAACATTTTAATGCTCGACGCGTCGTAATCCGCTGCGTCTTTGATATCTTTGCTGTCCTTGTTCTCTGCCATTTTTTCTTTCTTGTCTTTCTTCTAATTTTTTTGGTTGGATGCTAAATACGCATTGGCATCACGACATAACGAAAATCATCTCTTTCAGGTATGGTGATCAACATACTGCTGTTGGCATCGCCGAAAGCGCAATCGATTTTTTCGGTATGCACATTGTTCAGCACATCGAGCAAATAGGTGATATTAAATCCCACGTCGAGCGCTTCGCCACTGTAATTAACTTCCATTTCCTCCTGTGCTTCTTCCTGTTCACTATTGGTGCAGGAAATTCGCAAACTATTTCCGGTAATCATCCAGCGTACGCCGCGAAATTTTTCATTGGAAAGAATGGCTGCGCGTTGCAGTGATTGCAACAACGCCTGTCGTTCCAGGGTAATTTTCTTGTTGTAATTGACCGGAATCACGCGCGTGTAGTCCGGAAATTTTCCGTCGATAATCTTGGTGACCAGTTCGCTATTTCCATATTTGAAACGCACTTGCGCCGCGTAAAGTTCTACCAGTAACTCGCTGTCATCTGAACGCAATTGCTTCGATAGTTCGACGACCGCTTTACGCGGCAAAATCACTTCGCGTTTTTCGTGTGATTCGCTGAGTGTTCCCTCAGCGTAGCTCAAGCGATGGCCGTCGGTGGCAACGACTTTGATTTTGTTTCCGTCGAGAACTAAAAGCAGTCCGTTTAGGTAGTAGCGGATATCTTGCTGCGCCATAGCGTATTGAACCAGCAGCAACAGGTCTTGCAGCAGCTTTTGTGAGATAGCAAATTTGCCTTGTAACAAACCAGCATCCGCCATTTTTGGGAAATCGTCGGCCGGCATTGTTTGCAGGTTGAAACGGCTTTTACCCGCTTTGACCTGTAGTTTATTGGATTGAAGATCGAGCGTCGTATCGGTGCCGTCAGGTAACGAACGCAGTATGTCCTGCAATTTACGCGCAGAAACCGTTAGCCTTTGATCGTCGCCTGCTTTGCCCGCTGCCTCACATGAGGTGGTAATTTGAATTTCCAGATCCGTCGCAACCAGATTTAATACGTCTTTCTTTCTTTCTATCAATACGTTAGAAAGGATTGGTAAGGTGTGTCGTTTCTCGACAATGCCGGTGACTGCTTGTAATGGCGTCAGCAATGCGTCGCGGTCTATTTGTAGTAGTTTCATAAGTAGTACTCTTTAATAAGACTAATAAGGTAGTGTCTTAGCAGTGGATAACTTTAAATTAACAATAAAATCATATGGTTATGTAATACTAATGGTGCGGTATAAGTCTGCTTAAGTCAGTGAGATAAATGTTTATCGATTTTCCAAGTTTGCCAAGAATCGTATATATC
>JBEBHE010000168.1:0-9796 GCA_040081205.1 Burkholderiales bacterium | reverse complement strand
CCAAGCCGGTAGCGCGGCGGCCTTCGAGCAGCACGCGCTGCGTCAGCGCGCCGGTTTCGACTTTCAGATTGGCGCGGCGCATCGCCGGCTGCAGATAGGTGTCGCCGGTGTGACGCCGCCAGCCCCGCCGCGTGTTGTACTGAAGATAGCTCACGCCTTCAAAGCGCGGTCCGTTGTAGTCCTCTACCATGGGCACGCCCGCCTGCTGCGCGCCCTGGATAAAGCCCTGCGACAACGGATCGCGATCGAGATAGCGGGTGATATGCATCGGCCCGTCATGCCCGCGGTAGTTCGGATCGCCCTGCGCGAAACTTTCCATGCGCTTGAGGTACGGAAGAATGTCGCTGCTGCTCCAGCCCGCGTTGCCCAGATGTGCCCAGTGGTCGAGTTCGAGCGGATCGCCGCGCACCCAGATCATGCCGTTTACCGCGCTGGAACCGCCCAGTGCGCGCCCACGCGGCCAAAAAATACTGCGCCCGCCCACTTTTTCATCAGGCTGCGTCTGGAAACGCCAGATCGCACGCTCGCCGGTGAGGATATGCGCAATGCCCGCCGGAATTTTGATCCACATCCAGCGATCGTCTTCGCCAGCCTCGATGAGCAAAACGCGATGTTCGCCGGAAGCGCTCAGGCGATTGGCCAGCACGCAGCCGGCGGAACCTGCGCCGACGATGATGTAATCGTATTCAGTAGGGGGCATTGGTTGTGCTGTTCTCCGAGGAGCGTTTTAGCAAACCAGAAACGGTGTATGCATGGCGTCGCGTTGTTGCGCGGTTACTTGCTGTTAACCTTGCCTTGCAATATCACCGCGCCTTCCTGCAGCGGCATGTCGTGCGAGAGCAGGGTCATCGCGACCATGCCGTAGTAGCCCATCAGGCAGCCAAGCTCGACAATCGCCGGTATGCCGAAAATATCCTTCGCGCGGTTATACGATTTGTCGCTGATAGCGTGGTTACGGAAAAGCTCGACACCGTAATCGTAAATCGCTTCTTCTTCTGGCTTGTCAAACGTGGGGCGCTGGTTGCGTACCATCGCATCGACAATGCTTGGTGCAAGTCCCGCGTCGGTGGCGATTTTTTTGTGCGCGTTGAACACGTAGTCGCAATCCCAGCAGCGCGCGGTGATGAGGATCGCGAACTCCGATTGATGCAGCGGAAAGCAACTGTTGAGCCGCAGCTTTTCGCCCAGCGGATGCCACACCTCGGTGACTTCCGGCGCGTGCAGCGACAAGCGGTAAGGCCCCGGGATGCGTCCGCCGCGGCGTCCGAGGATGCCATCGACCACGCGGCGCTGCACTGGATTGAATTCGCTCTGTTCGTTGAAGATCGGTATGCGTGCCATGAGAGTGTCCTGTAAGGAAAAAGAATTGACGGGGGCGCGTTGACGGTAATGGATTTTAATCGTGCGTGTCAAACGCGCGCATCGCCGCATTGTTAGAATCGATACCCGGCAACTGATTGGGAAACCGCATGATGCGATTTGGACTTTGGACGGCGGCCGTAGCGTTGCTGGTGATTGCACCTGTTGTGGCACAGAGCTACCCGGTGAAACCGGTGCGGCTGATTGTGCCGTTTCCGCCGGGCGGAAGCATCGAAACGCTGGCGCGATTGCTCGGCGGAAAACTTTCCGAAATGTGGGGTCAGCAAATTATTATCGATAATCGTCCGGGCGCGAGCGGTGTGATCGGCACGGAACTCGGTGCGAAAGCGGCGCCCGATGGTTACACGCTGCTGATGGGTTCGGGCGCGCCGCTCACGATCGTGCCGGGGTTTAACCCGAAACTGCCGTACGACCCGATCAAGGATTTTGCGCCGATCACCAACGTAGCAGCGGTGCCCAATGTGTTCGCGCTGCATCCGTCGGTGCCGGTGAACGACGTCAAGGGGTTGATTGCGCTGGCGCGTGCGCGGCCCGATCAACTGACGTTTGCCACCAACGGCGCGGGCTCGCCGGGACACCTTGCGGGCGAATTGCTGAAATCCATGGCGGGCGCGCGCATGACGCATGTGCCGTACAAGGGCGCTGCACCGGCAACGCTGGCGGTGGTGTCGGGCGAGGTATCAATGACGATTACCACTACACCCGCGGTGCTGCCGCAGGCGAAAGCGGGGCGATTGAAAATTATTGCCGTGACCACGTTGCAGCGCTTGCCGCCGTTACCAGAGATTCCGACGGTCGCTGAATCAGGATTGCCGGGCTACGAAGCGGTGTCGTGGTTCGGCCTGGTGGCTCCGGCGGCCGTTGCGCCGGATTTGCTGAAAAAAATTTATACGGACGCGTTGCAGGCGCTAGGCGCGCCCGACATGCGAGGCCGCATCGCCATCCTGGGTGCAACGCCCATCGGCAACACGCCGGCACAATTTCGAGCGCAAATAAGCGACGATCTGGCCAAGTGGGCGCGTATTATCAAGGCGTCCGGCGCAAAGCCCGATTGAGGAAGGCTACGGATGTGCCGGCTTTTGGGTTGGCGCGTGTAATCTTGACGGTCTGATATACTGTGTGGCCTATTCTGCGGCTGGCAAAAAGGCGCGTAGCGGGGCTGAGATTATGATTATCAAAGGGAGCGTCAGCCAGCGCGCAAACACGACAATAATCTGCGCTGGACGCAGAGCGGTGCAACGTTTTAAAAGTCTGGATGCCCGGGCATCCATCCAACAGGAGATCAATATGAAATTCACTTCCATCATTGCCGCGGGGTTGCTGGCCGGCGCCTCTGTATTATTCGGCTGCGCCAATCCCCCCGCGCCATTTCAGCAGCACCCTTGGGGCACCATGCCCTATGGCTCGGACAGCGCGCAATGGGAGACGCTGATCGACGGCCAGAACGGTTTGCAAAACTGGAATCGTACCGGCGACGGCAACTGGCTGGCCATGCACGGCGCGATACAGATTGACCGGAAAAATAACAAGGATGCAGCGTTTCTGTACTCGAAAAAGTCGTACACCGATTTCGAGATGTACGTGGAATACTGGGCCGACGAGGATGCGAACAGCGGCGTATTTTTCCGCATCACCAACACGAAGATCATCAACACCAAGGGCGGCTATGAAGTGCAGATTTTCGACAAGAATCCGCCTTTCCCCACGGCCTCCATGGTGAATCTCGCCAAAGCTGCGCCCACGTTCAAAGCCGCGGGCAAATGGAATACCTTCCTGATTACCGCCAAAGGGCCGCGCCTGACGGTTGCGATGAATGGCGAGCCTGCGGTTGATGTCAACAACGCGACATTCCCCACCGGCCCCATTGGGCTGCAATACAACAGCGGCACCGTCAAATTCCGCAAGCTGATGATCAAGCCACTTTAATCTGACCCCAGTTTTTAATTTTCCATCAAAAGAGGATCGCCATGAAAAGATTTTCCGCTATCGCCGCAGGGCTGCTGGTTGCTGCATCCACGCTGTTCGGCTGCGCCACTTCAATGGAGCCATTTCAGCAGGAACCCTGGGGCACCATGCCTTACGGCTCAGACAAAGCGCCGTGGGTAACGCTGATTGACGGTAACAAAGGGCTTGAGAACTTTACGCGTCTTGGCGATGCCAACTGGCTGGCCATGCACGGTGCAATTCAGGGCGACCGCATGAACAGCGGCAAAGGTACAGCGCATCTGGTGACGAAAAATTCGTATAAGGATTTCCAGATTTACGCCGAATTTTGGGCCGACGAAGATGCGAATAGCGGTATATTCATTCGCGCCACCAATCCCAAAGATATCGGCTCGAAGAATTCGTATGAAGTGAATATTTACGACAAGCGCCCCGGACCGGAATACGGCACCGGCGCCATTGTCAATTTCGCCAAAGTGAATCCGATGCCCAAGGCCGCAAATAAATGGAATACGTTTCTGATCACCGCCAATGGGCCGCGCCTGACCGTGGTGATGAACGGCGTGACCACCGTCGACATAGAGGATAAATCGTTTGCCGCCGGCCCGTTTTCGCTGCAATACGGCAGCGGCATTATCAAGTGGCGCAAAGTGATGGTGCGCCCCCTGTAATCCTGAATCGGTATCGCGCGCCTTGTGTGGCGCGGTGCTTGCCATACCAAGAGCCCAAGGATTTTTCTTGGGCTTTTTAACGCAACGTGTTGAAAGGTAACAACCATGAAATGGCTGGATATCAATGACGTCAGCCTGCGCTATGAATTGGCGGGCGCAGCCAACGCAACGGCGGCGCCGACGGTGGTGCTGGTGCATGAACTGGGCGGCTGCCTTGATAGCTGGGACGAAACGTTGCCGGCGTTTCAGCAGCACTTTTGCACGCTGCGCTACGATCAGCGCGGCTTCGGGCAATCCGAAAAAGTCAGCGGCACACTGAAGCTCGACGATATGGTGGCGGATATCGCGGCACTGCTGGACGCGCTGGCAATCAAGACGCCGTGTCATGTGGTGGGATCGGCGCTGGGCGCGGGCATTGCGGCGGCGTTTGCGGCGCGGAACCCATCGCGCGTTTCGCGGCTGGTGATACAAAGTCTCGTGACACGTTCCAATCCGGCGACGCGACCGCACATGGTCGCGCGCGCAGCAGAGGTTGAGCGCACCGGCATGCGCGCGCAGGCACAGGCGAGTCTGGATCGCTCGTACCCCGAGGTGTTGCGTGCCAACAAAGAACGCTTTGAAACCTATCGCGCGCGATGGCTGACCAACGATCCGCAAAGTTTCGCGGCGATTAATCGCATGCTGCTGGAGATGGATGTCGATCCCGAGTTGGGCCAGATTACGTGTCCGACGTTATCGATCGGCTGCAAACATGATTCGATGCGTACGCCGGCGATGGTGGCGGAGCTATCGAAACTCGTTCCCGGCGCACGGTACGTCGAAGCCGACTCCGGGCACTTTATGCACGCGCAAACGCCCGAGCTTTTTGCGCAAACGGTTTTGCCTTTTCTGCGCGGCGCATAAAACGAACGCGAACGCGCGATTTGTATAACCATTTGTTTTAAATAATATTTCAAGGTTAGCTGAAGTGATGCCGTCGCGTGGCGCGACGCGCGTGAAATCATCCGGGGTATGATCGACCACCACAAACAGGGGGTAATGCAATGCCACAAAAAATGACGGGCGCGAGACTATTCGGCCAGATTCTAAAATCCTATGGCGTAACGCACTTGTTTTTCATGGACGCGGTATTGCGTCGCGCACTCGCCGCAATGGAAGACACCGGCATTCATCGCATCCTCGGGCACTCCGAAAAAGGTGTGGCGTACATGGCTGACGGTTACGCGCGCGTGTCGGGCAGGCCCGGCGTGTGCATGGCGCAATCGGTGGGGGCCGCGAATCTCGCTTCCGGCATGCAGGATCCGTATCTCGGTCATTCGCCGGTGGTAGCGATCACTGGCCGTCACGTCGGCACCATGCAGTACCGTAACGCGTATCAGGAAGTCGATCACCAACCGCTCTATGCCGCAGTGACAAAATTTCACGCCAAGATCGACGCGCTGGAGCAAATGCAGCAACTGATGCGACAGGCATTTCGCGAGGCGACCACCGGCACACCGCGTCCGGTGCATCTGGATATGGCCGGTTTCACCGGCGACGCGATCACGCCGCTCGAAGGCATGTTTGACGTGCTGCAGGATGACACGCACACGCGCTTTCCGGCATTTCGCCCGGCGCCCGATGCGGCGGCGGTGCAGCGCGCCGTGGCGGCGATCCAGGCTTCCAGCAAGCCCGTCATCATCGCGGATCGCGGCGCGACCATTTCCGATGCGGGTGCGGCGATTGCAAAACTTGCCGAGAAAATTGGCGCACCGGTGTGCGCGACACCCGACGCCAAAGCGATACTCACCGAAACGCACCCGATGTTTTTCGGCACCATGGGTTTGTATGGCCGCACCGGCGGCAATCACATCGTTGATGAAGCCGACCTGGTGATTTTCTGCGGCAGCAACACCAGCGATCACACCACCGGCAATTACAAAATGCCGAAAGATGGCACACCCATCATCCAGATCGATATCGATCCGGTGGAGATCGGCCGCAATTATTCTGGTGTAATCGGTGTGCTCGCCGACGTGCGTACGGCGGTGGAAGCGATTACCGCGTCGGCTGCGGCGGCGAAACACGATGCGTGGCTGGAAACAGCGCGCAAGCATGTCGACGCGTGGCGCACGGAAACCGAGAAGCTGCGCAACTCGGATGCCGTGCCGATGAATCCGGGCCGTCTGTGCAAAGAACTCACTGAACTGCTGCCGAAAGACGCGATTCTGTTTGCCGATACCGGCTTTGCGGCGCTGTGGACCAACACCATGGTGTATTTCAATCATCCGGCGCAACGTTATTTCCGCGCGGCGGGTTCGCTGGGCTGGTCGTTCCCCGCGTCGCTGGGCGGCAAGTGCGGTGCCCCGGACAAACCGGTGTTCTGTTTTACCGGCGATGGCGGCTTCTATTACCACCTTCCCGAGCTCGAAACCGCGCGCCGCCGCGGCATTAAAACCGTGACTATCGTCAACAACAACAAATGCCTCGCGCAAGGTTTGAAGAATCTCTCCATCGCCTACACCGGCGCGCCGGAACCCAACCGCAAGGACGAGTGCTACGAGTTCCTGGAAACCGATTTCGCCAAAATTGCGCAAGCGTTTGGTTGCTTCGGTGTCGTGGTGGATAAGCCGCAGGATTTCAAAAAAGCATTCGAGCAGGCCATGGCATCCGATTTGCCGGCCGTGATCGATTGCCGCACCGAGTTTGCGTCGCAGGCGCCGATGCCGTGGATGCCTTCATAGGGCTATTACGCCTTGCCCCGTAAACGGGGGAAGGGAACACTTGAAGCGAAGCAGAGGGTTGGGATGGGGGTGACCGATGCGACGAGTTGCCACGATTTTAAACAAGCGAGGGCAGGCATGAAATCATCCAGTTTTTTATCCATGATGGTGTTGTTTCTGGCTGCGCAAATTTGTGTAGCCGCCTATCCCGAACGCCCCATTCGCCTCATCGTCCCGGTTGCCCCGGGCGGCGCGGTGGATGTCGTGGGCCGCATCACCGCGCAGAAACTGGGCGGCTACCTCGGGCAAAACGTTGTCGTCGATAACCGCCCCGGCGCCAACTACATCATCGGCACCGAAGTCGTTTCCAAAGCGGCTGCCGACGGCTACACGCTGTTGACCACGGCCGGCGGCCACACCATCAACCCGGTGGTGTACAAGAAGCTGCCGTACGACACCTTCCGCGATTTCACGCCGATCAGCCACATCTGTAATTCCAGCGGGCTGGTGATCGTGGTGCATCCCTCGGTGCAGATTCATACGCTGCAACAACTGATTGATTTCACCAAGGCCAATCCGGGCAAGATGATTTATGTCTCGGCAGGCTGGGGTAATTCCACGCATATCGCGGGCGAGCAGTTTCAGGCGATGGCCGGCGTCAAGCTCACGCACGTGCCGTATCGTAGCGCGGGCCCGGCGGTGACCGACTTGTTGGGTGGCCAGGTGCCGCTGATGTTTGGCCCCAGCCCCGTGGTAGTGCCGCTGGTGCAGGCGGGGCGGCTGCGCCCGCTGGCGTTTACCGGCCTGAAACGTACGCCGCAGTTGCCGAACGTGCCCACGGTGGATGAAGCCGGCATCAAGGGTTATGAATCCACCGGCTGGTACGGCCTCTACGGCCCGCGTGGTATGCCGCGGTCCATCGTGGACAAGCTCAACGCGGCGGTGAAGCAGATGGTGCAGTCAGCGGATGTGCGTGAGCGCTTTAACGCGCTGAATCTTGAACCCATCGGCAGCACACCGGAGGAATTCGCCAAGTTTCTGAAGGACGATTACGAGCGGTATGTGGCGGTGGCTAAGGCGGCTAATATACAGCCGCAGTAAAACACAGCGTTCTTTGGGAGTTTTTATCTTTATAGATAAAACATTCATGGCGCTTTTCTTCCCCTCGCCCGATCTACTTCTGTCACAGTAATGGCACATTCAATTACGCCGAGACTCTGCGCCAAGGATGTTAGAGGCGGCCTAGGTCAAAACCCGCTGAATCGCGCGCTTTGACCTTTTCTTTCCAATTATTTGTCCCACCATACGGTTAATGTCAGGTGGAAGGCGCATACTGTAAGCACGCTTAGCCGCGAAGCGTTCATCGTGGTTCATTCAGGAGATCACGATGACTAATGAAAAAACCAGCGGAATGCCGCCATCACGCAGCATGGGAGGCCTCGGCCGCCTCGGTCGCGTTGCGGTGTTCTTTGGCACCGCCGGATTTGCCTATCCAAACGTGTTTGTCGAAAATATCGATATCGCCAAGCTCGACGTCAAGAACAAAATCAAGACCGAAAAGCTGTAATCGAACTTGCTGGATCGCATCCCTCGCCGGATATTCCGGCGAGCGTAGCGTTGGCTCGTCACACCCCGGGCACACCACGTCCTAAGTAGTTGATTTTATGAAGTGGCGTACTGGTTCGTAGCCGCCTTGAAAATCACTTTGCCGGAATAATCGGCAACAACACCGCCGCCGGAAACTGCGGCCCGAAGTGCAGCGTGACTTGGCCGCCGAAGATTTCCGGCGGGCGATCTACCGGGTCGTCATGCATGAAGGGGCCGCAGCCGCTCATCGGGTTTTTCATGTTCGACAGTGACGCTGCTGACTGGCCGTGATCGTAATCCTTGCCGCGGATGGTGAGCGCAACGCGATAACCTTTGGGCACGACAATGCAGGTGGGCCAGATTTCGATATCGAGTTCATAGATTTCTCCCGGCGTCAGCGGCTGTTTTTCGTCATGCGTGTGATACGGGCGATAGGGTAGTGAACGCATTTTGTCCAATTTGCGATGCGAGGCGCGCAACCAGCCTTGCGCAATCGGCGTCTTCGGATCGAGCGCGCCCTGGAACAACACTTCTTTATCGTTTGTATCGAATACGCGCAGGATCACAAACAAATCCGCGTCGCGGGTGGATGACGACACGAACAGCTTCAGTGCTGATGGGCCGGTGATCTCGGTGTCTTTTTCCAGCGGCGGCGTGGAGAACGTGATGCCATCGCCCATTGCATCGTAAGTATTTGTTTTTATTGTATTATTTTTATCCGCCCCCAGTCCCATGTTTGACGGGTTGAGATAAAAATTCGTCCACTGCGTGCGCGCCATCGGCCATTCGTTTTCGTAACGCTGCACGAATTTTTCACCGGGGTGGCGGATTTGCAATTGCACTTTCGGTTGCTTATCCCAGCCGTTCTGTTTGCCCTTGAGAAAATAGTCGAAGAATTTTTTCTGCAAGCCGACGCCGTAGTCGGTGTAAAACGGCGCCCAGTGCGAACCGCCGTGCGCTTCCAGCCATTTATGTTCTGACGCGGCGTGCATGTAGCCTTCGAAATTGCCGCGCGGATGCAATCCCTGTCCGCCCCAGTTTGCGGCGGAAAGCAGCGGCACTTTTACTTTTGACAGGTCGCCGCTGCGTTCGCGGTAGTACGGGCCATCCATTTCATTGGCAATAAGATTGGCCCACATGTTTTCGCGATTATTCACCAGTTCCGCATCGGTGAGCGTCTCCGGGCCGCATGCCAGCTCGCCGGTGAGCTTGCTGCGCGTGCCGTGTTCTCCCACGCCATGCTGCACGGTTTTGACTTGCATCTCCTGCCAGTTTTTGCGGAACACGCAGATGATGCCGCCGTGATGCACCGAGTCGCGGTAATTATCGACCCAGCCTTCCCACACGCAAATCGCGGCAAGATGCGGCGGCTGTGTTGCCGCCGCGCGCCACTGGCTCGATGCGTAATACGAAATGCCGTTCAGCCCCACTTTGCCGCTGCACCATGGTTGTGTGCCCACCCATTCGATGCAATCGTGAAAATCCTGGTTTTCGCGCGCGTTGTTGTGGCAC